>CAYJIX010000132.1:0-2523 GCA_964370375.1 uncultured Desulfovibrionaceae bacterium | reverse complement strand
TTATACTGTTTTTTGAGTAATGGCAAGGGTACAGGCGGCTAAAAAGAGGTGGTCTGTGTTAGCCACAGGTTGGCCTTGTCATGGGGGCAATAGAGTGGACTGCATTTTAAAGGGCATGGATGGACTACCGAGTCACACTTGGCTTTGATATGGGGTGGCGTGACGGCTGCTGTTAAAGGCAACAGCCAGCATACCACAAAGTCATTGCGAGGAGCTTGCGACGTGGCAATCCACTGCCTTTTTATTCGTGCACTGCTCCCCTGTTACTAAAGCTATGAACTGCGCCTAAAGGCCACTTGCGCCATTTAGGGCGAAAACACATGGACGCTCTGCTCTCTATATCTGTACGGCTCATGTTCGCGGAGCCCTTCGGGTAGGTGCACCCTTTAGGGTACTTGTGCCCTTTAGGGTATAAACCACGTCACTCATGGCTTTGCTATGGACTGCCACGTCACCCTTTGCTTTGCTCAGGGCTTGTGCCAGCAGTGGACGGTAGTCCACGCGTGGTGCTCCTCGCAGTGACATATAGCGCGACGGCTGCTGTTAAAGGCAACAGCCAGCGTGCCACCCCTACCCTAAAGTTTTTCATCAATATGCCGATACATAAGAAGACGTTGATTTTACCACAACAGCTTCATGAGGATGCAACGCTATGGTCATTACAAATACGCTTTCAAACCTATCAACAGCCGGCGAAAAGCTGCGCTCAGCCTACGGGCAAGCACAGGCAGAAAAAGACCCAAACTCGCCGTTGCGCCTCACCTCATTAAGCAGCAGTCCTGACAAGGCTATTTTTTCCAATGAATCACTGCGTTTAGCAAGCGGCCTTAGCCTTGCATCCCAAGCAGACAAGAAGGACAATTCTGCAAAGGATGCCGAATCAGGTCTGATAGCTTCTGCTGCAAAAAACAACGAACTGGCAAGCATGTCTGAAAAGAGCTCTGAAAAAACAGAGCTTTCAAAAGGCGTTATTGAGCTGATACATGCTCAAGGTTTGACCGAAAATGACCTTCTTGGCTCCAAAACCTTTGAATCAGGTGCAAGCATCATCACCTACAAGGCAAATGACGAATCCGCAGACAGCGAAACGCCAAGTTATTTTGTCAGCATCATGCAGCAAGACGGCACCATAACAACGCAAAAAGTGACCGAAAATACCGTCTTTAGCGACAACGGACACGGCACCATAAAGGCCCAAAAGCCCGTAACAGCCACAGAGGAAGAAGCACTTTTTCAAGACCTATCGCGCTCAATCCAAGGCACTGACGATGATGATTTTATCCTTAGCGTGAACGCGCGCTCTATCTCAAGCAAAGACGGCAATGACACCATTGTTCATGTTGACAAAACGCCAGATGCCTTGTTGCAACTCAACCTTGGTAACGGCAACAACACTTTTGTGTCTGATTCAAACAGCTTGAACCTTTCTGTACATGCAGGCAATGGCAACAACACCATAGAAAATGTACAACAAGTGAACGGATTTTTTGGCAGCGGAAACAATCATATTGAAGCTGAACAAAGTTCACAACTGTTCTTTTCAGGCGGTAACAACATTATTACCATTGAAAACATGCTTGACTTGCATTTAGGCAACGGCAACAATACAGTTAAAGCCAATAGCATTAGCTCTATAACCGGTGGCGATGGAAATAACAATCTAAACATTGCCATGGTGAAAGAATCCATACAGCTTGGTTCAGGCAACAATAGTGTTGAAGTAGAATACCTTTACGATGCTGAATATGTAGAAGCCTACAAAACACAACTGAAAGACGGCAGCACCGGCCATTTATTGTTCCCACCACCGCGCCCTG
This sequence comes from uncultured Desulfovibrionaceae bacterium, assembly GCA_964370375.1. Taxonomy (GTDB): domain Bacteria; phylum Desulfobacterota; class Desulfovibrionia; order Desulfovibrionales; family Desulfovibrionaceae; genus CAYJIX01. The sequence goes on along the minus strand of CAYJIX010000132.1, from coordinate 706 downwards.
ACGGGGCCGATATCAGCCTTGGCAACGGCAACAACACCCTATCTGTTGCCAGAACCATTGAAGAAGATGCCAAACTGTACGGCAATATTGGCGAAACAACAGACATTCGTGTTGGCAATGGGAACAATAACATAGATGTGTCCTTTGTGGGCCAATCTGTGTCGCTGGCTGTTGGGGATGGCAACAATGCCCTGCAACTTGGCCATGTTAACGGCGATTTTTCGGTTGGCAACGGCAACAATAGCATATCCATCAATAGGGCCGAACACCTTGGCTTGAACGCAGGAAAAGGCCACACCATATTGGATGTTCGCGGCTCTGTAGGCTTTATGGAATATAACGCGCAAGGCTCATCGCAAATCACTGTACACGGTTCCGTTGAAGGCGGATCCGTAGCTTCGCTTCTTGAAAGCAGCCTTGCCGTAAAAGGACCTGTAAATAATCTTAGCATTCTTAACGAAGACATGTTCACAATTGTGGAATAAGCCTAGGTACATGGTGGTGTTTGAGCCAACCGCACCGTCCATACGCATAGCGCGCAAAAACTAAAGGCAGCTCATCTGTGCACTTGAGCTGCCTTTGTCATTCAGAGGGCTGCAAAGCAGCCCGTGGAATCCATGTATTTAATTGAATGTATAAAATGGACGTTATAGCCTGACGCCGCACATCACCCCTTTTCAGCAAAAAGGCAGGCGGCTCAAAAGGG
>CAYJIX010000131.1:0-2536 GCA_964370375.1 uncultured Desulfovibrionaceae bacterium | reverse complement strand
GAACGGTGCAAGTGAATTGCACCTACTCTTATTTTAGTCTTGCTTAAAAGCAAAGTTTTTTAGCAAGACTTATAAGGCTTCGCGTTGTTTGGTCGCATTTACTGCGTGAACGCTCCTAAGCCCTCGCACAATGAAATGTGCAGAGGTCTTAAGCTAGTAAAGCATCATCTTAATACGCTGGCGTTGTGTAGGGATTAGATGGTGTTTAACCATAGTTGAACTTGTGCAAAAGCCCCCACATCGCATCAAGATATAGATTTATATATAAAAATACTTGTAAAGTGTTCCTGTTGACAGTGCCAACCCAAAAAAGAAAATCAAAATTTTTTTACTTTAATTTTGTCTTAGATTTGTATTAGATACATGTAAAAACAGTTTTTTTGCTATACATTACGGTACAAATTTTTGCACAAAAGCTTGCCAAGCGCGCTTTTTTATGTCATCACCTTCCCAACGGAGAGGAATTACTCTCATAATTTGGCCCAAATGGGTCGTAACTGTTAAGGAAGGAATTACATGAAACGTATCGTTACTTTACTTTTGGCAGCCGGCATGCTCATGGGCGGCGCCACAGCTGCTAAGGCCGTTGATTTCAACATCAAAGGTATGTGGCAGTTTGGTTTTGAATGGGGTCACATGGGTTCTATGGAAAGCGCCAGCAATGACACCTTTAACGTTGCCCAGCGTTTCCGTACCCAGATCGACGTTATTGCTTCTGAAAGCCTTAGAGGCGTAGTCTATTTTGACATCGGTAAAGACGACTGGGGCCGTGGCGCCTTGGGCGTTGGTGGCGACGGCAAAGATTTGCGCGTTCGTTACAACTACATTGACTGGCTTGTGCCCAACACCGAATTGCAAGTTCGTATGGGTCTTCAGCCCATGCGTTTGCCCAGCTTCGTAGCCGGTGAAACCATCCTCGGTACCGACGCTGCCGGCATCACCTTGTCCTATCAGTTCAACGAAATGGTAGGCACCACCTTGTTCTGGACCCGCTTGCTTGATTTCGGCTGGCAGAACGGCACTGGCGTGAGCGGCCTTAACGACAGCATCGACGCTTTCGGTTTGACCGTGCCTGTAACCGGCGACGGCTTCCGCGTCACCCCCTTTGGCCTTATCGCCTCTGTGGGTAGAGATGCTTTTAACGTGCAAAACGACACCGTTGACCAAGACCTCGTAAGCCAAGGCTTGCTTCCCTTTGTCAGCACAAGCGCTGGCCTTCGTGCAGCCGCTCTTGCTGCTAGCGACGACGATTACAGCCACCCCTGGTGGCTCGGCATTGGCGGCGAAATGACCGCTTTTGCTCCTTTCCGCCTTGCTGCTGAATTCCGCTATGGCCGTGCAGACCTTGGCAGCGCTCCTGCTGGCGTGCTTACTTCTGGGGGAGCCTATGCCGATGTTAACAACATCACCACTTTTGACCTTGATCGTCGTGGTTGGATTGCCAGCCTTATCGCTGAATACAAGCTTGACTTCATGACCCCCGGTATCATCTTCTGGTACTCCTCCGGTGATGACTCAAATCCCTACAACGGTTCTGAGCGTATGCCCATGTTGACCGCTTCTTCTAACGGCACATGGACCCCCACCTACTTGGGCTTTGACGGTGGCTCCAGCACCGGTACCAGCCGTATGTTTGACGGCGTTGCCGTTGTTCCCCAAGGCACCTGGGGTGTTGTGGCTCAGTTGAAAGACATGTCTTTCATGCAAGACCTGAAGCACACCCTTAAGCTTGGCTACTTCCGCGGTACCAACGATGAAAATATGCCCGAAAACGCCGGCATGTCCAGCTTCCGTTCAAACGCTGACGGCCTGTACTTGACTGAAGATGACGACGCTTGGGAAGTCAACTTCGTCACCCAGTACCAGATCTACGCCAATCTTAACTTCGCTTTTGAACTTGCTTACCTCCGCGTAGACTTTGACGAAAGCGCTTGGGGCTTTGACCAAGCTCTTTGGAATGATCGCGAAGAAGACAGCTGGAAAATCGGCATGTACATGCAGTACAACTTCTAATTTCATACCGAAACGAAGTTGTGCTACGAAGGTGTAAACCTTCAATGCATGCACGAGCTAGACTCATTAAGCCCCCGCAAGGGGGCTTTTTTTGTGCTGCATTTTTGTGCTGCATTTTTGTCCTTGTAATACCTATTGTAGCACATCTTGCAATTGATCCTACACCTACCTGAGCACTGATATGACCTTCTTTATAGCCAGAAGCTTTACAGCCCAAGTAGGTGTGGAGTAGCGCGCAGGTTTTGCTCTATAAAATGTCGTTGTAGCTTGTAAGGCTTTGTTTCAGATGCCTTTGCGCTATAACGCCTTTTTTATAGCAATATCTTCTCGTCACAATGTCCTTTTTATAGAACAAAACCTTCGCGTCACAAAGTCACTGCGAGGACGAACGCAGTGAGGACGTGGCAGTCCATCTTTCCCCTTTAGGGTATGCTTTTTTGTGTCCATACAAAGGTTTTTAGTTAAGAGTCCTGCACAATTATTTTTAAACTTTATTTTTGTGATTTTGTGCTAAATTTTCATG
>CAYJIX010000130.1:0-2591 GCA_964370375.1 uncultured Desulfovibrionaceae bacterium | reverse complement strand
TTCGAACTCCCGGTACGCTATTAACGTACACACGATTTCCAATCGTGCTCCTTAGGCCATCTCGGACACCTCTCCGTGCAACATTGCGTTACAAAGAGGTTTAATAGCTAACTTATGATGTTTTGGCAAGTAAAAAAATACCATGAAGAGTAAAAAACTACGAGAAAAACGTTTGGCTGTTTCAGAAGGGGAGTATTTCTGTTGTTTTTTACATGTAACACTTTTTCGTTTTAGCGTTTTTTATCGTGTTTGGCGAAGGTATGTCTGCCTTTCAGGCGTGCGCGTGCTTGCTTGACGTCGTGATTATTGACACACAGCACCTTGCATACAAAAATCGTATACATAATGCTGTACACAGCTTGACATGGCCTTGATCTTGTAAAAAAATACAGCTAAACCTGAATTTTACGAAATCCTTTTGACTGCCAAGCTGGTTATGAACATGCAAAACGCTTTTAACACGTCTTTTTTGTCTGCGCATGATGCTGTGTATCGCATCACAATTATTGGGCGTTCGCGCGACATGGATATGGAAAGTATGGAGCATATCCGTTTAGATTTGTTAGAAGTTTTGGACGATAAGTTTAAGATAGACATAGCATTTATTGACGAAATTGATATTTTAGAAACGGATGTGGCTATTGTCACCATCTTGAGTCTTTTATCAAAGGTCATGCAAAAGGTTCGCGTGCGTTATGGGCCCATTTTAACGGCCTATCGCACGTTTTATAAAGACGCGCTTGATGAAGTGTTTGCGCTTGCGCCCGGCACAAGGGTTTTGGTTGTCAACCGCACGTTTGAGACCACGTTTGATGCTGTGCAGCTTTTGTACGAGCAACGCGTGCACCATGTACAGCTGACAGCGTATGACAAGGGGCGTGTTGATGTTTCGGCCTTTGATGTTGTGGTGACGCCTGGTGAAACAAGCTGTGTTCCCAAAGGGATAGAGCGGGTTATCGACATTGGCTACAGGCGTATTGATACGCAAACGTTTTTGAGTTTGTTTTCGTTGCTTCAGGTTGATTGTTCGCACCTTATGACACGGCTTGTGCAATATATGGGCAAGCTTTTGCCGCGCTGCCTTGACACGGGGGAGCGGTTTTTGCAATCGCTTTTGCTCAATCAGGCCATGCGTGAGCTTGTAGAGTATGACGAGGATGGCATTGTTGTCCTGAACGATTTCAAAAAGATAGTGCATATCAATCAGCGCGCGGTGGACATTTTTGGAATAACAGTGCAGCCCGGCATGTCATTTCAACACGTTGTTGAGCCTGTTGTTTTTCAAGCGTTAAGTGCAGAGGGCAACGGTACAGGAATTTTAGAGATTCAGGGCAATGAAATTTTGTACACGCGGCGTCACCTTGCAGAAAGCGGCCCTTGCGCCGGAACCTACATGACCTTGCGCACAGCGCGCAGTGTAGAGCATGATACGGCAAGGCTAAGCTCGCGGCGGCTTCATCAAGGACTTGTGGCGCGTTATCGTTTTGAGGACATGGTCTATCGCTCAAGCGTGATGAAAGAGTGCGTAGAAACGGCAAAATGTGTGGCGCAAACCGATTACAGCGTGCTTTTAGAGGGACCCACAGGAACGGGTAAAGAGCTGCTTGCGCAATCCATCCATGCCTATTCGGCGCGTTCAGACCGTCCTTTTGTGGCCATTAATTGCACGGCCTTGCCGGAAAGCCTGATTGAGAGCGAGCTATTTGGCTATGAGCGCGGATCCTTTACCGGATCGAACAAAGAGGGCAAAATAGGCCTTTTTGAGCGTGCCCACGGCGGTACGATATTTTTGGATGAAATAGGTGATGTGAGCCAGCCATTGCAAATGTCTTTATTGCGTGTGTTGCAAGAGCGGCAGATCATGCGCATAGGCGGCAGCTATCCCATTGATATTGATGTGCGAATTATTTCTGCAACCAATACGCAGCTTATGGAGCGCATAGCGCAAGGCAAGTTTCGCGAGGATTTATTTTATCGTTTGAACGAGTTTTTCATCCCTGTGCCTGCGCTTGTGGAGCGCGTGGAGGATATTGAGCCCTTATTTGCCTCATGGGCAGGGCCAAGTGCGCGGCACCTTTCTCAAAACAATAAAGACATTTTGCACAGTCACCTTTGGCCCGGTAATATTCGTGAACTTCGAAACGCAGCCCAGCATTATAAGCTTATGGGCACTTTGCCTTCATATATTATCCATGCGGTGCAAATGCAAAGCGTTGCACAAAAAGAGCCTCGTGTGATGGACACGGCCGCCCTTGAGCGCGAAATCCTTTGCGCTTTATACCATGGCGGCGCACAAGGCATGGGCCGAGAAAGCTTGATGTCAGCCTTACAACAACAAGGTTTTGCCTTGGGCAAAGGCAAGCTTGAGCTTTGCATGCAAGGCATGCATAAACGCGGCCTTATCCTGCGCCGAAGGGGAAGGGCCGGGAGCGTGCTTAGTGATGAAGGCGTTGCCATGCTTAACGACATCAATAAATGCGACCTTGTTGAATAGTCTTGTGCTATGCCTTGTTAACAAAGGACGCAGTGCGTCCTTCAGACAGATGACAAACCCCCTTTCGGGTGTTTGTGCCGCCTAATCCAGCTTTGCT
>CAYJIX010000129.1:0-2609 GCA_964370375.1 uncultured Desulfovibrionaceae bacterium | reverse complement strand
TACAATTTTGTAGAAACTAAAAGCACAGACCGCTTAACAACAAAATATATGTGCAGAGGTCTTAAAATACGTGTTTTTATAGTGAAAGTGGGCTTTATGTTTACAACAAGATATGCTAGGTAATTTGGGTCAGTTTTGACTGTGTGGTTTTATAGCTGTTTGAGTTCATAGCCCACCAATACCCTTATATATGCACATATAAAAAAGGATAATAGAACAATGTCGCCTAAAGGAAAAAAATACAGCCTACTTGCAGGGCTTTTGCTCGTTTTGTTGTTAGCAGGTTTTGCTGCCATACAATATGTGGAAAAAACGGTTGCTGACGAAACACGAAAAGCCCTTGCCATGCAGGCAAAGGACGTGACGGTACGCTTTGACAATGTTGCCTATAGCTGGCTTAACGATGAATTGACCGTTACAAACCTACAGATTGAGTACAGTACCGACATGGTGCTGCAAGGAAAAGTTGTTGCCGAAATGGTAAAAGTAGGCAACCTCAATATTGATGGCATTTTGAACAAAGACTTTGACCCCACAGGGGAAAAGGGCGTTGCTGTTCCTTTATGCGATGTTTTGCACGTGCAAAACCTAACAACCGCGGCAACCCTTATTCATGCCGAAGATGCGCCGCTCATCACAGAAGCCTCCATAAAGAACCTTGAAGTAACAGGCCTTTTTGTGGATGTACATCAATTTTGGGATTTGGTTACAGCGCAAAACGCCTCGTTTTGGGATGCCGGCACGCTTGCTTTGACGTTTTCCGGGCTCAACACAGCTGATACAGTCATAACCTTGACCCAGCAGGGTTTGTCGTTGACCGTGGATATAGCTCAAAAACAGTGGCTCAATTACGTTAAAGGCAACCTTGAAAACATCAATTTGAACACCATAAAGGTGACGTCAAACGCCGAGTTGTCGACCCCCTTAACCATAGGAAATATCAGCATAGACCATATGCGCAGCATGGATTATGCACGGTATCAAGATTTTTTGAAGCTGCAAGAGCTGGACGACGATCCTGAAGAAGCAGCAAGGCAACTCATTAAGTTCTTTTTTAGTGCAGAAAAGCCTTTCGTTGAGCGAGTCCTTTTTTCAAATCTGGCCTGGGGCGATGCAGAACTTCCTTTAAGCATGGCTTCCATTGAGCTGTCGTGGCCTTCCATGCAGCCTTTTGCCATGCAGATTGCAGCAAAAAATCTTATTATTCCTGCTATATTGCTTCCAGAATCTGACATGTTGCCCTTGCTTGGTTATAAAACAATTGACCTTTCCACAAACATTGACCTTGCTTGGCAGAACAAAGACACCATGCAAATGGGCCTTGCCCTTGATATCAAAGATTTGGCAAAAGCAACGGTGCTGCTTGACAGCTTTATTCCCTTTGACGCGTTGTTGGTGGATGCTGCCAAGGCTGAGCGCGATTTTGGTTTTGACGAACCTAAATTACAACGTTTTTCCTTAGAAATGGAAGACTTGGGAATTGTTGGACGAGGCTTTCGTACAGCTATGCTTACCACTTCACTTGAGCCAGGAGCCATAAAAGAATTGCTTTTTGCCCTGACGACACCGTTTTTTGTCGAGGCATTGGGCCAAGATGTAGGAAAAAAGACGCTTGCCACCTTTAAACAATTTGTGGATGCACCCGGCAAGCTGTTGTTTTTAGTAGAGCCTGACCAAGCCCTAACCATGGACGAGGTTGGCGAGCTTACCGGTGCAGAATCCTTTATTTCTTTGCAAGCTGTACCCGGGCCTAAAACCTTGGAGCAGGTTGTACAAGAGGCTAAATAAGAGCAGGCTGTTAGAATGGATGTGTTTTTATTTGATAAAAACATTTTGTGATAAACCAGTATAACCAAAAAGGAATCAGGCATGCGTGTATTTTCTAATCTTGTTGTGGCTTTAACCCTTGTAAGCCTTATGGGCTGTGCAAGCCAAGTGGGCATTATCAATCCCACACGTTTATTTGAAGAAAGCGATTCCGGCAAATCTGCCATTATGCACATAGAAAAAATGGACGCCACTATTCAAGAACAACTTGTTGAAGCTCAACAAGCCTTGCAAGCAAAGCCCAATGACGAAGCGTTACGTGAACATTTGCAGACTGTCTTTATGGGCTATCAAGAAATGACCACCGCTGAACGGCAAAAAGTGTTGGGAGAAGTGAATGTTCAAATGGCTGAAAGCCTTGATGCCTACAGAAAAGAAAACAATATTACAGTCATAATGAACCATGAAAGCGTTCTTTCCTATGATGAGGCAGCAGATATCACAGATGATGTTATTGCCAAAATGAACCAAAACCCCATGACCTTTGCGCCGGTTGAGATTGCGCCGCTTAAGCTTAAATAGAGCAAAAGACGAAAAGACATGGACTGCCGCGTCCTCACTTCGTTCGCCCTCGCAGTGACATCATGGCACGAAGGCTCTTGCCTTTAAGGGGAGCCTTCACTAGCACAAAGTCATTGCGAGCGCAGCGAAGCAATCCATGCCCTTTAGGGTACAAAGACGTGGACGCGTTGCTCTCTATATCCGTACGGCTCATTCTTCGCCTACAGCTACCCCGCTTCGCGGAGCCCTTCGGATAGGTGCCGCGCCTGCCCTTGGGGGCG
>CAYJIX010000128.1:0-2748 GCA_964370375.1 uncultured Desulfovibrionaceae bacterium | reverse complement strand
TTTGTCATAAATCCTTATTTTCACAAGGTAGCATAGGAATAATTCCACACGTTTTCCCATTCACCGCCGTGCCAAACGTCGGGCACTTGCACACAGGCCGCAGGATTTTTGATCTTTTCGCAAAAGTTTTTGCTGATATGTGGCGGCACAATGGCATCGTTTGGACTGCTCAGGTGCCGTTGTGCAAGGTGCTGCACTTTATGGGCATAATCCATGGGGTCCATAGAGCCTGTAAGAGGGGTTATCCTATGATGGCTTGTCCAAGCTTTAATATCAAGATTGCCGGCAATACTGCCCAAAAAGCGCACGTCGTTTCGCTGTGCGGCAACAAGGGCCGCGGCTGCGCCACCGCCTGAATAGCCCACAAGCACAACATCATCTGCGCCAACTTGATTTTTGACAACGCTTACTGCCTCGTTGAGGGCGGCAATCACTTCCACGGATAAACGGTGTGAGCTCCAGTATTTGTTATTGCACATGGGGTCTTTACTGTCGTTCAGGTACTGGCAGGGCCTGGCAAGGTAAAGAACGGCCGCATGGGGGGCAGGGTCTTTTTCTGCCACATGCAGGGCCGTGGCAACCGTTGGCGTTGGGTCAGGAGAAATGCGCGTGCGCGTAAGCCATGCCATGCCGTCGCCCTCAATATACACATGCAAAGAGCGTGCGGCCTTGCGAGCCGCTCCTTTATTTTGCACAGCCTCATTTTGAGCTCCCCCACTTTGCACAGCCCCCTCTGTGGGCAGGCGCAATAACGAATACAGCTTAAACCATTGCGTTTGGATAGTGTTTTCGCGAAAGCCCATTGCAAGGCTTTGCTCAATGGCCTGTGTGGCCGCAGGATGCGTAGATAAAAAGGCCTGTGGCGCACATGCAGAAAAAAGCAGGCAAAAAACGCCAAGCAGGCCCGTGCAAAACGTTGATGGTTTCACAAAAAACACCTCATTATTTTAATAGTTATTTAGAGTTGTTGTAGAAAAAAAATCATCTTTGTGATGATAAGCAAAAGTGGTGGTTTTCTTTACTGCGTGTTTCCTCGTAACTCTGACAGGGGCCGTGGAAAAAGGAACAGTCTGTTGTTCAGCGCAACAGAGGTCAGTTCCCATGTTGTGCGCAGTTCTTGCCCTTGGGCTAGGTTTTTTGCCAAGGCAGGGGGCACATTTACATCCAGATGATAGGTTTGGCGAAAATTTTGCCCTGGTGCGATGCGCGTATTGATGCCCAAAGGAAAGGTGATAAGCTTATCCATGTGCTCGTTATAGATTGTGATGCTAAACCCTGCTGACATCATGGTTGCTTTGCCTTTGTTTTCGCCATCAATGTGTACAATAAGGTTGAGCTGTCCCTCATGTATGGTGTTCACAAGCACGCGGCACAGGGTAACATGGCAATGTTCCTGCATGCTTTTTTTTACGCGCTCGTTGTGGGCATGGAAAAGGTTTTCGCGCTCCTTGGCATAGTTTTGTGTGGCGTTTAGGTAGCGGGCTACCAAGTCTTTCATATTGGCAACGCCAAGCAGTCGCCAGCCCTGCGGCATTTCACGGGCAAGCAGGCGCAAGGTCATGGGGGCAGGGTAGGAAGGATCTATAAGGGTTGTGGAAATAATGGCCGTGGTGCCGCTTAAAACTTGAACAGTGAAGGGGCGTGCCACAAGTTGCTCGTACAAATTGCCGGGCAAAGGTTTAGGGAGCAACAGCGTTTCAAACGTAGGGCCTTTATATCCCACAAAGCGGTTGAAAAGTGTTGTGGGCTTTGGTGGCGGGCTTTTTGTTTCCTCAAGCAGCAGGTCGTGCAAAGCCTTGAGCAAAGATGATTTGTAGTGGAGCAAGGAAACTTGCCCCTTGGAATCTTTTTGTGCCAGGGCTACAAGCGCTCGTCGCCCTTCAGAAGATGAGCTCACATGGCGCAACAGTTCATCAACGACGGTGCCTTCGTGAAAAAATTCGTTGAGCAGGGGCAGGTTTTTTTCAGCTATGGCAAGGTTTACTTGCTCCACCATGTACGGCAAGGTGCGCACCTTGTAGTAGGTCCATACGCCATAGGCTAAAAGAGTTACCAGCACCCCTGTAATGATGCCGGACACAAGTGTAGAGTGCTGTTTTGTTAAACGTATCAGCGAGGCAAAAGCTCGGATAAATAGGTTCATAACGGCACCCTTATACAAATGACGCTTGGTCGCACTTCCTGTGCGACACAAGCTAGAGCTAGCGTCGTCTGCGCATGAAGTAAATTCATGCTTGCCTTTGGCTAGCTCCGCTGCGCGGCTGGCCCGCGTCCTGCGGGCCCGTGACAAATGACGCTTGGTCGCACGCGTTGCTCTCTATTTACGTAAGGCTCGCTTTGCTCACCTATCTCTGCTCTCTGTATCCGTAAGGCTCATTCTTCGCCTACGGCTATGCCACTAGCGTGGCACCCTTCGGGCAGGAACGTAAACGGCTACGCCGCCCTTTGGGTAGGCTCCTGTGCGACACAAGCTAGAGCTAGCGTCGTCTGCGCATGAAGTAAATTCATGCTTGCCTTTGGCTAGCTCCGCTGCGCGGCTGGCCCGCGTCCTGCGGGCCCGTGACAAATGACGCTTGGTCGCACGCGACACAAGCTTTCACATTGACACCGGATAATTCTTTTCCACCCCTTGCTGTGGATATCCTATTTTCCAACCCTTTGCCAAGGGATAGACTGTTCAAAAAGGGTTGGAGGCGCGGCAAGCGAAGTTTTTTCTTGAAGGCATAGGACTCTTTGGTCCATGCCAAA
>CAYJIX010000127.1:0-2757 GCA_964370375.1 uncultured Desulfovibrionaceae bacterium | reverse complement strand
TTCGGTTGCAGACAGGCTTAACGTGGTCTGATCTTTATCATCCGCCACATCAATGGTGAGCGTGCTTTCGGCAAAGTTGCCGTCGCTATCTTCTGCTCTATAGCCAAAAACAAGGTTATCGGGGTTTACATATGCATCATCATTAGGTGTAAGCGTGTAATCACCATTTTGGCTAAAGGTGATTTCGCCGGCATCGGAAGTTATGGTTAAGCCGCCTTCAGGCACTTCTACCCAGCCATTGGCATCTGCAGAAGGATGAGTCCAACCTTCCGGAAGTTGCACAGCCACAAGGCCGCCATCATTTACCCAGCCGTCGCCGCCGGCATCGTCAGAAGAAGCACCATTAGTGGCGTCGGTAATAACATTACCACTGATGGGCGCATCCTCAGAGCCTGATGCTGTATTTTCATAAGCTTCTGGGCTGTCGTCACCAATGGCAACATCAATTTGTGTGTTGGTTCCGGCATGACCGTCAGCAACGTCATTGCCGTCACGAATAGTTACATCAAAGGATTCAGCATCTGCAATCAATCCGTCGGTATCCACAAGGCCGTCGCCGTCGTTATCTGCGTTGCTATGGTCAAACGCACGGTCTTGATCGTATTCATATTGAAGCTCATATCGGCCTGTATTTTCGTCAAAATACAATGATCCGGATACTGTTAAGGAGCCGTAGCCATCAGCACCGTTTGATACGGTGTAATCATTGCTGCCATCAGCAGGAGTGAGGTGGTATATGCTGCCATCAGCAGGGTCAGCGGTAACGTTAAATTCTTTACCGCCAATGGTGATGGAACCGCCGTCCATGTCTTCAACAGATGTAAAGAACATGTTCCCTTGGGCACCATGTTCTTCACCCACGCTACTGTCCCAAGAGGTGATATCTTGCGAAACTTCTGAATTATCATACACCACAACTTCAGGAGAATCGTTGGTGCCGTTCACAGTGACGGTGATTTCTTGCGAATTCCAAGCGCCATGCTCGTCCTGAACATAAATGGTAAAGGTTTCATCGCTAAGGCTGTCATTGGAGCCTAATTGCTGCACTTCATCAAGGCTGCTGTCAAGCGTATAGGTATATTCGCCGCTATCAGGATCAATGGAGAGCTCGCCGTACTTGCCTTGCAAGGCGGTATCCATGTTACCGGCAGCATCAGGCTGTGACAAACCATAGTTTAAGGACGCTCCGGTATCAACATCACTGCCTTCTGCCACGCCTTCCACTGTAAAAGGACTGTCTTCTTGAGCGGTTAAATTGCTCACAGTTAATGTGGGCTGATCGTTGGTGCCGGTCACTTCAATGGGAATGGTCACCGTCACAGGAGGGTTCACGCCATCGCTGACCAATACGTCAAAGCTTTCCGTTACCGTGGCATCCTCTGCCAAGGTGTTGGTGTCGGTATCAAGGTTATCTAAGACGTATGAAAAAGAACCGTCAGGATTCATGGTAAGTGTACCATATATGCCAGTGGATGACCCTACAACGGTGTAGGTTAAGGTAGCACCCTCAGGATCTGTGGCAACGATTTGTCCGCTCACAGATGGGCTGCCGTCAAACAATTCGTTGGCATTACCATTCACATCGCGCACGCCCGATTCGGTTACAAAGCTTGTGGCCACAGATTCGACTGTGGGAGCCAGGTTGAGGTCTCCATCAACACCGCCAAGCAGGTCTTCTTCTTCGGTGTTCTCACCGGGGTAGGCTTGGTCAACACGGCCAAGGCTGTCAAGGCCGTCTTGAAGGGTGCCGGTTCCAAAGGCGCGAGCGCGAAAACCATCAGCAGCACCAGCAGCACCGGTAGCAGGGCCTGCGGCAGGCATGAGGGCTTCATCTAGGGCAGCAAAAAATTCTTCCCCGGGAACGATAGTCCCCTGGATCAAAAATTCGGGCATATTCTCAGCGGAATACGATGCATAAAAGTTACTCAAAACTATGCTGGAACCATCATCAAATGAAAACACGAGGTTATCGTCTTGACGCTCTAAAAGAGTTTCTGTTTGATCAAATGAAAGCTGTAAACGATCTTCAGCTTGGGGTTCAAAAGTTGCAACCTGTCCGGATTCCGGTTTTTGTAATAAGATATCAGCCATTATAATCTCCTTAAAAAAAGATCTTGTTCATGTGCATACGGGAAAAGGCGTGTGCATACTATGATAAACAAACCTTATCCATTGGAATTCGTATCAAAAAAGCTGCAATTTTCCACAACAATAGAGTAGAAAACACCATAACTATAGGATACAGAATCCATACATCGGATCTATGATAAAAAAATAAGAGAATTGCGGCCAAGGCATGTAAAAAACATACCTATATCTTTGGCGGTAGGGGGGTTACATCCCCTCCAGGCTTGCAAAGAATTGGGACTGTTTGCCCAAGCGAAGCCTAAAAGTCATAAAGGGGGGCACTTGTCCAGCACCCACAGCAATGCGCAAAAAGCGAATCGATGTAAACAAATAATAGATCCTTGTAAACCTTGTGTCAAGCGTTTCATTTGATTTTTTCAGATTTTCTATTTTTTTGCTTGGTCGATGCTGAAAAACACATTTTCATGTACCTTTTATAAAAGACACGCCGGCGAATCTTCGAACACTATACAAATGAACAGCAAAACACCATGCCTTTTTTGCTTCAAACAGGCTGATAACGGTGCCTGCAGCCAAGCGCAGCTATGCTTGATAAACTTTTCGCGCCATACAAAATTATGAAAGAAAAAAGCCCTTGGTCTTCTTTCAAAGGCCAAGGGCTTTTAGGTT
>CAYJIX010000126.1:0-2818 GCA_964370375.1 uncultured Desulfovibrionaceae bacterium | reverse complement strand
CAGAAAATTCAGGCGTAAACTTGTACGTCAAACCGCCTGTCACACCGTAGGAATCGGCGTCAAAGTTGTACTTGTCGTTTTCGGCATGGCTACCGTAAGGCGTTACAAAGAATGTCCATTTACGCTCGTTATGTGCGCCTGTATGGCCACCCGCGTTAAGGCTTGTGCCGGCTTCTGCATTTTCAAGCAAGGCTTCTTTATACTGATTGAGCAAGGAGTTGCGTAAACCTTTGGAAATATTTCCTAGCTGGTTAATGGCTGTTACGATGTTCTGTTCAGAAACCGTGCCGCTTGGCAGGCTGCTTGATTCAACGGTCAGGCTGACCTTGGGCTGGCTTGTGCCTGCGTCAATGAGCTCTGCTTTTAAGAAGTCTGCCTCAGTGGCAACGCTTGCAATGGTGCCTTCAATTTTTCCTGTGGCAAATTCATCTTGCTGCACATTGTCAATGGCTACCATGTTGGCTATGCTATAGACATTTCCTGACACAAAGCCCTGTTCTGCCGTGCCAGGACGCACGGTTAAAACGGTATTGTCAAAGGTGATCACATTGCCTAAACTTGTTGCAAAAACAGCGTCATCACCTGTCCAGGTGCGCAGGACGGTGGCATAATTGCCAACGCTATAATCCATGAGCCCAACAACTTCATAGGCTTGGCTTTTGGCCATTGTAGTTGTAGCCGTGATGCTGCCTGAATTTTCCACACGGGCACTGGAGGTTCCGCCGGCAAGGTTCAAAAGGATGCCCGCAGCTTGGCGAGTCCCTGTCACAGCAATTGTACCGGTGTTGGTAAACGTATTGGTGCTGTCGGAACCCGGTGTAACATACACGCCAAAGGCAGAGTCCTTGAATGAAGCTACAGTGATATCACCATTATTGACAAATGTGGTATTGCCTGTCCCGGTGATAGCTGTTCTCACGCCATAGGCTGTGCCGTTTGCAGTAACAGAGATAACAGCATTGGCATCGTTTGTGACGGAGTTAGAACCGTCCGTTGTTCTGGTATATATGCCGTTGGTGCTGTTGACATCTGCATTTGCGCTTGAAGCAGTGATGGTACCATTATTGGCAACAACGTTATTGCCGGCAGTTGATACTGCAGAAATGCCATATGTGGCATCAGTGCTACCTGTGGCAGTGATGGAACCGTCGTTGGTGATATCGTTATTGCCACCTGCTGCCTCTGCATTGATGCCATAGGCGTTAAGGTTCGTGCTTGTGGCAGTGATAGCAACGCTGTTGTTGATTGTATTATTGCCGCTATCAGTAGCCGATACATCAACGCCATAGGCAACACCGTCTGTAGTTTCGGCTTTAATGGTGCTGTTGTTGGTGATATCGTTATGGCCACCAAGTTTAGCATCTGCAGAAATGCCAATGGCAGTACCGGCTGTATTTTTGGCAGAGATGGCTGCTGTGTTGGTGATATTGTTATTGCCATTTGCTCCTACGGAAATGCCTATGGTATAAGACTCTAAAGCTGTGACAGTAATGGTGCCATTACTGTTAACCGTGTTATCACCATCATTCGTTCCAGCAACAATTCCATAGGCGTCAAGTTTAGCTGTGGCAATGATTTCTGCATTGGCAGCGTGTACAATCGTGTTGTTACCGGCACCGTGAATACTTACATTAATGGAGCTAGCGACACCACTGTCAGATGTGGCAGTGAGGGAGCCATAATTTTCTACCCTATTGCTGCCATCAGCCGTTACTGAAGAACGTATGCTATCTGCGTAGGTTAATTGACTGTCGGCAACGACAGAAGCATTATTGGTGATGATATTTTGTCCGGTTTCAGTCCGACCAAGGATGCCATAGACAGAACCGTCTGTGCTTTCAGCGCTGACAGACGCATTGGCAGCGTTTGTAATCGTGTTGGTACCGCTTATTGTATAGCTTTGAAGGCCAATGGCATTCTTGTTTACGCTTGTGGAACTGACAGTGCCGTTGTTCATAACGGTGCTAGTACCGCCACCTTTTATGTCTGCATATATACCACGGGTTACAACGTTTGCGCCTGATACCGTCATGGTGTTGTCGTTGGTGGCAAAGGCGTTGCCCTCACCTGTAACTTCCAGATATGCGCCGGTAGCATAATAAACGCCTTCGCCCAAAACTGTAAAGGTACCGCTGTTGGTGAAGGTGACATCTCCATTCACTTCACTTTGGGCAAACGCGCCATAGACGGTTTCGTCTGCGGTGCGTGCATGGACGGAACCTGCGTTGTTGATTGTACTGCTGCCGTCACCGCGTGCATACATCCCAAAGGCAAAACTATCGAAAGAAAAAACGAGGATTTCACCGCCAACAACGTTGGTAAGGCTTTGATGTCCATCACCTTCTGTGTAGGCAAAAAGCCCTGCTGTTCGCATGCCTACTTCAGCTGCATTTATGGTGATGTCGCCTGAGTTTGTAAGGGTATAGCTTTGATCGTTTACGTTATCATAGCCAAAAACACCGGCCCTCATATCATATAAGCTGGGATGGTATACAAAATCACCACCCCCACTCACGCTACCGTTGTTGATTAACGTGTTGCCAAGGTCAACAGCGCTCATATAATCCACTGATGTGCCAGACGGGTTGGTGGCTTGGGTTCCTGGTGCGGCAAGGGCTACACCAGCCCCAACGGTGAGCATGCCCACCATGGCTAAGGAGCCAAACACGTTCAAAAGATTACATTTTTTCAATACTGCCAAGTAACGGTTCTTTAAGTTGGCTAATGCGTTTTTTGTTTGCATAATAGCTCCTATGAGAGGGGTTAGGGATTGTACAATACTTATGAGTTTGAACGTTATACTGTTTTTAGAGTAATG
>CAYJIX010000125.1:0-2834 GCA_964370375.1 uncultured Desulfovibrionaceae bacterium | reverse complement strand
TGCGTAATTGCTCGTGCCTCGCAAACGCAAACGCCTTCGGCGCCCTTTGGGTCGGCTCCAGTAGCAGACAGTGCTTTTTCAGCCAGCCGCTCGGCTTGGCTGTTCAAAAAGGGTTGGATGGTAGGAGGCGGATAATTTTGGAAGGGGAGTGGGGTCTTCCCCCATGACAAGGCAAAAATTGTCCAGCTGATGTCCCTGTCTTTTCTATTTTTTTGTATTTTGCCTTTTCCCCTAACAAACTTCATCCTGCGCAGGCTGTTCAAAAAGGGTTGGATGCGCGGCAAGCGAAGTTTTTTATTGAAGGCATAGGACTCTTTGGTCCATGCCAAAAGAAAAAACTAGCTTAACAAAGCAGACAGCCTTTTTTCAGCAGCCTGTTACAGAGCCATGTCTTTACAATGCCAAGTCCAAGCTGTGCGCAGAATATGTTCAAGGTCAGAACATGTGGGCTTCCAGCCAAGCACAGACAGTGCCTTTGAAGCGTCTGCAACAAGTTTTGCAGGGTCACCTGCTCTTCGCGCGTGTATGGTATGGGGTACTTTGCGCTCGGTGACACGTTCTATGCCTTCAAGGATTTCTTTAACCGAAAAACCACGGCCCGTTCCAAGGTTAAGGCAGCATGAAGCCCCTTTTTGCATAAGGTATTCTAAGGCCAGCACATGGGCTCGTGCGAGATCGTGCACATGGATATAATCGCGAATGCAGGTGCCATCAGGGGTAGGGTAATCATTTCCAAAGACGGCAAGCTCAGAAATATGACCACTTATCGCCATAAGTGCCCTTGGAATCAAATGGCTTTCCGGTTCGTGCCTCTCGCCGATCTCTGCCAGTTCGTCACAGCCTGCTGCATTAAAATAACGCAAAGTCACAGAACGAAGCCCATGGGCGTTTTCCATGTCTGCCAAAAGCTGTTCCATGAACAATTTGGTTGCGCCATAGGGGTTTAGGGGCGATTTTGGACATTCTTCAACAATGGGAATCCGATCAGGCTGCCCATAAACAGCGCACGTTCCGGACACAACGATGGCGCCAACACGGCAAGCGCGCATAGCCTCGACAAGTTCAAGGGTGCCTCCCACGTTGTTTCGGATATAGAGCCCGGGATCGCTGACAGATTCACCAACTTGGGATTTTGCAGCAAAATGGATCACGCCATGGGGTTGAAAAGCTTGCATGACTGTTTGCAAGCGCTGACCATCCAAAATATCGCCTTGTTCAAAGTTTCCCCAGCGTACAAAATCACGATGCCCTGTGGACAAATTGTCGTAGACCAAAACATCATGGCCCTGTTCCGCCAAAAATTTGCAGGTATGGCTGCCAATATAACCTGCTCCGCCTGTTACAAGTACACGCATGCTACTTCCTTATGGGGCAACTTTTCATTGTTGAACAAGGCTTAAAAGCCACGCTTCCATTTGAGCCGCATTTTTGGAGATGTTAAACCGTTCACGACAAGCACATCGAGCGCTTTCACGAAGGTTGAGAAGGGCAGCATCTTCAAGGTGTAAGGCTTTTTTTATAACCTTGGCAAAATCAGCACTTACCGCATCGTAAGGCAGCACCCACGAGTCAAGTTCAGGGGGAATCACTTCTTTTACGCCGCCAACATTGCGGATGATGGGTAAAAGGCCTGCTGCCATGGCCTCTAAAAGGGTATTGGGTAAGCCTTCGCTAAGGGACGGCAACAAGAAAAAATCCTTACCCTGCAACAGATGCGGAATATCCTTTACAAAGTCGTGCCAGATTACCTTGTGATCCATGGCAAGCTCGCGGGTCAATTGCTCAAGCTCATCGCGCAATGGGCCAACGCCTGCAATGTGGAGTTCATAAGGGCTATCAAGGTTTGCCAAAGCGCGGATGACACTTGCATGGTCTTTATCAGGAAAAAGCTGTTGCGTCATGACAAATTTGCGCGGCGAACCTGCTTGCAAACTGTGATTTGTAGGCGTTTTGGCGTTCAAAATAACCTTGGAATCAAAGGTCTGAAGGTACGGTAGGCTGTGTAAAAAACCCGTTTCAATAAAACGGCAAGGTGATAAAAAGTGAGGGCGTACAATATGATGCAAAAGAGCAGTTTTCCAACTGTACGCAATGTCTTCAGGCAAGCCAATACGTTGCACCACTGCACATTTGCAAAGCTTAGCAGCTAACCCTGCCGTGGCAATATCTTTGCTCACATTGCAAATAACAACTTGAACACGTTCCTTTGTAAAGCGTCGTCTAAAAGCTGCAATGGTAAACGGATTGCAATCAGCACCAAATGATACGATTTCGCCATGTCCCAATCGTTTTTGAGCTTGCTCTATAAAGGCTTGCTGGCGTCCATACACACGTATGGTATGGCCACGCAATTGTAGCTGTTCGGCAAAATCCAGCGTCCAGGTTTTTACGCCGCCCCAATTGTGTGTTGCATTGACAAAGGCAATATTCATAACAACATCCCTGTTGCGTGCAGGCACGATTCCATGGGCTTAGGGTATAAGTGCAAAAAAAATCACCCAAAAGGGTGAAATCTTGTGTCGTATGTGTACGCTTTGGAGCGGGAGACGGGATTTGAACCCGCGACTTCAACCTTGGCAAGGTTGCACTCTACCACTGAGTTACTCCCGCATGGTTTAAACTTTTTGTAAATGGTATGTTTTTCGTTATTCGTTTGCTATGTTCATGTTTTACTATGCATAACAATAACGAAGAACAGCTGTCATGTATACTCTGTATGGAGGCGGCATCCGGATTTGAACCGGAGAATAAAGGTTTTGCAGACCTCTGCCTTACCACTTGGCTATGCCGCCTTTTTTTTGGAGCGGGAGACGGGATTTGAACCCGCGACTTCA
>CAYJIX010000124.1:0-2921 GCA_964370375.1 uncultured Desulfovibrionaceae bacterium | reverse complement strand
GGGAGTGGGGTTCTTTCCCCCATGACCCGATTAAAATTTGCTAACTGACGCCGCATACGGCCCCTTTCTTAGTTGCCTGCAAGTTGTTGCAATCTGGCAACCCGCTCTTCCGTACTTGGGTGCGTGCTAAAGAGAGAGCTCATGCCCTTGCCGCCAAACATAGGCGCCACAATAAAAAGTTCAGCAGTGCTGGGGTTGCCATGCTGCATGGGGATTTTTTGGCTATAGGCCTGCAATTTTTGCAAAGCAGAAGCTAAAGCCAAGGGATCGCCGCTATAGCGTGCACCGCCGGCATCTGCCATATATTCACGCGAGCGCGAAATGGCAAATTGGATCAACGAGGCTGCAAGCGGTGCCAAAAGCATAAGTGCGATGGCTGCCAAAGGGTTGGTGCCGCCGCCTTCTTCATTATCTGAACGCGAACCGCCAAACAAAAAGGCAAATTGCAGCATGTTTGCCATGGAAACAATGGCAGAAGCCATAACGCCTGCCACGGATTGGATCAAAATATCACGGTTGGCAATGTGGGCTATTTCATGGGCCAGCACACCGCGCAATTCCTCAGGTGAAAGCATCCTCACAATGCCTTCTGTAACGGCAACAACGCCATGTTCGGGGTTGCGCCCTGTGGCAAAAGCATTGGGAGCTTGCTCAGGAATAACGCAAATACGCGGCATGGGGATGCCGGCTTTTGCAGAAAGCTCGCTCACCATGCTATAGATCATGGGCGCTTCGTTAGGAGAAAGCTCTTTAGCGCGGTACATGCGCAATACGATTTTATCTGAATACCAATAGCTGCCCACATTCATGATAAGGGCAAAGCCAAAGGCAATAAGAACGCCTGCACGCCCCCCCATGACGCCGCCAAGGGTGATAATGATGCCTGATAACAGGGCTAGCAAAACAACGGTTTTTAGTTGGCTTGTCATTACAAGTAACTCCATATATACTTCTGTTGATTGTGGTTGTGCCTGGTAACTTGCCAAATATTGACGCTAAAGGCAGGTGGATATTTTTCCACGCCTATTGTTGGAGCAAGCCCCAAACACAACTATACTGTAAATACAGCTTGAGATTTTGACAAGGCCGATTTGTCTTTTTTATACAAAACAGCCACGGCAGACACCTTTTGGAACAATGCCACGGCAGACATTTCTCACAATACAACCTGTCGGTACAGGAGTTTTTATGACGTTAGAGCATCGTTGCGGTTGGGTCGCCCTTATGGGGCCGCCAAATGCAGGCAAATCAACCTTAACCAACGCCCTTGTGGGGCAAAAAGTGGCCATTGTCACACCAAAACCGCAAACAACCCGTAATCGCATCACAGGCATTTTGACCGAACCTGACGCGCAAGTGATTTTTGTGGATACACCCGGCGTGCACGCCACGCGCGGACATGCCTATGGGCCTGTGGCAGGGCAGCTTGGCAAAATCATGGTTCAATCGGCTTGGCAAGGCTTTTCAACGGCCGATATGGTGGCCTTGGTGCTTGACGCGGACACCTATTTGCGCAAAGCCGATTTTTTAGACAATGATATTGCGCCCTTTGTGCAAGCCTTGTCCGAGGAAGAACGGCCTGTTTTTATTATTTTGAATAAAATTGACCTTTTTCATGATAAATCCCGTATGCTGCCGCTCCTTTCGCGCTTGGCTGAAATGTTCCCCGGGCGTGACATCATGCCCATATCTGCCTTGCGCCGTGACGGCATAGACAATTTTAAAAAGCTTATTTTTGCACACCTTCCCGAAGGGCCTGCGCAATTTCCCGAAGATCAGCTCTCCACCGCGCCTGTACGCTTCATGGCAGCGGAAATCGTGCGCGAAAAGTTGTTCCATAAATTGCATCAGGAAGTGCCCTATGCCACTGCCGTAGATGTGGAAATGTGGGAAGAAGACGATGCGCGCGATCAGGTCATCATCCACGCCGCCATTTATGTGGCAAAAAGCTCCCACAAAGCCATGGTCATTGGCCGCTCTGGAGAGGGCATTAAAGCCATCGGCACCCAAGCTCGTAAAGAAATAAAGGAGCTTTTGGGCCGCAAAGTGCACCTAGAATTATGGGTAAAGGTGCGTGAAGGCTGGCAAGACGACAGCCAGTTTTTACACGAAATCGGCTTTGGAGCAGGGCATGACTAAGCCAGAAACGCGCGCTGCCTTTCAAGAACGCCTTGAACACTTTGAAGCACAATTGGCACAAGCCCTTAGAAACGCTTCACGCACAAAAGAAGACGTGCAGGTTATCGCCGTATCAAAAAAACACAGTGCCGAAAGCGTGCTTGCGTTAGCTGCCCTTGGTATGCAAGCCTTTGGCGAAAATTTTGTGCAAGAGGCCCTAGCCAAACAGCAAGCTGTGCAAGAAGTTCTGCCGCAAAACACGCTACAATGGCATTTTATTGGGCAATTGCAAAGCAATAAAGCCAAGGATGTGACCGGACGTTTTGCCCTTATCCATACCCTTGATAGTGAAAAAACAGCAACTATCCTTGACCGCCGCTTGGATGAGAGCGTCCCGTTTCAAGATGTGCTTGTCCAAGTAAACGTTGGGCGCGAAACGCAAAAAGGCGGCGTGTTGCCCGAAGCCTTGCCGCTTTTTATTGAAAATATCATACAGCTGCCACGCCTTCGTGTGCAAGGGCTCATGTGCATGCCCCCTGTTTTTGACAGTGGCGATGCTGCCAGACCCTATTTTGCGGCTTTGCGTCAAATGAAAGAAGAAACAGAACAACGATTTGGCCTAAAGCTTCCCCATCTGTCCATGGGCATGTCCGGTGATTTTGCCGCAGCCATTGGTGAAGGGGCTACGCTTATTCGTATTGGGACTACCCTTTTTGGTGAACGCCTATACTAGCAGGCTGCCCCAAAAGCACCGTATACTGCTTCAGTGGTAAATTTTAATCGAGTCATGGGGGGAAGAACCC
>CAYJIX010000123.1:0-2928 GCA_964370375.1 uncultured Desulfovibrionaceae bacterium | reverse complement strand
CTCTTGATCCGTTAACAGTGGCTGAATGGCAGGTTCCATCCGGCTATAGCGTCCATGAGCTTCCTGAAGATACCGATTCCTTATCCTTTAGCACTCGTACTGAAGGAAGTGGCGATAGTGCAGTGACATATGTTGTTGTAACCTTAGTGGACAATAGCGTTGACCATACCGCAGGCGATCATAATGATTTGTTAGACGCCGGCGACTTCAACCTTGTCTTAAAAGATGGCAACAATAACACCTTTGACGTGGACCTTGGCGTAAACATCCTTGATGATGGCCCTGCTGCACACAATGACGTAGAAACCAGAACCACCGGTGACGAAGCCACAACTGCCATAAGAATTGAATTTGGTGCCGATAATGATGAAGGCAAAAGCCTTACAATTGGTGAAGACACCTTTACTTATGAAGACGGCACATGGAAAAGCGACACAGGCACAGTCACAACGGATGGCATGGGAACTACGACTCTTACTACAGCTGACGGAAGCTCGTCTTTGAGTAACTATGTAGAAAGCGGTAGTAGCGAAACAAACCCATTCTGGACTGCCAATGTAACAGGTGTGCCTGAAAATGGTAACAAGTCTGTGGACATTACGGTAACTGATGCTGATGGTGACAATACTGAGTTCACTATTACTGCAACAAATACCCCTGACACTGATGATAAGGTTGTTGGCCTTACAGGTACAGCCACGCAGCTTAACCCCGGTGAGAACTATAATATTGCCATCATGCTAGACACATCAGGTTCCATGTACGATGACAATCATGGTGACATCAAAGATGGTGCAGATGGTGATGCCAGTTCTATTGAAACACGCCTTGGGCAAGCTTGCGATGCGATTGCTGATTTTGTGATAAACACATTGCATGACCATGCCACAAGTGACTTGGGAGGCAATGTAAACATATTGCTCACCACTTTCTGGGATCGTACAGAAAATGGCAGCAGCGATGTTTATAATAACGGCAAAACCTATCTTGAAACATTCAACTTCAAAGATTTTGAAGGCATGAGTGAGGCGGATATTTATTCAGCCATTGCAGAAGTCTTAGCGGACAATGCCGCTGGTGTTACCTATGACGCAGCTACAAAAGAGTTCGTATATGATTCTGCCGCACACGATGCCCTTATCGAAGCCTTGAAAGATCCAAATAAAAACGCTGATGATGTTTATAAGCCTTTGGATTCAACTGATACAGGTTTCCACTGGGGTACAGACTACAGTACAGGATTTAACAATGCCGCAGCTTGGTTTGAGCAAGTATCACAAGAAGGTTATACCAATGAAGCCTTCCTTATAACCGACGGTGCGCCGTACGACACAGAAGCTCAAAGGGTAGCAGCTTATAACAAACTGTTAATAGCCATGGATATTGAGCTAGAACAGGCAGTTGATGCAAATGGTGACCCAATCTTTGAAGCAGATGGTACGACTCCCGTCTATGCTAAAGAATCTGACGGCAGGTATATACCTGAAGAGGGTCAAGAAAACAAAATCCAAGCAGTTGGTGTTGGAGCAGGAGCAAGTCAAGGTACACTTGACAAGTTTGACACAACTGCTGTTGATCCGGAGACAGGCCACAACTCTGTTATCGTAAAAGATGGTGATATTAGTTCGTTGTTCACTGCAGGAAAAGGTGAAGTAACAACTTCTGCTTTAGAAACCAGCATTGGCGTTACTGCAGGCGGTAATGATATTCTTGTGGGTGGTATTGATACAGAGACACTTATCGAGTCTTTGCAAGATCACTTAGGAGGTAGCGTTACAGTAGATGAAGGTATGCTTGCAGAGTATATGCGCAATTATCCTGATTGGTTAATAGGCCAACAACTTGCAAGTAGTACCACCAATGATCCCGATATCCTTCTTGCCGGCAGTGGAGATGATGTTTTGTACGGCCAAGGTGGTGCAGATTTGCTCATCGGTGATGGGGATTACGATAAGCTTGCTGACTTTGCAGCGGCTGTTGGCCTTGACCCAGCAGATTATGCACAAAGCAACATTGAACCTCCTGCGGATTTGGATCTGAATAATGCAGAAGACGTTGCAGCATATCAAGATAAAGTATTGCAATTGTCACAAGAATTGACCGATGCGGCGAAGGATAAAAGTTTAGCTGATCTTGAAGCGGCTGCAAAAGATATGGAAAGCGATACTGACGGCGACGACACCCTCTATGGTGGCGACGGCGACGGTAAAACAGAAGGTAGCGGCGATGACGTGCTCCTTGGCCTTGGCGGCGATGATGTCATGTATGGCGAGGGCGGAAATGATATCCTTCTTGGCGGCAGCGGCGATGATGAACTCTTTGGCGGAGACGGCGATGACGTGCTTATTGGTGGAGAAGGTGCCGATAAGCTGTACGGCGGTTCCGGAAACGACATCATACTTATAGATATCAATGACATCTTGGTGGATGGCGGCGAAGGAGAAATGGACGTTCTTATTGGCAACCTTAGCAGGGCGCAGTTGGAAGAAAAGCTCGAAAATAGCTCCATCACCAATGTAGAAGTGTTTGTTCTTGACAGTAGTGGTACTGTGGATGCAGAGTTTATGCAAAACAGTCTGTTCAATGAAGACGGCAGCTTAAAGCAAGGTTGGACTGCGGATATGAATTCTACTATTGACGTTGGCGGCCAAACCTATGTAGAAATAACCTCAAGCGCAGTAGATGAAGCCATTACCGTGTTTGTGGAAGCAAGCCGTGTTGACGTGCCTGCCTAACCTTTAGAAATATAGCCTAGGTTGAATATAGAATTTGCCTAGTTACGCAAAACGCCTCTGTTTTCCGAAAGGGAAACGGAGGCGTTTTTGTTTGCGGTTTTGCTTTTTTTCAGCGTTTGTTCATCACAAAGAAACTGTCGCCTGCATCTAACCCACGTTTTTAAATTTTTACCCAAAAAAAGATTCAAGAGCA
>CAYJIX010000122.1:0-3063 GCA_964370375.1 uncultured Desulfovibrionaceae bacterium | reverse complement strand
AGCCTAAGCCTGAGCCAAAACCTGAGCCTAAGCCTGAGCCAAAACCTGAGCCTAAACCTGAACCTAAGCCAGAACCAAAGCCCGAGCCTAAACCTGCGCCAAAAAAAGAGCCCAAAAAAACCGCAACGCCACCTAAAAAGCAAGCAGCGCCAAAAAAACAAGCTGCACCCAAAGCGCCCAGCAAGGAAGAAACCTTGCAAGCGGCCCTTGCCGATGCGCGCAAAAAAAACCAAGCCGCCGAACAGGCACGAGCAGCCTCTGTCAGCGGTGCTTTGGCTGATTTGAAAAAATCCCAAGGGGCTGTCGGAAGCAGGGGCGGAGGCGGCGGCGGTGAAGGCGATGGCGAAGGCGGCGGAGGCTTGCACGAAGTTTATGCAGGCCAAGTTATTTTGGCTGTACGCCCCAATTGGAGCATGCCCACGTATTCTAGGGATGTTCTTATAACCCTTGTGCGGATACATATGGACGCCCAAGGCAATGTATTAGAATGTACCATTGAGCGCAGTTCAGGGCGTGCTGATTTTGACGCGTCTGCCATCAATGCGGTTATCCGTACCAAAACCTTGCCACCGCCTCCAACGCCAGATCAGCAAGAAGTGGTGCTTGGTTTTAATTCGCAAGAAATGAGCGGAGGCTAGCGCGAGTTTGGTTTTTCGTATCATATTGCGGATGGTCACGGTATGACTATACAACGCTTTGAATGTGTTTTTTGCAGTATCCATTGAGTCGGTTCTTATTGAGGCAGTTTTTATGGGTACATACTATTCACTTTTACGACCTATTGGCACATTATGAAAAAAATGCATCACGTTATCTTAGGCTCTATCATGCTGTTAAGCTTGGTATTGCCGCTTCAGGCAAAGGCCGCCATGCAGATCGATATTTATGGCCCGGGGCAAAATATTGTAAACTTGGCCATGGCAACACCGCTTACAGCACCGTCATCGCCTGCCACAGACCTTGGCCCTGCATTGCACGCGGCCATTGAAGGCAATTTAAGCTTTTTGCCTTTCATGCGCCTTACAGACAATAGGGCCATCCTTGGCGGTACTGTCCTTGCCGGATATCAGCCGCCGAATGTGGATTTTAAGCGTTTTCAGCTGGCAGGTGCTGACCTTGTGATCACAGCAGGCTGGCCTTCGGGCGACGATGAGGGCGAAGCGGTTGAACTGCGCCTTTACGAAACCTATTCAGGCTCATTTGTTTTTGGCAATAAATATTCAGGTGTTACAGAGGAAAATGTGCAAAACGTGGCAGACCGCTTTTGTGCAGACTTTATGAAGGCCCTTACCGGTAACGGTGATTTTTTCCTGTCCACACTTGCTTTTGTAAAAGATGGGCAACAACAGCACCAACGCGACGTATGGCTTACCAAACCTACGGGAAAAGATTTGCGAAAAATCACAGCGATGCCGGGTACTGCCATGTCGCCTTCATGGTCGCCTGACGGCAGGTTTGTGGTGTTCACACACCTTGATGACCGCTCCCATGGCCTTGGCGTGTGGGATAGGCAAACAAATCAGGTGCAAAGGATCCGCTTTCCAGGCAATACTGTGATTGGGCCTGTGTTCATGCCTGATAATAAAGTTGCCGTTAGCCTTTCCGGGGACAAATATTCTGATATTTATTTGCTCAATCGTTCTTTTCAAAAAGAACGCCCCTTGGAAGAAAGCCCGTATATCAACGTGTCCCCCTCTTTTAATGCCGAAGGCAATAAAATGGCCTTTACTTCCAACCGCTTTGGCGGGCCGCAAATCTTTTTAAAGGATCTGCAATCAGGAAAATCAGAACGCGTAAGCAAGCAAGGAACATACAACACAGAACCTTCGCTTAGCCCTGATGGAACCCTTGTGGCGTTTTCGCGCCTTACAGATCATGGGCATCGTATTTTTGTGCAGGACCTTGTCACAGGGATTGAGCGGCAAGTGACCTTTGGCCCGGGGAGCGATGAGCAGCCCTCCTTTGCACCTGACAGTTACTTTTTGGCCTTCACCTCGAACCGTTCAGGGCAAAAACAAATCTATCTGATGACACGCCATGGTGGCGATGCTAAGCTTGTGCCCACAGGTGGCGGCAATGCCTCTTTTCCTCGTTGGGGTAAAATTCCGCAATAGCGGCATACAAAGTGCTTGCTGACGTGACAAAATATACGCTGTTTTATTCAACACTTGCGAAAAAAGTTGCGACAGTGTACGGATACAAACAGCATGCATGAACAACTGCGCGTCTATTGGATATACTGGAAGTATTTTTTAGGATATTGTGTTGCATTGTGCAACAAAAGGTATAACGATGTTAAGGAGATAAGCATGACTTTGAAGCGATTGAGCCTTGTTATGATTATGATGATGGCTTTGGGAGCAGGCCTTGGCTGCTCAAAAAAACAAACAGTATCTGAAATGAGCCCCCTCCATGAAGGGAGCAGCAGCAGTGGCGGCGGTGGCAGCAGTGAATTTTCTGTCACGTCACTTGACAGCGCAACGCAGGCCATTACAGATGGGGTTATTTATTTTGAATTTGATAAATTCAATATCGAGGACGAATACCGCGAAATGTTACGCCAAAAAGCAGAACTTATGAAAGCGTATCCCACGGTACGCGTGCTTATTGAAGGCAATTGCGATGAGCGCGGAACCCAAGAATACAACATGGCCCTTGGCGAGCGCAGAGCACGGGCTGCCTATGAATACCTAGTGATGCTTGGCGTAAACCCAAACCAGCTTGAAATCATCAGCTTTGGCAAGGAACGCCCCGCAGTTCAAGGCAGTGGCCCTGAAGCTTGGTCTAAAAACCGCCGTGACGATTTTCGCGTTGTTGCCAGATAATATAAAGGTTGGAGGGAATTGAGAAAACTTTTCCTCAAATCTTTTGATTACATAAAGCACCACCTTTCAGCGATCAGTGCTTAGGTGGCTAAAAAAGGGCAAAGCATATTGCCCTTTTTTAGTCAGCTACACCAATCCCCCCCTTGCGCTAAGGGGGGGAATGAAAGGGGGGGATTTCGAGAGCCCGTTTTTTTGCATCCTTATATTGATAGGCTAGACAAGGTGTGGTGCCCATATG
>CAYJIX010000121.1:0-3069 GCA_964370375.1 uncultured Desulfovibrionaceae bacterium | reverse complement strand
GGGCAGGGAAAATCAGTCATTTCACGGCGAAGCAAAGCTCCGCCTATTCGTGATTTTCGAGTCGTGTTGACTTTGTCAACACTCTCAAGGACGCAGTGCGTCCTTTTTTAATGAACAGTATATAAACCATTTTTAATGGTATATATTCTGTTGTTTGAATAACGTGTATTACAAGATTCCAAAAACGAATCAAACTCCATAAAAAACATCTTGCTTTTCAGTATGTTATTTGTTGAAAACAGGAGTCATTAACCTTCTTGTTTTGGCATACTCTTTGTACTAAGGGCATAAACACACATGCATGCCTCTGGTGTATCAGGTACTATTCATGGTACAAAATGGTGGAGGACACACAAAGGGCATGCCCAGCACGAGGAGTATACGATGGGGATTTCTTTTGACGAGGTGGGCAAGCTTATTATCAGCTTGAGCGCGTTTGGAACTGTGGTTTTTGCAGCTTTGATCCTGCTTTTTGGGAGCTTTATCAAAAAACGAGTGGCGTTTTTTGGCAAATACTGTATCCCTGTGCCTGTTATTGGGGGC
The DNA here is from genome assembly GCA_964370375.1 of uncultured Desulfovibrionaceae bacterium. GTDB lineage: Bacteria > Desulfobacterota > Desulfovibrionia > Desulfovibrionales > Desulfovibrionaceae > CAYJIX01. The sequence goes on along the minus strand of CAYJIX010000121.1, from coordinate 2,526 downwards.
ATAGCTTTTGCGTTGCTCAACCTTTTTTTTCACCAAACAGGCATGATTGGCGTTGAGCTGAACAAGGCCTATCAAAACGATTTTCAATTCTTATTTTTCACGACCATTGGTTTTGGTGCTAGCTTTGGCATTTTAAAAAAGGGCGGCACAAAGCTGATTATTTATTTTATCCTCACAGCTTGTATGATTTTACTGCAATCAGGCATTGGCATTCTTGGAGCGTCCATTGCCGGCATAGATCCTATTTTTGCCATTGTTTGCGGTCCTGCATCCTTGGCAGGGGGGCATGGTTCTGTGGCGGCTTACGGTGCCATGCTGGAAGACATGGGCCATAATGGTTCCTTGCTTGTGGGCTTGGCTGCGGCTACCTTTGGCCTTGTGGTGGGCAGTTTTTCGGGCGGTCCCTTGTGCGGCCGTTTGATCCGTATTCATAACCTTAAAAATGAAGACACAACGGCCAGTTACGCTGATGTGGACAACGACATGCGCAACGCCATGGGCGAAGTTGCCACGTTTGAAGTAACCACGTTGTCCATCATAAAACATATTGCATTGCTTGGCGGTTTTGTGGTGGTTGGCAATTACCTTGTGGGCATTGCCAAGGCCAGCTGGGGTTTTGCGTTCCCGGGATTTTTGGGCGGCGTGCTTATTGCCATTATTGTGCGCAATATCCTTGATGTGAAGCCATTTCTTGAAATCGATCAACGCATTGTGGATAAAATCAGCGAAATTTCCTTAGGGCTTTTCCTTGCTATGGCGTTGGTGTCGCTCAACTTGTGGGAATTGTTTGATTTAGCCTTGCCCATGCTTATCATTTTGTCCTTGGAAGTGGTCTTCACCCTAAGCTTCATTTACTTTATCGTCTTCTACTGCCTTGGCAGAAATTTTGACGCCGCTGTCATGTGCGCAGGCTTTACCGGGCACTCTTTTGGCGCAACCCCAAATGGCATCGCCAACATGGAAAGCGTGAGCGAAAAGTACGGCATTTCACGCCTTGCCTTCTTGATTGTGCCGCTTGTGGGCGGATTTTTACAAGACCTTATTTTAGTGCCCGTCAATGTGTTTTTGATCAACTACCTTGGCTAGTTGGCTGTACAAAGAGTTTTAATACATACAACACCGTGTCATACCACGGTTTTTAGGAGATAATCATGACAACAGAAGCAAAACCGCGTCTTTATAGCACCTATCCTTTTTCAGGAATCCCCACCTTTTTGCGCAGCCGCCATCTGGCCGATGAGGCAGCAAGGCAAGATACCGATTATGACATTGCCATCCTTGGCGTTCCTTTTGATGAAGGCATGCCGTTTAGGACAGGCACTCGCTTTGGACCTAGGGGGATTCGCGAACAATCTTTGCGCTACAGCGACCGCGGCTATTACGATTTTGACGAAGAAAAAATCTATCTTACCCGTGAGTTACAGGAAAAACGCATTGTTGACCTTGGCGATGTGGCCATTGTTCCCCTTGATCTGGCAGGGAACCTTTCACGCATTACTGAAAGCGTGCGCGAAGTTGTGAAAGCAGGAAAGTTCCTCGTGGCTTTTGGGGGTGATCATTCCGTATCTGCACCCATTGTGGCCGGTTATGACGCGTTGGGCTATGATTTTCATGTGGTGCAGTTTGACGCACACCCTGACTATTCGGAATGTTCGGAAGGCTTTGAACACACCAATTCGCACCCCATGACCCATATTGCGCGCCTGCCTTTTGTGAAAAGTTTGACGCAAGTTGGCATCCGCAGTCCCCGTGCGTTTAGCACCATTGATTCCATTGCAGACGGCAACCGCGTAGTGGGCATGACAGAGTTTCGCAAGCTTGGCCCTGCTGGCGTTGCAGATATTATTCCCGAAGGTGAACCTGTCTATGTGACCATTGACATTGATGCGTATGATTCCCCCCTTGTGCCTGGATGCGTGTCTGCAGAACCCAATGGCATTTTGTTTGCCGAAATGCGCCAGACCCTTGCAAGCTTAGCTAAAAAACACCCCATTGTAGGCTTTGATCTGGTGGAAATTGCTCCGGGCCTTGATATCCCAACGCAAATCACTTCGTTTCTTGGATGTCAAACCGTGGTGGAATTTTTGGGCAGTATTTGTGACCAGCCTTATTGGAAGAAACGCACAAATCAGATGTAGTTAGAGTGTAGGTGGTTGAAAAAGGGGACTATGCTTTGTCTAGCTTTTACCCCTTTTAAACCACCTACGCGCTGATATGAAAAAAAGTGGTCGCGCCTGTGCCAGCGCTGTTGCGCTGTCGCTTGTGCATCGATTCTTTTCTGTTCCTGCTCTGCGCTTCGCTGTCGCACTGCACAAGTTCTTTTCTGTTCATGTTCTGCGCTTTGCTTGCGCATCAGTTCTTTTGCAGAGCAAGGCTTGTGCCTTGCTCAAGTTCTTTTGTGGTATTTGTGCGAAATTCATCTTTTTTACGCGTACGGCGTCAAAAGATATTTTCCGTTACGCACGTACTTGAGTACGCTTACGCCGTAAAATATCTTTTTCCTTGTACGCATAGAAAAATCTTATA
>CAYJIX010000120.1:0-3346 GCA_964370375.1 uncultured Desulfovibrionaceae bacterium | reverse complement strand
ACTTTTTGAGCCGCCTATGAAATGTGGGAGAAAACAATGGCAAAAAACACCGTAACACCAGTAGCATTATGCACGCGCACGTTAGCGGACTTTGTTTGCAACCTTTCAGCAAACACAGTGCCCGAAGCGGTTTTTGCTCATGTCAAAACCCTAGTTGCTGACAATATTGCCTGCACCATTGGCGGCAGCAAAACGCCGTTGGCTAAAAGCCTTCTATCCTATGCCACAGCCATGGGCGGCACAGCCACATGCCCAATCCCAGGCACAAAGCTTCGCACCCAACCAGCCATGTCGGCCTTTGTTTGGGCAACCTTGGCCAATGCCCTTGATTACGACGACACAGGCTCACGCGGACACCCTGGTGCAAGCCTTATTCCCGCTGTCATCTCCTTGGCCTTATGGCGTAAAGCACAAGGACATGCCATGAGCGATCTTGATGTGTACATGGCCCTTGTGGTGGGCTATGAAGTGTGCGATCGGGTGTCGCGAGCCACCTTGCCATCCCTTGAACGCTACAGCGTTGTGCATGCCAACGGCAGTATCCAAGCCATTGGTGTGGCGGCAGCTTGTGCACGGCTCATGAACTTTGATGTGGAAAAAACACAATCATGCATGGGTCTTGCAGGTGCAATGGCCCCTGTTCCCCATGCTGGAAAGTTCGGCTGGGAGGATCCTTCCATCTGCTCGGTAAAAGACAATGTGGCCTTGCCTGCCGAAAACGGCGTTCGAGCCGCTTTATTGGTGGAAGCAGGCTGGGAAGGCACACGCTCCATCATGGACGGTGCAAGCTCGTTTGGGGCCATGATAGGATCAGATCGCAATGACGAAAACACCTTGTGCGATCTGTCAGAATTTCGCCTCCTAAACCTTGCGCTCAAATCGTACCCGTGCTGCCGCTGGATACACAATGCCTTGGACGCGCTCACACACATCATGGCAGAACACGCCATAACAGCGCAACAAGTGGCTGCCGTGGAGGTGCAAACAACCCCTGCCGTGGCGGCAAAATTTGGCAAACAACAGGCGCGCACGTTCTTGGACATGGAATTTTCCCTGCCTTTATCCCTTGCCCTTTCCGCACACAAGATACCGCATGCCGTATGGTATGAACAAAAATATTGGGATGACTCTGCCATTACAGCATGGGCAGCAAACGTCACCCTGCACGGCAACGACGCCTTGGCTGAACATTTTTTGCGCCTTGGCAGGGACGCTTCACGGGTTCCGGTAGAAATTATTGTGCGCCTGCATGACGGCACAATCTATCAGGGATTTTCAGACCTTGCCAAAGGTTCAGCGCAGCTCCCGTTATCAGTAGCCGAGCAAGACCAAAAATGGCGCGAACTTATAACACCTGTCCTTGGTGACGAGGGTTTTACCGCGCTCATGCAGGCTTTGGATGCTGTCATGCCAACGTCTAGTCATAAAGAATTTGTGTCCCTCATGGATGCAACTACGCTATAACAGACTGTTGAAAAAGTGCAATCTGCGTTGTCAGATTTCTTTTTTCTCGTTGCATGGACCATAAGAGTCCTATGCTTCCTCGAAAAAAGACAACCTTCCTACCATCTTGCGCTTTTTGAACAGTCTGTAGAAAACGGATACGCTAAGGATTTTTCCAATTTTTTTGAAACAGGCTTTTTCAACAGGCTTATAAAACAACTAGTAAATATAATCACAGGAAAAATAATGACTTCAGAACAACTATTGCAAGACATGGAACGCGCCATCACAGATCGCGCTGTAACTTTTCAAAACATTTCTGACGCTATTTGGGATGCTGCAGAGCTTGGCTTTACCGAAGAAGTATCGGCAAAGCTGTTGACAGAAGCCCTTGAAAAAGAAGGCTTTACTGTGCAACGAGGTATATCCGGCATGCCCACAGCCTTTATCGCCAGCTATACCCATGGCACAGGGGGCCCAAACATCGGCTTTTTGGGAGAATATGACGCCCTGCCTGAACTGTCACAACGCGCAGGGGCCACAACGCCGGATCCGTTGGTGTTAGGCGCACCGGGGCACGCTTGCGGACACAATGCCATGGGTTCCATGCAGGCCCTTACCGTGTGCGCGGTCAAAGAACTTGTTGAGCGTCATAACTTATCTGTAACACTTACCATTTTTGGGACGCCTGCCGAAGAAATGCTGGCTTGCAAAGGCTTTATGGCGCGTGATGGGCATTTTGACAACCTTGACGCCGTCATCGACTGCCACGCCAACGCCTTTTTTGGTACCTCGTTTGGGATAGAAAACAACGGGCTTTTCTCCTTCCTTGTGGAATTTACAGGACGTACAGCCCATGCAGGGAGCCGCCCTTGGACAGGGCGCAGTGCCGCTGACGCCGTAGAATTGTTCCACGCCGGCACAGAACGTATGCGCGAACATATCTTGCCCGAACAACGTATCCACTGGGTGACCTTGCAAACCGCCTCAGCCCCCAACGTGGTGCCGGAATCAGGGCGCACCTGGTATTATATTCGCAGTCAAGACCTCTATATAAAAGACCTTTTTAATAGAGTGCTCAAATGCGCACAAGGCGCGGCCCTTATGACAGAAACAAAGGAGCGCGTTATCTTTTTGGCAGCCTGTCACCAACGCTACAACAATGAAGCCCTGGCACGGGCCCTTTTTGCCAACATGAAGCGCGTGGGCGTGCCAAGTTATACAGACGAAGAACAAGCCTTTGCCAAAGCCCTGCAACAAACCCTAGATGAGCCGCAAGTGGGCATGGACGTGGCCATGACCTTGACCGATGCCGCCAAAGTGCCACCCAAAGGCGATTCCAGCGATGTTGGCGATGTCACCCTAAAAGCGCCCACAGCAACCCTGCAATTCCCCACATGGGTACCGCATGCCAAGGCGCATACCTGGTCAGTAACCGCGTGTCAGCGTAGCAGCATCACCCATAAAGGCATTGTGGCCGGTGCAAAAGTGGCAAGCTTTACTGTCCTTGACATGCTTTTAGATCCCAAACTCCTTCCTGCCATGCGCGCCGAATTTGAAGCCATGCGCGCAGAACACAAGTATGAGCAGTATCTTGCAGATGATGCCATACCGCCCATCAAATGGAACAGTGTAGAAATGGCCAGATTCCGGCCTCTTTTGGCAGAAGCTTTGAAAGAGTAAGGGATTGTACAGGTTTTTTGTGTGGGAAATGATTTTTCCCACACCCCCCCCACGTATGTGCGTGCCACGAAAGCTGTAGTTTGTGCGTAAGATATTGTGACAGCTACAAACGCTCGAAAAGGTGCCATTCACGTATAAAAGGCAATAAACTAAAAGCTTATTGCCTTTTTGTAACATCTTGTTATTGCAACGATTGTAGCATCTCTCTGGCTTCATCAAG
>CAYJIX010000119.1:0-3540 GCA_964370375.1 uncultured Desulfovibrionaceae bacterium | reverse complement strand
TTTTTAAACAGACTGTTAGTCGTAGTTTTCATTTTTCGCAAAGATGTTATTGCCCATAAAGCCCCTTGCGAAAGGAGCGGCATCTGTTGTACGGTGCACCATATGGAGTGACAATGATGGATGTTGCAAATGTAGCCACTATTTTAAAAGAATTGGGCCATGCCACGCGGCTAAAAATATACAAACGTCTTGTTAAAGCCGGTGAACAAGGTTTGCCTGTAGGCGTTTTACAAAAAGAGCTGAACGTGCCTGCCTCAACCTTAAGTCATCATATGGCGGCCTTAGTGTCGGTTGGCCTTGTGGTGCAAACTCGCGAAGGCAGAACCTTATACTGCACAGCCCAATACACGGTTTTGGAGAATATTTTACAGTTTTTACTTGAGGAATGTTGCGTTGAACAAAAAGGCGAAATACGGCCTTTGCAAGTGGTGGCAAAAAAGGGCTAATATGTGTACGCCCCATGTGCATGGTTTTGCACAAGGGGCGTAACAGGCTGTTGAAAAAAGGCTGTCCCTAGCGACGGGTAGGTACTGTAATGAGTAGCTTTACAGTCATTCATGCTGTATCAGTTGATATGCTTTGTTCCACCGGTTTTCAGTGTTACTTTGCCTCGTTATCTTCATACTCAATAAGCTGCATTTGTTTGCTGGCGCTGACAGCTCCCAAAAAGCAGGCCACAGCAACTACAGCTATGGTCACGCCAAAAGAATACTTCGACTCTACAGCAATCATATAGCCAAATCCGCCATAACAACCAAGTATGTACAACCAGAACAGGCAATAACCGATACGGCGTTTGGACTTTGGCATTTTTCCTATAACATCAAGCAGAAAACGAAGCAGTAGCCAGAAAGCGAACGTTAGCAATACTACGGTTCCAATATTAACAGCTAAAAGCATTACGCCATCCAAAAACTGGCTGTATACTTTTTGCCAAAGCGTTCCCATAATAATCCATGCAGGTAGCAGGGCTGGAAGATTTTTCACTATAAAAGCAGGAACAAAAAAAATAAGTTTCAAAAAAAGTTTGTTTTCTTTTTCTTGTGCCTCTCTCGCCGCAGGGCATGTACAGCTTGCGCCAGCCCGTATACTTTTACCACAAGCTGAGCACGGGTAATATTTTTCTGAATCAGTTTGGTATGACATGGTGTTCTCTTTGTATTTAACGAGTTTATATCATTTTGTTCAAAAATGAAAACATGAATTATTTTTTGCAATGAATAGTTCTGCGATCCCGTTCAATAAAGCCCATAAACTGTAACATGATCATGGCGGCAATACGGGTTGTTGCTTCGCTATGATCGTATTGCGGTGCAACCTCTACCATGTCAAAACAGATTACATTGCCTTTTTTGCTTAGCGCTTCCAGCATGGCAATAAGTTGTATGTAGGTAAAGCCACCAGGAGAGGGCGATCCTGTGCCTGACGCTGTGTAAATATCAAGGCAATCAATATCAATGGTGACGTAATAGTTTTTGCTTGTGGGCACTTGATCGATAACAGCTTGTGTACCCATTTGGATTGCTTCTCTGGCTGTTATAAGACGGCTACCCCAATTGCGCGCTTCCTCAAAATCTGCTTTTTTGCTGCTGCCAATGCCGCGCAGCCCGATTTGTGTCATGCTTTTGATATAAGGCATTTCTGACATTCTGCGCATGGGGCAACCGTTGGAATACATTTGCTTGCCTGGGCCGTTTGTCCAGTCCAGATGTGCGTCAAATTGCACCACGCTAAGGTCTGAGTAGGCATCCAAAGCCCTTGCAACAGGCACAGAAATGGAATGATCGCCCCCCATAACAACAGGCGTTGCGCCACGCTGCACAATGGTTCGAACATCTTTTTCTATGGCTGCAAACGATTCTTCAATGGAGCCTGTAATGATATTGGCATCGCCACAGTCCACAATAGTACAAGGAGCTTGTAAAAACTGCTCGTCCCGTTCCGGATCATAAAAACCTGCCTCGCCCCTACCGTAATAGGTCGACATTTCACGAATACGCCTAGGCCCAAGCCTACAGCCACATAACGAACCAACGCCAACATCATAAGGAACACCCAAAACAGCAAAATCAGCATTGACATCTTCAGGGTTGACAATGGGATATTTTGCAAACGAACAAATTCCTGTAATAGGTAATGGATTTCGAGACATATTTTTTCCTTACATATAAACTGGTTAGTCTAAAACAGCAGACAGCTCATTGCCTAGGTTGCCACATACTACATGGCGCGATGAACTGTAGCGTAGAAAGGCAAAAGCTTCAATAGGCAACAGCTTGTTGAGGCTAGGAGCTTGGACAAAGGCTTTTGGTTTTTCAGCTTATTTTTACCCTTTGTTGACAGCTATAGCCTGTCATGGTAGTGTGTTATTGTAAAAAAACTATACTCTTTAAAAGGGTACATGCACTTTGTTATGAATGCACATGCTGGATATCCTACACGCAAAAAGGAGAATTTTATGTTTAACACCATGACTTTTGGGCAAAAATACAGCTCCAAGGAATATAAAAAAATCGAAAATACGTTGCGTGTAAAGCTTTTTCAACTCCAGCAACAGTGTAAGGAACACAACCTTGCTGTGCTTATCACTATTGCCGGCGTGGACGGTTCAGGGCGCGGTGCCATACTTAACCTGCTTTCATCATGGCTTGACGCCAAAAAGCTGAGTAACCATACCTTTTGGTACAAAACAGACGAAGAAATCCTGCGCCCCGAATCGTGGCGTTATTGGGTAAAGCTGCCAAAACACGGTGAATTTGGCATTTTTGTCGGCGGTTGGTACGGTGAACCCATCCGCAAAGCATCATACGGCGACATTGGCGAAGATGAATTTTATCGCACCATGGCTGAAAAGGTTGAATTTGAGCGCACCTTGGCAGACAATGATTATATTGTGGCCAAGTTATGGTTGCATCTAGGGGAAGAGGAGCATGCCAAACGCCGCGAGGCTCGTAAAAAAGAAAAAGGCACGTTTCACTTCACCCCCTATGAAAAAGAAAGCGAAAAAAACTATAAAAGCCTCATTTCCTCTGTCTCAAAGGCCATCACCATCACTGACAAAGATTTTGCCCCGTGGTTTATCATTGACGCCTATGATAAGGAGTTTAGAAACGTTGCCATTGCACGGTACCTTATCAGCACCATTGAACACGCCATTGCCCAAAAAACACAAAAAGATGCGCAAAAAGCGCCCCCTTTGGTAGAAAATACGCCAGCAAACCTGTCGGTTCTTGATCAAATTGATTTGACGCAAAGCATTGCAAAAAAAGAGTATAGCGCTGAACTAAAAGAGCTGCAAAACGAAATTTACCAATTAACCTATAAAGCGTTCAGGCAAGGCATTTCCTCAACCCTTGTGTTTGAAGGGGCCGATGCTGCCGGCAAGGGCGGAGCCATACGCAGGCTGGCATCAGCTGTTGATTCGCGCATAACAAGGATTATCCCCATAAGCTCCCCCACAGATGAGGAGCTAAGCCATCATTATTTATGGCGTTTTTGGCGTCATGTGCCCATGGCAGGCTATGTGACCATTTATGACAG
>CAYJIX010000118.1:0-3750 GCA_964370375.1 uncultured Desulfovibrionaceae bacterium | reverse complement strand
ATGCGCGGCAAGCGAAGTTTTTTCTAGAAGGCTACGGACTCTTTTGGTCCATGCCAAAAGAAAAAACGAGCTTAACAAAGCAGACAGCCTTTTTTCAACAGCCTGCCGGTTGGTAGGTGCATAAAGGCTCCTGCTTCATATAATCCCCATCCATGCTATGCGCGCGCGCTCGGCACCCACCGCAGACGTTATGAAATTCGCAAGCACCGCACTTGCCCTTGTACGCGGCTTTATTTCGCATGTTCAAAAAATGCGTTGATTCACGCCAAATTTGCGGAAAATGCGTATCGCGAACATTGCCGCAGTCAAGGGGTAAGTAGCCACACGGCTGCACCTGTCCGCTATGACTGATAAAGCAAAAGCCTATGCCACCAAGGCAGCCCCTAGTATGCGCGTCCATGCCAAAAGTGTCTGGAGTTACAGCAATATTGTCCAAACGGGCTCTTTGGCGCATGATTCGGTAATAGTGCGGCGCGCATGTGGCTTTGAGCTGCATTGTTGTGGTTTTGCGAAAATCGTAGAACCAGTGCAGCACCTCTTCGTACTGGGCAGCTGAAATGACTTCTGCGCCTAGTTGTGCCCCTCTGCCTGTGGGCACGAGCAGAAAAATATGCCATGCTGCCGCGCCAAGCTGTTCGCACAAATCAAAAATCCGCCTAAAATCATCCAAATTGCTTTTGGTGACTGTGGTATTTATTTGAAATTCCACGCCTGCTGCTTTAAGTTCTGCAATGCCGCGAAGTGACGCTTCAAAGGCGCCCGGGACACCGCGAAAAGCATCGTGACTTTCGGCATTATGCCCGTCTAGCGATATGGAACAGCGCATGATGCCGGATTGCACAATCTTACCCACATTTTCAGGGGTCAGCAAGGTGCCGTTTGGCGACATGACACAGCGTAACCCTTTAGCGGTGGCATAGGCGGCAAGCTCAAAAACGTCAGGTCGCAGCAACGGCTCACCGCCGGTAAAAATGATGATGGGCTTGCCAACTTCTGTAAAGGTGTCGATAAGCGCTAGGGATTCTTCGTGATTTAGCTGACCTTCATATGGTTCTAGCTTTGCTTCTGCGCGGCAATGTTTACATGCTAGGTTGCAAGACCTTGTCACTTCCCATGCAATAAGGCGGCATTGGGGCCCCTTTCCTTGTTCATGTGAATGAGCGTGGGGATGTGCCTGTGAATGGGCGTGCGCCTTTACATGTTCGTGCGGATGATTCGTCATTATTGTACCAGTTTTTTAGCAAGGAGGTTTTGGGCAAAATAGGTGATCAGCATGCTGGCACCTGCACGGCGCATGCCTAGCAAGGATTCTAAAACAACAGCTTCTTCATCAATCCAGCCGTTCAACCCTGCTGCGCGGATTTGTGCGTATTCTCCGCTCACCTGATAGGCGGCCAAGGGCACATGCACATGGTTGTAAACATGACGGATGATGTCTTGATAGGGGCCAGCTGGTTTTACAATGAGCATGTCTGCGCCTTCATCGATATCGGCCATGGCTTCGCGCAGGGCTTGTTGCGCGCTTGGCGGATCCATTTGATAGGTACGCCTGTCGCCAAATTGAGGGGCAGATTCCGCAGCTTCCCTAAACGGGCCGTAATAGGCCGAAGCGTACTTCACCGCATACGACATGATAGGAATTTGCTCAAAACCCGAGGCGTCAAGCTCGCTCCTAATGGCGGCAACGCGCCCGTCCATCATGTCTGACGGGGCCACAATGTCTGCACCTGCACGGGCATGACTCAACGCTGTGGCGGCAAGAAGCGGTAATGTGGCGTCGTTTTGCACAAAGCCTGTGCGGTCAGATTCTGCCAAAAGCCCGCAATGCCCGTGTGAAGTGTATTCGCACAAGCACACATCCGTAATGACCAAAAGGTTTGGCCATTCAGATTTGAGCAAGCGTACAGCACGTTGTACAATGCCCGTATCAGCCCACGCGCCTGAGCCGCGGAGGTCTTTTTCGGCAGGGATACCAAAAAGCAAGACCGCACGCAGCCCATGCTCCACAGCTTCAGACACATGCTTCAACAAGCTTTCAAGCGAATGTTGAAACTGCCCGGGCATGGAGCCTATGGGCTGGCAAAACGACGGGTCAGACGTTTCCACCACAAAATACGGCATGATTAAAGAGCTTGCGCGCAGATGTGTTTCCTGTACAAGCTCACGCATGGCGGCACTGCTACGTAAACGACGTCCTCTGTACAAAATGGCACCTCCAAAGGAAGATAAACGGCTTTGAGGGATTGTATTCTTCTCATACTTGACCGAGAAAGCCTGTGAAATCTGACGCTAAGTTACGCAAAAAGGCACTTGCGTCGCGCTATCCAGAAATTTCTTCATCCGTTAAAAAACACGCCGGATCTTCTGCCCAAATATCGCCGTATTGCGCCTCTGCCCGTGCGCGGAAATTGCCCGCACAAATGGCAAGAAAGCGGCACGCGGCACAACGCCCTTTAATATGGGCCTTTTTATTTTTAAGTTTTTGTAAAAGCTCAATGTTTGGATCGTCCCAAATTTCTGAAAAAGGCCGCTCAAGCACATTGCCAAACGTGTGGTTGCGCCAAAATTGATCCGCATGTACCGCGCCGTCCCACGAAATACAGGCAATGCCGCGCCCTGAGCTGTTGCCTTCGTTGAACTGTAATAGTTCAAGCACTTCTGCGGCTCTGGCAGGGTTTTCACGCAAAAGGCGCATCCACACATAGGGGCCGTCGGCGTGATTGTCCACCGTTAAAATTTCCTTGGGCCTGCCTGCCTCAAAACTATCCCTGGTTAAATCCATGATAAGGTCAAGTACGGCGCGTGTTTCGCTATGGCTTAGATCTTCTTCCATAAGTTTTGAACCGCGTCCGGAATAGACAAGGTGGTAAAAACAGGCGCGAGGGATTTCAAGGTCGCGCAAAAGGTCAAATAGGATAGGGACTTCTGAAACATTCTTTTTATTGATGGTAAAGCGCAGCCCAACCTTTAACCCTTCGGCCTTGCAATTTTCAACGCCTTGAATCATGCGCTTAAAGGAGCCGGGCACACCGCGAAAGGTATCGTGGATGCTTTCGCCGCCATCCATGGATATACCCACATAGGATAGGCCGACGCTTTTCAATTCCTTGGCTTTTTCTTTGCTTATCAGAGTGCCGTTTGTGGAAACAACCGCGCGCATGCCTTTGCTTGTGGCGTGCTTGGCAAGGTCGACTAAATCTTCACGCACAAAAGGCTCGCCACCGGAAAAAAGCATAACAGGCGCGCCATAGGCAGCAAGGTCGTCAATCATGATTTTGGCATTTTCAAACGAAATGTCGTCCTTGCCTTTGGCGTCAACGGCATGGGCATAACAATGCAGGCACTTTAGATTGCACCTTTGTGTCATGTTCCAGACCACTACAGGCTTTTTATCGCTTGAAAATTGCAGCAAGTGCGAAGGCAATTTCCCCGAATGTCTGCCGTAACGCAGCGCGTCTGACGGTTCCACCTGATCACAATAAAGCTTAGAAATACCAATCATAATAAACTTTCCTTATACTGTTAATGCCATGTACACGATTATGGACTAAGCATATGGGCCGGCATACAGCCCTTTTTTAACTATACAGATGACGCGTTGTCGCACTTCCTACGGGCCCGTGATAGCCGCATATCGCCCCTTTTCAGTCCCTTGCGCAGGCGGCTCAAAAAGGGTGAGAGGCAAGGAAGTGGTAGATTTTAAGAGGGGAGTGGGGTTCTTCCCCCCCATGACCCGATTAAAATTTACCA
>CAYJIX010000117.1:0-3787 GCA_964370375.1 uncultured Desulfovibrionaceae bacterium | reverse complement strand
GTGCAGCTGCTCCTTGGTCATGCGGACATGAGCGCCACCGAATGGTATACCCATGTGCAAACAACTAGGCTGCGCGAAATCCATCGCCGTTTTCATCCACGTTCAGGAGGCTTTGTATGAGGGCGCTTCGTTTGGTACACCGCACTGTCATTACCTGTCATGCCAATGCCGATTATGACGCCTTGGCCTCCATGATTGGGCTTGAGCTTTTGTACCCTGGCAGTGCCTTGATTTTTCCTGGCACCATGGAGGCATCCTTGACGCAGTTTTTCAACGAAGCAGCGTCAGAGCTTTATTCTTTTTCCACCTTAAAAGACCTTGATCTGGACGCAGTTGAGCGGCTCATTGTGGCAGACACGCAGCAACTATCGCGCCTTTTGCATGTGCAACCGCTCCTTGATAAAGGGGTAGAGGTGCATGTTTGGGATCATCATCCGCCCATGCAAGCAGACATAACGGCCGATTACAGTGTTGTTCGGCCTGTGGGGTCAACCTGTACGCTTGTTTGTGAAGCGTTAGAAGCGCGCGGCATAACGCCAACATGTCAGGATGCCACTATTCTTGGCCTTGGGCTTTATAGTGATACGGGGAGTTTTTCCTACAATTCCACCTGTCCTGACGATTATAGGGCGGCGGCGTGGCTGTGCGAGCATGACATGGACTTGCCCTTTATTGTGGAGCGCATGCGCCACACCATGACAGGGGAGCATGTAAAGATCCTCAACATCTTGCTTGAGGGCATGGTCAAGCGCGAAGCAGGCCCGTATTCGGTGTTTTTGGCCGATTATATGGGGGATGGCTTTGTTCCCGATTTTGCCTATATAGTACAGCAGGTTATGGAAATTGAGCCCAGCGATGTGTTGTTTGGCTTTGCCGCTATGGAAGGCAAGGTGCAGGTTGTGGCGCGCAGCCGTGTAGAAGCCGTTGATGTTGGGCGCATTTGTCGTCAGCTTGGCGGCGGCGGTCATGCCTATGCGGCCTCTGCCTCTGTGCACGGAAAGTCCCTTTTGGAAGTGCGCGACGCTGTGTTCAAGTCTATATTTTTGCAGGTAAGCCCCCATCGGCTTGCCCGTGATCTTATGTCAGCACCGGCTTCCGGCCTTGAAGAGGGGCAAACCTTGCGTGAAGCAGAAGCTGCCATGACGCGCTACGGCCTTAAAGCTGCGCCCATTTTTCGCACAGGCACGCAGGTTTGCATGGGCCTTTTAGAGGGGCACATTGCCGCCAGGGCCATTGCCCACGGCCTTGGGGACATGCCGCTTCGCGATTATATCCAGCGCAAAGCGTTTTCTGTATCGCCAGACACCTCGTTGCAACGCCTCATGGATATTATTGTTGGCGCGCGGCAACGCCTTGTTCCTGTTGTGGAAGAGGGCAATACCATTGGTGTTGTCACGCGTACTGACCTTATCAACATGTTTGTGTCAGAGCCTGATCAAATCCCTGTGCGTGCAAACCCTACACCGCGCGAACATCCCTTGGGCAAGCTTTTGCAATCGCGGATCCCTAGGGCGGTTTTTGAGCGCATGCAAGAGGTGGGGCGATTGGCAGAATCCTTGGGCGTGCAGGTTTTTGTTGTGGGTGGGCTTGTGCGCAACATCTTGCTTAGCCGTCCCACAGATGTGCATGATGTGGACCTTGTTGTAGAGGGCGATGGCATTGCCTTTGCCAAAAAGCTTGCCAAAGCCTTTGGCGGACGGGTTCGGGTTCACCAAGCGTTTTTAACGGCCCTAGTCATGTTTCATGATGCAGAAGGTAAAGAACAACGCTATGATGTAGCCACAGCGCGCCTTGAATACTATCCTTCCCCTGCGGCCTTGCCCACGGTGGAGCTTTCGTCCATAAAAATGGATTTGTACCGCCGTGATTTTACCATCAATGCCATGGCCATACGCTTAAATCCCAAAAACTTTGGCCATTTGGTGGATTTTTTTGGTGGGCAAAGCGATATCCAGCGCAAAAGCATCAAGGTTATTCACACCCTAAGCTTTGTGGAAGACCCCACCCGTATCATCAGGGCCGTGCGCTTTGTGCAGCGTTATGGCTTTCATATGAGCGTACAGTGCGAAAAATTGGTGCGCAACGCCTTGTCCCTTGACCTTGTAAGCAAACTGTCAGGCGCGCGCATTGCCCACGAATTGTACCTGATTTTTGAAGAGGCTGATCCGCCGGCCTGCCTTGTGCAGCTTCATACCCTTAAAGTGCTCAAAGCCATTCATCCAGACCTTGCCTTAAACAAAGAGCGCGAGGCCGTGCTTGTAGCCTTGCATAAGGTTTTGGACTGGTACCGTTTGCTCTATCTTGATGAAAAAGCAGATGTAACTCTATTATACCTTATGGCGCTTTGCAGTGGCCTTGATGATGAAAAGGCAATGGATGTACTTTTGCGCTTAGATGCGTCAGAACAAACGCAACACAGTATCAAAACATTGCGTGAACAGGTTGTTCAGCTTAAAGATACAGTCAGGTTATGGCATAAAAACAGCGGTAAAGTGAGCGAGCTTTATACCATGCTTGCGCCTGTCCCATTAGAAGGTGTCCTTTACCTTATGGCAAGGGTTACAGATAAAAAAAACAACAGCACGTTATCGCGTTATGTGTATCAATGGCGGCAAGTGCGCCTTGATATTAGCGGAAAAGACCTTAAAGCCATGGGCCTGCCCGAAGGCCCACGCTATGGGGAGATTTTACGGAGCGTCCTTGCGGCAAAGCTTGACGGCGTAGCCAAAAGCCGTGAGGAGCAGCTTCTGCTGGCACGATCATTGGAATAGGCTGGTCAGATTATAAAAGCTTCTCCCATTGTCTTTTGGCATACAGTACACGGACTCTGTACACCGTGCGATTCAAGATTTTGTAAAAAAGCATATAGTTATTAACAGGATGTTTGCGTATGTTCAAAATCTTTTGAGGTGGATTGCTTCGCTACGCTCGCAATGACTTTGTGCTGTATGGGCCCTTGCATGAACTATGGGCCTTCGCGCTACAACGTCCCCATAAAAAAGCGTAACACCGCGATACCAAGTCATCAACCCACTTGAGGCATAAAAATGGACTGCCGCGTCCTCACTGCGCTTGTGCCAGCAGTGGACGGTAGTCCACGCGAGGTGTTCGTCCTCGCAGTGACTTTGTAGCGCGACAATTGTTGCTTTTTACAGGGCCGTTGTAGCGCGAATGGCATAAAAGGCGTAGAAAGCCGAAAGGCAAAAAGGCATACCCCAAAGGGCACAGATGGATTGCCACGGAAAAGGGCTAGAAGTTTTGAATTCGTTATAAGATATCGGAGTCCTTTTCCTCGCAATTGACCGTGAACAACGAACGTAGTAACAAAACAAATGTACTTCGTTCGAAGTCCGTACTCTTTAGTCTTATATGCACTTGATGCAACGTCATTGCGAGCCCCTAGCCGTTGGTGAGCAACGCGAACCTTACGGATAGGTAGCGTGGCAATCTATGTCTTTCAATTATTGTATAAAAAGATATTCATTGAGAAATCCATTGTATATAAGTCCGTTTACGGGCCGCAAGTAACAAAGATGCAGATGTCAGGCCTTTTTTAACGCCCCTGTTAGGGGCAGTTGGTAAGAAAGCCTTACAGGCGCATAAGAAAAACCGCCGGCTATGCCTGTGGTTTTTTACTTGTCTTCAGCACGCTTTTATTAACAAAAACAAGCTGCTATGGATGCGGTTTTTAAAAAGTATATTTTTCTTAACCTTTTCTCTCCGCACAAACTGGCTATAGCTTTTTATGGGTATCTATGGTATGTACATACTAACTGTTCATGCATCA
>CAYJIX010000116.1:0-4107 GCA_964370375.1 uncultured Desulfovibrionaceae bacterium | reverse complement strand
GGCGATGCCGATTACGCTGATACAGATTCAGCAAACCTCACCGTATCTGACGATAGCGACGTAACAACCGTAACCCTTAGCTCTAATGCACCTGCCGCAGGTGTGGAAGAAGGTACACTCGTCACCTATACTGTAACCCTCTCGAACCCTGTTGAAACAGGCAAGAGCTTTGTTATTGAGGTAAATGTTAACGGCACCATTCAAAATGTAACCATTGCAGCCGGTGCACAAACTGCAACCTTTACCGCAACCCCAAGCACAGAAGGCGACTTCACAGTGTCCTTTGGTGATGTGGTGACCAGCACCTTTGAAGCTGTGACCCCTGGTGCGGGTCTGACAGTAGGCGTAACCGATCCTAACGAAGCTCCTGAATTCACCGTGGATACAGACAGCCTCACCACGTATGACTCCGCCTTTACAGCAACAGCTGGGGCAGGTGAAGGCAAGTCTGATTCAGGCTCCTTCACAGCCACAGATCCCGATGGCGATGAAATCTCCTTCTATGTCAAACTGGCAGGTGATCAAGGCGAAGGCACACTGGTTAGCGTTGGTTCAACCATTCAAGGCGATCATGGAAAGCTTACCATTACAGGCGTAGCCAATGGTGTTGTAAGCTACACTTACACCCAAGATGCTGTTGAAGACCATGTTATTGTAAATGGTGTTGAAACCTCCATCACCGATACGTTTACAGTGACAGCAAAAGATCCCGATGGTTTGTCTGACACAGCTACTATTACGGCAACCATCGTTGATGACGTGCCGATGGTAAAAACCTTTGGTTCTGAAACGAACGATAGCAGTACCACGGGTAGCATTGTTGACGGCGATGTAACAGCTCATATCACCATTGATTTTGGTGCGGATATGGAAGGCTTTAGAATTCAAAGCCTTGATGCCGGCACAGATATGGTTGCTGTTGAATGGAATGGCACCAGCTGGCAAAGAACTGGCGATACGCATGAAAACCACATTGCCGAAGGTTCGTATGCAAACGGTGTTCATACCATCAAAATTGGCGATATTACCATGACCAGCACTGACAATGTTAATTGGACAGTGACATATGCTGCCGATGCCAATAGCAAAAACCTTGCCTTTATCGATGGCGATGGTGACAGAGAAGTGCATAGCTTCACCTTTGACAATAATGTACCTGTAGCAAATGATGACGTAATCAACGTTGTTGAGGCTCCTTGCGTACCAGATGCTACCTCTTCTACCGGCATTGCGACAGGTAACCTTTTAGCAAATGATAGCACGTTAAATGACAGCGGACAAACTGAAGGCTGGGCAAATGATGGCGGCTTGGTAGCCATCAAACTTCCTGCAGGTGAAGGTTGGAAGCAAGCAAACGGACAGCCATTGACACCGGATGCAGAAGGTTTTGTAACAATACCCGCGGCTGGCTTGGAGATTACCGATGGTAAGAGCACTCTTACTTTAGGTAAGGACGGTTCTTACGAGTTTGATGCAGGCAGCATTGCTATAGATAAGACCTTTAACTTTGAATATAAAGTAGAAGATGCCAGCGGCGATACTGATACTGCAATGTTCACAGTGAACACCGAGGCCATTCAAGGCAATGCACCAATGGGTGAGGAAACAACAACTACACAAACCTCAATTCCGATTCCGCTAAATATCGGCATTGTAATAGATGGCTCCAGCAGTTTAAGTACAAGCGAGATGAACCAGATAGAAAATGCTTTAAGAGCTCTTGGTGAGAATATTGATACACTTGATGCAGATGTGATTAATCTTTGCCTTGTAGAATTCAACAATGGCGCAGAGGTAAGGCTTACCTTGAATGCTACTGAACTCAAAGACATTGATTTCTCAGCTGAACTTGCTAAGATTACTTGGAATAAGGGCGGAGACAACTTCACCAATACCGATGCAGGTTTAACTGCTATGGGTGGTTGGTTCAACACCTTGCCAAAAGGTGATGATGGCTATCCTGAGGGATTAAACTACACCATCTTGGTTTCTGACGGCTATCCACAAGAATATGCTATGGCGGATACCGTGACCTTTGATCCTACAAAAGACTTTGCACGTGATAACAATGCTAAAGTCTACGAGGGTCAAACCTATACATATGTAGGACGGTATGACGATAACTCCGATGGCGGTGGAAATGATCGTGACGATATGTATCTGTATGAAACCACAAATTCTGATGGATCAAAGTCTTACATAGTGCGTTATGAAGAATACGTAGAAAAATGGTTTTTCGGAAATTACAGAGATCACGAAGAAACCCGCTGGTATGAAGATGCAAAGCCAACCTTTGATGCCGATGGTAATGTCATTGGACTTGCTCCTGCAAATCGCGGAACAGAAATCGGCAATGTAACTGTTGACGTTACCGGCAGAGACTTTACCGGTAATCAAACGTGGACAGAACATGGCTATACCTTCAAGCTTGTGCAACATAGTGACCCATCACTCAACCCAATACTGTATGTGCAAAATGCCAACGGTGGCTGGGATAGCCTAGGACGTGTTGATAATCAGGATGATGGGAACACTTCCTTTTATGGAGATGCTGCTAAGGATGCCGCAAAAGACCTTAAAGACATCATGGGCCCGGACGGTAAGCTTTACGGTATCGGTGTTGGTATGTCTAGTGACGGTAGAGAGATTATGGAAGACATGACCGACCAGATGTTCAATACAAGTGCTGAAGGCTTATCTGGTATCTTCGGGACAGTATTTGAAGACATCGAAAATAGCACAGAGGCTGTGCAGCTTCAGGGTGCGGTCCTTAGTGCTGCTGAAGGTGTTATTGGTGACCGTGATGGTGATGGAGTCAATGATGTTGCAGGTGCTGATTTAGAAGCCAAAACCGCAAGCTTTGTCAATGAAGTGCTTGAACTTGCAGATGAAGGTGAGGTTGGTACGCTTCAACAAGTTAGCGATGCCATTGAAGCAAAAGTTGATGAGCTAACAGATAATGCCGACGCTCCAGGTACTGCAACCCTCGAAGGTACATGCGAAGACGACGTTATTGTAGGCTTCCGTGACCATGAAACCATAGAAGGCGGAGCAGGGCATGATGTTCTGTTTGGCGGAGCCGGTAACGACAAGCTGTATGGCGAAGAAGGGCATGACATGCTCTTTGGTGGAAGCGGCGATGACGAGCTCTATGGCGGAGCCGGTAACGACGTGCTTTATGGCGGTGCAGGTGCAGATAAGCTCTATGGCGGTTCCGGCAACGATATTATGTTCATGGATGTGAACGATATCCTTGTGGATGGCGGCGAAGGAGAAATGGACGTTCTGGTTGGCAACTTAAGTGAGCAAGCCTTAAAAGACGGCCTCAATGACGGCAGCATCACCAATGTTGAAGTCATGGTCCTTGACGGCAAAGGTGCAGTGGATGCGGACTTTGTCCAAGATAAACTGCTCAACGCTGACGGAAGCTTACAGAGCGGCTGGACTGCAGATGCGTCTTCAGCTTTCACAGCTGGCGGTAAAACCTATGTGGAAGTCACCTCTCAAGACTCTGCTGCAGATGCCATCACCGTGTTTGTGGAAGCAAGCCGCGTTGACATTTCCTAACTTTTAATAGACTCAGCGGGCTGAAGTATTATAGCCTAGCATAAGTAACCTAAAAGCCCTTGGCCTTTGAAAGAAGGCCAAGGGCTTTTAGGTTGTTGGCTTGAGCGTTTGTATGGCGCAAAAAACGTTGCCAGGCATGTATGGCTTTGATCGCAGGTATCGTTTTGTGCTTGTTTGAATCAGAAAAAAGGCATGAGCGCTCTGTTGAGCGTTTGTATAGCTTCGAAGGGTTGCTGACGAAAACGCTCTCGGCGGTCTTTGCATTCTGGCTGCTTTGACGGCGCAACGTTGTCGAAAAAGCATTAAGTGCGCTATTTTATATTGGCTTTTTTAAAGATATATTAAAAAAAGCATTGTAAGTATGAATATAGTACTGTCTTTAGGGTCACCTAGTTATTTTTTTCACCAAATGCAAAAAATCTCTTGACGAAAGGCTTGTTGTTATATATTTTCTTCTTACATTGATACGCTACTACGAGGTATTAATGTGGGTGCTGGACAAGTACCCCTTATACTATTTAGGCTTTGCTAGGGGCTTTC
>CAYJIX010000115.1:0-4278 GCA_964370375.1 uncultured Desulfovibrionaceae bacterium | reverse complement strand
GCGTGGTCGGCTACAACGAAGGCGGCACCATCATCAACTGCTACAACACCGCCACGCAGATACATTTGCATGATGGTCCGTCCAACACAGTGGGCGGCGTTACGGCCTACAATTCGTCATACAATGGGTACGGTGGTATCATTGCCAATTCCTATAGCAGCTACGGCTCCGTTGTTACGACCAACTGGGGTACGGTTCACCATGTATACGACCAACCCACCCTTTATGCCACGCCCCTATCGGCCATGAACGCAGGCGTAGCAGCATATAACGCAACCAATCCTGCCGTCAAGGCTAAGATCTGGTCGCAAATTCCGGGCGAGCTCCCGGTATCGGGCGAGCTGGCAATTGCCGTGGAAAACGGCATCTACACCGCCGTCATGTCCCCGGCGGTTGCCTCCACTGCACAGACCTTGACGACCACTACCCCGGTCACCCTCCGGGGCGATTTCGTCATCCAAGCGCCAGAGGGCAGTGCCGCCCTTACGGGTAGCTTTGCCATTCCGAGTGATTTTCGCTACAAGACCGCGGCAAGCGCTGATTGGACAGTCGGCACAGGCGCTGCCGTAGCACACGATGGCAGCTACTTCGCCCTCGAGCCTATCGGCTACGGCGTATCGGTTGCGGATGTGGAACTTAACAACTTAACAATCCCTGCCTTTCCCGACAGTGTGGACTATGTACACAGCACCAAAACCCTCACGCTGACCAATGCCACCCTCAGCGGCAGCTTTAACAGCGTGATTGCGGCAAGCGGCAATTTGACTATAACCCTTGTCGGCCAAAATACCCTCACCACCACAAAGACCGATGCAGATGCCATCGCGGTCAGCGGTGCGCTTACCATCACGGGCGAGGGCTTTATTGACATCACGGCAGGCCCCGGCGGCTCGGCCTTTACGACCAAGCCCACAGTTCCCTCAGACAAGGACATTTCGGCCGGCAGCACCGGCTTTTCAAGCCCTGTGAGCGATCGAGACGGCGGCTACCACAGCTTCCGCTATGTCACCTTGCATGCCCCGATCATCACGGTAAGCCACGACACCATCGTGTTCCCCGCCGTTCAGCCGGGCGAAACGCCGACCAAGCTGCTAGAAATTACCATCAAAAATGAAAGCCTATCAGACCTCGATCTAAAGTTCGAGGTCATGCCGACTCTCGTTTTTGGTATCGACTTATCTGCCATTCTCATCGAACAGCATGGGTCTTTTAATCTGCCCATCAGAGCCCTGCGAGTCCCGACAAACGAGCCCTTTGAGGGTGCAGTGGAAATCCGGGAGGGGAACAGGTTGCTCAAGACTGTGCCCATCCTCTTCCCCGTGGACGTGCCACTCACCGTGAACGGCGGACGGATTTTGGAGGCAAACGGACAGCCGAGCAGCGAAACCCACTTCTTTCACGAAGAGACGGTGATTGTGCAGACCACAGGGCAAGGTCTCCCCTTCTCCCACTGGACGGCCACGGGTGGCGGCAGCTTTGCCAACGCCAACTCTGCGCAGACCGCCTTCACCATGCCGGACAGTGGCAGTGCCGTCACCATTACAGCGCACTACACCGGCAACTATGTTACCGCCACGGCAGGGGCAAACGGCACTGTTTCTCCCTCCGTGCCCACCGCTGTGGCACAGAGCGGCACGCATACCGTGTACTTCACCCCGGACGAGGGATATGAGCTTGATACCCTCACGGTGAACGGCGAAGCGGTCACTCCCACCTCGCCCAATTCCCATGTGCTCAGCAATATCACGGCGGCAACGAGCGTACATGCCACCTTTAAAGCTAACCCCTTCTTCACCGTGACGCCGAGTGCGATAGACGGCGAAATTCAGCAAAACGGCAGCACTCTCCCAATCACAAGCATCCAAACGGGCGAAAGCCTCAGCTTCACCCTCAAGCCCAATGCTGGCTATGCTGTGAGCTCGCTGGAGGTTCTCACACAGAGCGGTGCATATGTCCATGTGGCAAGCAGTGCGGATGGCACCTACAGCTTCACCATGCCGCGCGAGGCTGTGACCATTTCGGCGAGCTTTACAGCGCTGCCCGATTATTCGATTGTTGCCGAACCGGCGGAGAATGGTCGCATTGAGGTTCAGACAGAGGCCTATGAGGGCGAATTGGTCACCGTGACCGCCGTACCGGCGCTTGGGTATACGGTGAGCGATATTAAAGTATATCAAGGTTATGATACCAATATTACACTCAACACCAATTTGCATGAAAACAAAGTCAAATTCCATATGCCGAGCTTCCCTGTGCGCATCGAAGCGACCTTTGTGCCCGATACCGCGCCCCACAGTGTGACACCAATGCCATCGAGTGACAGCAATGGTAGCGGTCAAGGTCAGGTGTCAGGGCAGATCAACGGTGTAGCTGCGGCAGGCACAGAGATGACCGTAACCATCACGCCCAACACAGCCGGCCACTGGGTGCAGAGCATCGTCGTTACGGGCAACGAGACGGGCAACACCTATGCCGTCAAGGAGTATACGCAGACAAATGACGTTTTTAATGTCAACACCCTTTCCGCCACCTTCTCCATGCCACCCGAGCCCGTAACCGCCACCTACACCATCAAATCAGCCGACGATGCCAAGTATGTGGTCACCACCTCCGCAGGGTCAAACGGCATCATCAGCCCCAATGGCAGAGAGGAAAACAGCCCACTCAGTGTCATCAACGGCAGTGTCGATGTCCCAGACGGCGGCTCGCGCACCTTTACCTTCTATCCAAATGACGGCTACGTGGTGGACACCGTGACGGTGGAAGGTAGCCCGGTCACGCCGACAGACAACAGCTACACCATCGAGAATATCGAAGCGGATATGGCAATCCATGTCACATTTAAGCAGGGCGAACCGCCCAAATACACCATCACCGCCACCGATGCGACCATTTATGTCAATGGTGCAGAAGCAACCGAGGCCGCAGAGGGCGACTTCGTGATGCTCAGCGCCGCGCCCACCATGGGCAATAATCAGGTCTTCTCCCACTGGTCAGAGGACACCGAGGGCTTCAATCTGCTCACCACCACCAACTACTCCACCGCCTTTTCCATGCCGGCAATGGCAATCAATGTCACCGCAAATTACAAGAATGCAGACCCACAGCTCACCGGAACGGTAACCATCACAGGCGATACAATCTTCGGCGGCACACTAACCACCGGTCTTGACGGCGGCAATCATGGCAACGCAGCGCTCACCTATCGCTGGACGACCCCGGCAGGCAGCGTGCTCGGCACGGATGAAACCTATACCATCACCGAGGCCGACATGAGCACCGGCCTGCGCCTCTACATCGGCGCAAACGGCTTCCGAAGCGATCTGTATAAAGATGTTGCAAGCGGCGCAATCGGCAAAGCCGACGGCCCCACCGCTCCCGGCGGCCTCAGCGGCGCCTCGCCTACCACGGCGAACGGCAGTGACGGAAAAATCCTCGGCATTGCGCCCGGTGTAGGCTATGAGTACAGCGCAGACGGCACCAATTTCACAAACCCGCAGCCCCTGACCGAAGCCACCGGCCTCACCGCAGGCACCTACTATGTCCGCTTTGCCGAAACCAACACCCACGAGGCCGGCACAGCCTATGCCGAAGTCATCGTGCCGCCATATGTGGCATATACGGCGACCTTTGCAGCAGGCACAGGCGGTTCGGGCAATATGCCCTCCATCCAAGCCGTCGGTGGGTTCCTCACTTTGCCGCAAAACGGCTTTGATGCCCCGACAGGAAAGGAATTTGACGCTTGGCAAATCGGAAGCAACACCTACGCCCCATATGAAACTGTGACCATTACAACGCCCACCACCGTTACCGCACTCTGGAAAACAGCCCCCACACGCTACACACTCCTTGTGAACAATGGCAGTGGTAGCGGAAGCTATGAGCCGGGAGAAACGGTCACCATCACCGCAAGCACACCGGCAGAGAGTATGATCTTTGACGGTTGGCAGGCCGACAGCGGTGTAACCCTCGCAAGCACCTCGGCACTAAGCACCACCTTTACCATGCCTGCCAAGGCCGTAGAGGTGCGCGCAACCTATGCCTATGTTGTCACCACGAACGGCGGCGGTGGTGGTGGTGGCGGTGGCTCGTCCGATGATGTTATAGGCAGCGGTGGCACGATGCAAGCCGATGACTTGAAGGACCTCGTTGACGATGGCGGAAACCTAATCGTCGAGGGAGAGGAGGGTTTAGAGGTTGAGTTTGACACCGAGGCACTCGAAGCCACCCTAGGTGAAGCCGAGGCTGACTCGGATGTTGAGTTCATCGCCCAAGAAG
>CAYJIX010000114.1:0-4307 GCA_964370375.1 uncultured Desulfovibrionaceae bacterium | reverse complement strand
TGCACAAGTAAATTTTCAAGCACATGAAAATTTAGCACAAAAGCACAAAAATAAAGTTAAAAAATAATTATGCAGGACTCTCTAAAAAGGATTTTTGACAAACTGCTAAGCCCCGTAAAGTTTTGTGCCTTACGGGGCTTTAGAGAGTCGAATCCATATTGCAGCTACAGTTTTCTCTTGAATGATAATGTTATTCTTCTTTCTTATTCAACCAATAATTCAGTGTGTTGTATAAAATAGTAGGTGCAATGGGTTTGGCAATGTGCCCATTCATGCCACTTGCAAAGGCTCTGTCTATATCTTCTTTAAAAGCATTAGCTGTCATGGCTACGATAGGCGTTGTTTTAGCATCTAAGCGATCTAAAGCACGTATGGTTGTTGTCGCTTCATGTCCATCCATTTTAGGCATTTGGATATCCATAAAGATTAAATCATAGTAGCCTGCTGGAGATGCTGAAAACATTTCCACTGCGTTTGTGCCATCGTTTGCCTCGTCTATTATTACATCAAATGCTGATAACAATTCAGAAACAATAACACGATTAATCTCGACGTCATCCACAAGTAAAATTCGCTTACCGGGCGCAATACAAATGGCACCTTTAGGCTCAGATGTTGTTGCTACATTTGTATCTTCTTCAAGCCAAAGGGAGAAATAAAACGTACTTCCCTTGCCTTTTTCACTTATAACTTGGATTTCACTGCCAAGAAGTTGGGCAATGTTTCTACTTATGGAAAGGCCAAGGCCGGTTCCGCCGTACATACGGGTAATGTGTCCGCCCGCTTGTTCAAAAGGAACAAAGAGAGATTTAAGCTCTTGCTCGCTTATGCCTATGCCGGTGTCTGCGACGGAAAATAATAGGAAAGCCTTGCCGTCTTGGCGCTCTTTTTGCTCAATATGGAAGGTGATCGCGCCAATCTCTGGTGTAAACTTAACGGCATTCCCCAATAAATTGATGAGTATTTGGCGCAACCGGAGTTCATCTGAGATAAATTGTTTATGCGTAAGGCCTACGGTGTTCACCGTGAATGTGATGTTTTTGGCTTCGCACCGCGGTGTAATGATAGAGACAACATCGCTTATCAACTTTGTCAGGTCAAAGCTTTCGTGGCTCATTTCAATCTTGCCGGCTTCAATTTTCGAGATATCAAGTATGTCATTCAATAAACCAAGCAAATGCACGGATGAAGATTCAATTTGCAGCACATTGGGGCGCAGATTTTCACTGGTACATTCTTTCCCATGAAGCTTGCGTTTGATAATGTTGACCATGCCAATAATGGCATTCATGGGAGTCCGGATTTCGTGGCTCATGCGAGCTAAAAATTCGCTTTTTGATTTGCTGGCAGTGTTGGCTTCCTCTACGGCTTTTAATAATTCTTGTTGCGTTTGGCGCAATTCCTGCTCGACACGAACGCGTAAAGAAACGTCACGACCAATGCCAAGGATTCCTCGCATGTTTCCGTCAGGTCCAAAAATGGGTGTTCGCACAAGGTCTAAAATTTCTTCATGCCCATCGGCAAACGGAACAAGGCGTTCACTGTATCTGGCCGTACCATGCTGTATGACCTCTTGATCCTGTCCGCTGCTTAATTCATAAAGAGTGTCTGATAGAATATCTTTATCTAGTCTACCTTGTATTTCTTCGGCAGTAATGCCTAGTAAGCTTGCAAAGCGTGGGTTAGCCACAAGGTATACACCTTCAACGCTTTTATACCAAATAAGGTCAGGCGATGAGGAAAACACCATATTGAGCATAGCCCTTTCGCGCTCAATGTTTTCTTGCTCTATAATAAGTTGGGTTACATCTTCAGCTTCAATAATAAAGCCAATATTATTGCCGGTTTTGTCCACTAAATAGGAAGCAATGCCCCTATAGTAACGCTGAGTTGGGGCATAATAACTAATGGTTGAAGGCTTGTTTTCTAAAAATGTGCTTATAGAGCCTTTTTCTGCACCAAAAATGCTCAGTTCTGGGTAGAACTTCCCTTCAACCTCATCAAATGTTTTGCCCAAAATATCTAGGGCAAATTTGTTCATGTATATAACGTTTTTATCTAGATCTGTGATGGTTAAAGGGTTTTTGGTGCTTTTTATAATGCCTTTAAAGAGCGCATCCAAAGAGTTGCACAAAATGCCAAATTCATCATCTTGCTTACTATCAAACCGGTATTTACGATGTCCGCTGCTAAAGCGAGATATGCCATTAATAAGGTAGGTGATTTTTTTGGTAATGCTTGAGGCCATCCAAATGGCTATAAACACAATAAGTGCGGTCATTGCCAACGTGGATGCAGAAAGGCTTATGGCTGTGTCCCATAAATTGTCAGTGATGGCTGCAAATGTTTGGTCTGAAACGTCAGATAGTTCTTTATCCGTTGATTCTATAAGGTTTTGTATTGTTTTTTGTGTTTCAAGCGCCGGACGGTGAAAGTCGTCAATGCCGACAGTCATGGTTACAACACCAAAACCAATCAAGCCATCGGCATATTGGCCGGTATAATAAGGGATGGCCGATACAGTGGTTAGCTTCCAAAGGCCGCTCCATAAAAGAAAAAATGAACCGGATCCGCCATGTTGAGCCAAATTATACCAACCCGTACATTGGGGGGCAAAGTTTAAATAGCGACAATCTAAGCCAATAATGCCTTTTTGTATTTGTTCAATTGCCGGCTTGCGTTCGCGCCGTTGATCATTAAAGGCAGGTTCATCCTTAATAAATTCTAAATAATCTAAACCGCTGTTTTGCCATTTTGCATAGGTTTCTGCATCAAGAAGTGCCGGTTGACGCTCGCCTGTTTCAGCATTAAATCCTGCAATGGAATGGTGGCGCGGGTGGAAGATGTTATAGCCTTGGTGGTCCCACATGAAGGTATAATTGCCTTCAGCAGCAGCGTTGATATCTGAGTAGCGTTTTTCATTGGGTACAAGATGCTCTACTAAGCTTATGATGTGATCATGGTTAAGGGCTATGGTCACATATCCCGTAATAGTGCCATCTTGTTCCACAGGCATGGCAAAGCGCACAAGCCCTTGAAACCGCTTGCCGTTGGGGTTTTCGTCGCCAACATAGGCTGCTTTTTCAGGTTCATACGGCACGTTTTGTTTTTTTGCGTTTTCAGGAGTGTACATGCCTATGAGGTTTGAACCTACATATTCACCAATGACGTCAGAAACATAGATTTCGCCCGGCTTAAGGTTTTTTACCTTAGCAAAGTAATCTTCAGCCTTGCAGAAGGTGTTGCTTTTATCAGCAACATTTTTGGGTTTTGGGTCTAAAAGATCTGAAGTTGTAACCTTAATTAATTCTTGACCGTTTATGTCAATATAGGTGGCTTCTAGGTATAATGGAACGCGTTCATATTCAAAATTATCTGCCGGACGAGAGCGAAAATGTTCTTTGTTTTGCTCGCTTTTTAATGAAACTTCGGGAAGTTTTTTATATTCAGTGGTGGGGACCCAAGAAGTGCCGTCAAGAGACAAAACCCACTCACGAGGCTTCACGAGCAAGGCAGTCTTAGAGGTCAAAAAGTTTTCAAATATTGTTTCACTTGGCGAAAGGCTCGCTAAAAAACGCAGATCGTCGTCTCGAGCGTAAAGAAAGTTTGCAATAGTCTTTGCTGCATCGGTGGTCATGCGCTCTATTTCATCAGTGGCCCTGTCATCAAGCGCTTTGACCGCATCAGTAACGGCCACGTCACCTGCAGCGGCAAGCTCTTGCACCGCTTGCTTAGAGATGGTTTCGGTGCGAGTGCGCATTTCATCGCCAAGATCAACAGCTTGATACCACGCCAAAAGGGCTAATAAAATAAGGGGGATGACCTTGATAAGCACAAAAAGCAAAATAAGCTTGGAGCGCATGCCTAGGCCAAAGGTATTAAAAGTAAGCTTGCTGAAATTCATACATGCTGCCCATATGAGTATGTTTTAGTTATACCACAGCAAGAATAAGGCTGTAATGCCCTTTTGTGATGCTATATAAGCATATAGTATTTTATATGGCTTGTCATCCTCTTTTCAATGTAGCTTTTTAGCTTCGCGGTGTTTACAGGTAGCGGTGGTATGCTCTTGTGCTTTTTACTGTAGCATCATTTCAAGACAAGCCTCGCTAAAGCCGTATGCAGCAATACAGTAAACAAGGATCACGCAGACGTTCGTCTTGTACCGGATTTTGTATTGAATGTTAAAAGATTGGGGTATGTTTACTGCCCCTGTCTTTGGTGAAGAACCTTCATAGAATCTTACATCAGGAAAAGTTAAGCCCCGTAAGGCTTTATGTACCTTACGGGGCTATATAATTTTATGT
>CAYJIX010000113.1:0-4425 GCA_964370375.1 uncultured Desulfovibrionaceae bacterium | reverse complement strand
CTGACACCCCAGACAGCCCCTTTTCAGCAAAAAGATAGGCGGCTCAAAAGGGGTTGGATGGTAGGAAGCGGACAATTTTTTGAGGGGAGTGGGGTCTTTCCCCCATGACCCGACAAAAATTGTCCAGCTGACACCCCAGACAATCCCTTTTCAGCCGCCTACAGCATGTTTATAAATTCCTCTTCGCTAATCATATGTATACCAATAGCTTCTGCCTTGGCAGCTTTAGATCCGGCATCTTGCCCAACCACCAAAAAATCCAAAGTTTTAGAGACAGAGCTTGCTATCTGCGCGCCGGCATCCTTGGCCTTTTTTTGTGCCTCAGATCGTGAAAAAGAAAGGGTGCCTGTAAACAGGATCTTTTTCCCAGCCAAGGGGCCTTGAACGGCAATATCTTGTGCAGCACGGCGTGGCCACAAGCCAAGTTCTTTAAAATCCTGCAACAAAGCCATATTGCCACTGTCTGTAAAAAAAGCACGAATGGCCCCTGCCACCTCGGGGCCTATGTCCGGCAACGCTTGCAAGGATTCATAAGACGCCTTTGCCAATGCGTCCATGTCTACAAAGGCCTTGGCAAGGGTGTGGGCTGTTTGTTCGCCCACATGACGGATGCCAAGGCTACAGATGAAGCGTTGTAACGTTGCTGTTTTTTTGGCTTTTTCCAAGGCATTGACAAATTTTGTTGCAAGCTTTGGCCCCATGCGTTCAAAGTGCAGCAAATCATGCACCTGCAAGCGGAACAAATCGGCAGGCGTTTTGATTTTGCCCTTATCCACCAATTGTTCAACCCAGCGTCCCCCAAGCCCTTCTACATGTAGGCCTGCTTTAGATACAAAATACACCATGGTTTGACGCAGCACAGCAGGGCACAGAGCATTGACACAGCGCCGTGCCGCCTGCCCTGCTTCACGGTGGGCAAGGTGTCCGCACACAGGGCATTGTTGCGGAAACACAAAGGGCGCGGCATCAGGCAAACGCGCGGCAAGCACGGGTGCCACCACCTCAGGAATAACGTCGCCTGCCCGTTGCACAATGACCGTATCGTTGATGCGCACATCGCGCGCTGCGATTTCGTCCTCATTATGCAAGGTAGCACGGCTCACCATGACACCGCCCACTAGAACAGGCTCAAGCTCTGCCACAGGCGTAAGCACCCCTGTGCGCCCCACTTGGATAGAAATATCAAGAAGCCGCGTTGTAACTTGTGCAGCAGGAAATTTATAGGCTACAGCAAAACGTGGGGCCCTTGCCGTATGACCAAGGGCAGTTTGAGCCTCTAAATCATTTACCTTTATTACAACGCCGTCGATTTCATAGGCAAAGTCATCGCGCGTTTTATGCACATTTTGCACGTATTCTTCCACAGCGGCAGACGATTCGCACAGCATGCCATGGGGCGGCACGCCAAAGCCAAAATCCTGCATCCGTTGCATCACATCGTTATAGTGCTGCCAAGGCGTGGCCCTTCCCCACACAATACCCCCAAAACCATAGGCTAAAAAGCGCAAAGGGCGCGTTGCAGTGATGCGCGTATCAAGCTGACGCACAGACCCTGCGGCGGCATTGCGTGGATTGGCAAAGGTTTTTTCGCCGCGCTTTGCAAGGGAATCGTTGAGCTTTTCAAAAGCAGCCTTTGGGATGAGCACCTCGCCGCGCACTTCAAGCAGATCAGGAAACGGGCCCTGCCCTTGCAAGGTTAAGGGAAGGTTGCGCACCGTACGTAAAGCCTCGGTCACGTTTTCGCCCTCAATGCCGTCACCACGGGTTAAAGCCGTGGTCATTTGGCCCTGCTCGTAGATGATTTCAAGGGCAAGGCCGTCCATTTTAGGATCGCACCAAAACGATTGAGAGAACTGTGCAGCATTGTGCAGTCTCTTTACAAAGGCCTGCCATTCCTGCACAGAAAAAACGTTGTCAAGGCTGTACATGCGCTGCCTGTGGCGCACCTTGGATAACGAGCTTAAAAGCCCTGCCCCTACCCTTTGCGTGGGGGAAGTGGCAGTGCGCAGATTTGGAAAGCGCGCTTCAAGCTCTACAAGCTCTTTAAAGGCGGCATCGTAGGTGGCGTCATCGATTTCAGGCGCATCAAGGGTGTGATAGCGGTGGTTATGGTATTCCAAAAATTCCCGCAGTTTTTGGGCTTTGGCCGCCTCATTGTCAAAAAGGGTCAGGGATGTTTTCATCATAATTCCAAA
This sequence comes from uncultured Desulfovibrionaceae bacterium, assembly GCA_964370375.1. Taxonomy (GTDB): domain Bacteria; phylum Desulfobacterota; class Desulfovibrionia; order Desulfovibrionales; family Desulfovibrionaceae; genus CAYJIX01. Next base: position 2,230 of record CAYJIX010000113.1, on the reverse strand, counting down.
ACATGCTGTTTTAATTCACTTATACGATCACGAAGCACCGCTGCCTTTTCAAATTCAAGGGCTTTGGCGGCTTCCTTCATGTCTTTTTCCAATTCTTTAATATGACGGGCCAAGGTTTGCGGCGACATGTCATCTGTGGACATGGCAGGCAGTTTATGGCTGCCTTTATGGCGTTTTTTATCATGGCCGTCACTGTATAAACCGTCAAAGGGCGTGGCAAGGGATTTGTGAATGGTTTTTGGCACAATGTTGTGCTCAAGGTTATAAGCCTGCTGCTTTTCGCGGCGTCTTGCGGTTTCGTCCATGGCTGTTCGCATGGATTTTGTCACAGCATCGGCGTACAAAATCACTTGACCTTTGGCGTTTCGTGCAGCACGCCCAAAAGTTTGGATTAAAGAACCGGTTGAGCGCAAAAAACCTTCCTTATCCGCATCAAGGATCACCACAAGGGATACCTCCGGAATATCCAGCCCTTCGCGAAGAAGGTTGATACCCACAAGCACGTCAAAATCTTTACTGCGCAGGGCTTTAATGATGGCAAGCCGCTCTAAGGTATCGATATCTGAGTGCAAATAGCGTGTTTTCACGCCCATGGTGTTGAGGTATTCGGTCAAATCCTCAGCCATGCGCTTGGTTAAGGTGGTCACAAGCACGCGCTCATTTTGAGCGGCACGCGCCCTGCATTCGCCCAAAAGGTCATCGATCTGCCCCTTTACGGGGCGCACGTCAACAAGTGGATCTAAAAGCCCTGTGGGGCGGATGATCTGTTCTGCCACAATGCCTTGTGATCGTTCCAATTCCCACGGGCCGGGCGTGGCTGACACATAAATGCTTTGGTTTGTGCGTGCCAAAAATTCCTCAAAGGCCAACGGGCGGTTGTCTAAAGCGGAAGGCAGCCGAAACCCAAATTCAACCAAGGTTTGCTTACGCGACCTATCGCCCTTATACATGGCCCCTGCTTGGGGCATGGAAATGTGCGATTCGTCGGCAAACAGCAAAAAGTCATCGGGAAAATAATCGATCAAACATGAAGGCGGATCGCCTTCTGCGCGCCCGTCCAAATGGCGGGAATAATTTTCAATACCGTTGCAATAGCCTAGCTCCTGCATCATTTCTAAATCCAGCTGGGTGCGCTGTTCAAGGCGTTGCGCCTCTACCAAGCAATTGTTTTTTTGGAAATGTTGCAATCGCTCGCTAAGTTCATCCCTAATATCGCCCATGGCACGGACAAGATTGTCACGGTCAGAAACATAGTGGCTGGCAGGATAAATCACCGTTTTGCCAATATTGCCAAGCACATGGCCCGTTAAAGGGTCTATTTCGCGCACGGCTTCAATTTCGTCCCCAAAAAATTCCAAGCGCAAGGCCCTTTCGTGCTCGTAAGCTGGGATAACCTCAAGCACGTCACCGCGCACGCGAAAGGTGGCACGGTGAAAATCCACATCGTTTCTGGTATATTGCACGTCAATAAGCCGTGTGATGATGGCATCCATGCTTGTTTTTTGCCCTTCTTCCACGGGGATGATCAGCCGTGCATAATATTCCGGCGAACCAAGGCCGTAAATGCAGGAAACAGACGCCACAATAATCACATCACGGCGCGTTAATAGGGCGTGCGTGGCCGCGTGGCGCAATTTGTCTATGTCGTCGTTGATGGCAGAATCTTTTTCAATATAGGTGTCTGACGAGGGCACATAGGCTTCGGGCTGGTAATAATCATAATAGCTTACGAAATATTCCACGGCATTTTCGGGAAAAAGAGCGCGAAATTCGTTGTACAATTGGGCAGCCAAGGTTTTGTTGGGTGCCAAAATAAGGGCCGGCCTGTGGCAACGGGCAATAACATTGGCCATGCTAAAAGTTTTGCCTGACCCTGTAACCCCAAGCAAAATTTGATCTTTAACACCTGCTTCCACATTGCTGACCATTTGTTCAATGGCGCCTGGCTGGTCACCTGTAGGGGTGTACTCTGTGCGTAAAATAAAGGGCTTGTCTTGCATGATATGTTCTTGTCCTTATGAAGGCTTTCATAAAGATGGCTGGTTGATTGAGCAATGATAGTTGATGCAAAAAAGGTATTTTAGCATACTATTCAAGAATGAATATCTTTTTATACGACAACCAAAAGGCATACCACCTGTACCCTTCAGGGGATAAAAGGGCACAAATGCCCAAAAGAGCACAGCGGCGGATTGCCACGCTACCTATCCGTAAGGCTCGCAAGCTCGCC
>CAYJIX010000112.1:0-4566 GCA_964370375.1 uncultured Desulfovibrionaceae bacterium | reverse complement strand
CGCAGTGACGCAGTAGCGCGGCAGTGGCGCGATAGCATAGCGCAGTGACGCAGTAGCGCGGCAGTGGCGCGATAGCATAGCGCAGTGACGCAGTAGCGCGGCAGTGGCGCGATAGCAATACGCAGTGGCGTCGTAGCGCGCCAACAAACAAACATCCAACAACATCACTAACCAAGGAGGCCCCATGGGATTTGGCGGATCAAGCACACCGGCAGTACCGGTATACACAGAACCGGAAAAACCACAAACACCAAAACCGGTAACAGAGGCAGCCACAGCAGCAAGAGACGCCCAACGTGAAAAAGCCTCAAAAGCTGCCGGCCTTCAAGGCTCCATTCTAACCAGCCCCATGCAAACAAGCACACAAGGGGCACAACAAAAGACCTTGCTTGGTCAGTAGGTGACGTATGAATGACGACAAAGTCGTTGATCTTATGCACAGGCACGCGAGGCTCCTAAGCTTACGCTCGTCTTATGACGCGGCATGGCGTGACCTTGCAGAACATTTTTTGCCGACAAAGTTTCGCGATGTGGCAAAAACGCCAAACGCGTATAAGGGCGAGAACATCATCAACCCAAGGCTTATCAACACAACAGGTGTACTGGCTATCAGAACCCTTGCCGCAGGGCTTCAAGGCGGCATGACAAGCCCTGCACGGCCATGGTTTAGCCTCATGCTTGAAAAGCAAGAATTTCAAGATATTGCACCATTAAAAGATTGGCTTGACGATGTGCAACAGCGCATGCGTACCATGCTTAGCAGGTCAAACTTCTACAATGTTGTGCATAGCATGTATGCAGATTTGGCTACGTTTGGCACGGCCTTTGTGCTGTTATTGGCAGATTTTGATGACGGCGTGCGCTTTGTGCCGTTTAGCGTGGGCGAATTTTGTATCGACACCAACGCACAGGGCAAAGTTGACGTGGTGTTTCGACGTTTTCAAATGTCGGCACGCCAGCTTGTCCAGCAATTTGGCAAGGACAAAATGCCACCTTACGTCCTTGAATGCAGCAGCAAGAAAAGGCGCCCTAACGAAGAGCGTTTCACCGTAGTGCATGCAATTTATCCTCGTAAACAGCATGCCATATATGATGAGCGCACCCCAAACGAGATGCCTTACGCTTCTGTGTATTACCTTGACGGAATCACGGGCCATGGAGCAAGCGACACGCGCACGTTTAGCGGCATGAAAGGGCATGTTTTAAGCGAAAGCGGCTTTGAAGAGTTCCCGGGGTTTGGCGTGCGCTGGGATGTGAGCAGCAATGATGTGTACGGGCGATCGCCTGCCATGGATGTGCTTGCCGATTGTAAAATGCTGCAACAAATCGACATTGCCACATTAAAGGCCATTCACAAGGCAGTTGACCCACCAACAGCGGTGACGGCAAGCCTTAAAGCAACAGGCCTTGATCTAACACCAGGCGGTGTCAATTATGTAGAAACACAGCCCGGCATGGCTCCGCAAGCTGCCACGCCCATTTTGCAAACAGCGCCTGAAATCAAAAACGCCTTGTTGTTTGAAGAAAAAATCGAACAGCACGTCAAAGACGGCTTGTACAACGATTTATTCCGCATGCTTATGGATTCTGGCAGAAAGCAGATAACAGCAACAGAAATAGCTGCAAAGGAAGATGAAAAGCTGATTTTGATTGGCCCCATGCTAGAGCGGCTCAACAACGAATTGTTCATACCGCTCATAGGGCGTCTCTACGCCATCATGAAACGCCTTGACATGCTGCCTGAGCTTCCTCAACTGCCCGAAGAATATGGCAACATTGAAATCCGCGTGCACTTTGTTTCGCTCCTTGCGCAAGCACAAAAAGCTGTGGGTATTGGCGGCATTGACAGGCTCATGGCCTTTTTGGCCAGCACAGCACAAATGTACCCCGAAGTGTTGGACAGCCTCAATGTGGATAAAACCGTGGACGAATACGCCGAAAACCTTGGCGTTACGCCAAACCTTTTAAAATCCACACAAGAACGCGAAGAAGTCCGCGCAGAACGTAAAGAAGCCGGCGCACAACAAGACGAAGCTCAAGCCCAACAAAACCAGCAAGCCCAAACCATGCAAGCCCTTAAAGGAGCCGGCGACCTTGCCTTTAAGCTGTCGCAATCCAACCTTGACGGCAACAGCGCGCTCAATGCCATCCTTGGCAGTGGTGCGAGTGGCGTTTTGTAGTGGCGACACAGGCAGTGTTAAAAAACACTAAAATATAAAAAGGTTACGCCTATCAACGTTCAACAAGGAGCCATACTGCATGAGCGAAGATGTTTTTGAAAACACCCAAAGCAAAGCCGCACAACAGCAAGAGCGGCACGCGGTACAAATCAAACGCAGTGTTGCCGAGCTTATGCGCACGCCGCACGGCAGAACATTTTTGCGGCTTATCAACAGCGGCATATCTTCCCAGCTTTTATGTTCATTGATTATGGATTTTGAAGAAAACGTGTAGGAGAACACATGATACCTGAAACCTTACCCGAAGCATCCCTTGGCAATGCGTCTTTTTCAAAGGCGCCTTTACAAAACGAAGCCCCTGCAAGCACGCACAACGATGCGGACTATCAGGCAGAAACAGCAAGCTCGCTCATGAGCAACGAAAGCGTTTCTGCTCCTATTGAGGCGATTTCTTATGATTTTATTGTGCCTGAAAACATGAACCTTAACGCGGATCAATTGCAAACCTTTGAAGCAGAGGCGCGCGACATGGGTTTGACCAATGAGCAGGCCAACAAGATTTTAGCCATCAGTGCAAAAAACCAAGAAATCAGCATGGCAAACCATTGGGAAACCGTCAAACAATGGGAAGACTCCATCCGCAAAGACAAGGACATGGGCGGCAAACACTTTGAAGCCACCGTTGCGTACGCAAGGGCAGGCATGGAAAAATTTGATGAGGGCGGCAAAATACAGCAAATGCTGCACGAAACAGGCTACGGCTCACATCCTGACATCGTGCGCTTTTTTGCAAAGCTTGGGCGCGCTCACGCAGAAGACACGCTGGCAAGGGGCGATCGTGTGCAGGATGAAAAACCCCGTCACGAACGCCTGTATGGCAAATACAACAATCTGTAAAAGGAGAAGGGAGAATGGCAGGAAAAACAAAGGGACTTGTGGCAAGCCTTGCTGAAATGCAAGACTTTTACCGCGGCGAAGCGGCAGGAGCCATCATTGAGCTGATGAACCAGACCAATGACATTTTGGACGATGTTCAGTTTATGGAATCAAACCAGTCTGACGGGCATTTAACGCGCATGCGCACGGGCCTGCCTGAGGTTTTTTGGCGCAGGCTCTATAAGGGCACGCCGTACAGCAAAAGCGAATGGACGCAAGTAAAAGAGCCCTGCTCTATGATGGAAAGCCGCATGCTTATTGACGAAGCAGAAGCAAAACTTTACGGCGGCAATGCCTCAAAATTCATCGACGCTGAAAGCGCAGCCTTTGCCGAAGCCATGCGTCAAAAAGCTGCGGGCACCTTCTTTTATGGTGACAGCGACAAAAACCCCGATGAATTTATGGGCCTAAATTTGCGCTATCCCACAAAAACTTCCCCCAACGTGGTGGATGCCGGCGGCACAGGGGAAGTAACGTCTGCTTGGCTTATTTCGTGGGGCGAGCGTAGCATCCACGGCATTTACCCAAAAGGTAGTATGGGCGGACTTGAACACAAAGACCTTGGCGTGCAAACCGTTGAAGACACCGAAGGACGCCACTATGAGGCCCTTGTAAACCGCTATCAATGGAGCCTTGGCCTTGCCCTGCGCGATTGGCGATCCTGCGTGCGCATTGCCAATATTTCTGTCGCAAACCTTAGCAAACGTAAAGGGGATACAGGTTTTATTGACTTGCAAGCCCTCTTCATCAAAGCCAAAAACCTTATGCCCGACACCTTGCGCCAAAAGGCCATCTGGTACGGTAACGAAGACCTTATGTCTGCCGTTGAACTGCAATCAACAGATGCCGGCAACGTTCACTTGGTGTATGGCGAAGCGTTTAAATCTGACGGCATGCCGCTGCTTTTTGGCAGACCCATGCGCCAGTGTGACGCCATCAAATCTAATGAAACAGCCCTAAAATAAGGAAGGTGGTCCACATGATTATTGATAACAATTTGGTACTTTTAGAGCATACCGACACCATTGCGGCAGGAAACGGCAACGCTGTAGCCTTAAATTCTTTGCTTATTCCTGGCAAAGCAGAGCCTATCCCTGTGCTGATTAAAGTTACAGAAGACATGGCAGGCGGCACCTCTGCCACCATCAAGCTGCAACAGTCTGACAGCGAAACAGGCACCTACACCGATGTTACCGGCGCGTCTGAAACCATCACAACTGCCAACTTTAAGGCAGGGTACAAGTTCGCGTGGAAGTATCTGCCGCGCAACGTGACCAAGCCTTGGATCCGTTTGAACGTGACGGTATCCGGTACACCTACGGCCGGTAAATTGTTTGCCGCTGTCAGTGGCTTTATGGATGAACCGTATGAAGCTGGACAGTACATCGATAAGGGGACTGTCGTCGGCTAGCAGGTGGCTGAAAAGGGGTGATATGCTTTGTCAGACTCG
>CAYJIX010000111.1:0-4610 GCA_964370375.1 uncultured Desulfovibrionaceae bacterium | reverse complement strand
ATTTATTCGACATTTATTCGACATTTATTCGACAAGGGGGGTGCAATCGCGATCCAGCTTCCAAAAAGCAGTGATGCCCAGTTCCTTATCCAGCCTATCGCGCACGTGTGCCAGTTCTGCAAGCAGTGCATCTCGTGTCTCCACAAGTCGTGTTCCAAGCTGGCTTAATGTATCATCGTGGGTGTCAGTGGCAAAGGCTAAAGAACGCAATTCTTGCATAGTATTACGCAAAGCAGCTTGTAAGGATCGGATACGAGGCATGCTGCTATCAAGGATGGATTGTGCGGCTTGGTGCTGTTCTGTGCTTATGGTTTCAGGCAGGGCAAACCAAGGTGGCAGTTGCATACCTCCATATTCGCTTTGCTGAGCATTGCCGGAAAAAGAGAATGCACCAAGGGCAGTTATAACAAAAACCGCTTGTATAATTCGTTTAAAAATAAACAACAACATATCTAATCGCTCTTCATCCAAAACGGGGATCAAAACTATGAATAAGCCTTGCGTAGAACATGTACACAGGGCGTTGTATCAACCATATGTAAATGTATATGCAAAAATCATGCAACTTGTGCAAAAAAGCACAGCACGAGCAAAAAGCACAGCACGACAGGACAAAGCAACCTCTTCACCCCTGCTTCACACAAAATGATACCACTTTTTGTGACACATTCAAACCTTTCATTTCCCATGGAGCTTTAGCAATGACAAAGGTCTTTTAACAATGACGAAGAGGGATTGTTTGGGCTTGGACTTTTATGTAAAATCAGCTACAATGTAACCATGCCACTTACTTCTTTTTTTGTTTCCCAAAAATCTGAACGCAGGGTTGCTTTGCGGCCCTTTGTCTATGCTGCTTTTGTTGTTTGTATCCTTGCTTTATTTTTTGCTTTTTTTCTGGCTGAACGTACAACGCGCATCGTAACGGGCATCATGGCAGAAAAAGGCGCGGCCATCATCACAGCCCTTGAAAGCAGCATGCATTCAAGCAAACGTTCAAACGCCGGCCTCCTTTTACAGTTTATCCTTGAAGATTTATCCGTACATCCAGGTGTTCGCTTCATCGCCCTTACCATGCCTGACGGCACCATTTTGGCCCATACCGACCCAAGGCGCGTTGGAAACATCCTTGTGGGTAGGAACAATACGCCATTAACACAGCAACGGATCAATCAAATGCAAACAGGTGACAGACTCCGTCACACCCTCATGAGCATTGAAAACGACAGAACCTTTGTGGTGTACCAGCTTTTTCGCCTGCAAAACAGGGAAGGAACACAACCTGCCCCACAGCAAGAGGCTTTTTCGTTATGGAGCGACATGCCGTTTAGTTATGAAAATCCTCTAAGGGAGGATTGGTTTAGCCTGCCTTTTGGTGACGCGCCACAGCCCCCAAGAAAAAACAAAGACCCCAGAGTTCCCTATGTGATTGTAGGCTTATACCCCGACACCCTTTATGCGGCGTCTCGCCACGACACACTGCGCAGCATGGGTATGGGCGGTATTTTTTTATTCAGCGGCCTTATGCTGGTGGCAAGTGCGTATGGCCTTGCCAGGTTGCGGCTTTATAGGCGTAGCCAGTACGAGGCTGAAGCCCTTGCCGAGGAATTGGCTGTCAGCCTTCCTGACGGGCTTATGCTCCTTGACCCTAAAGGGCGTGTTGTCCATATCAACAATGAAGCTTTGCGTTTAGTTGCCCTTAGCTCCTTACCGGCTGACACAAAAATCACCGAAATTTTGCCAACAACCTTGTCTTTTTTGATCAAGCAATTGTTGTATCAAGACGTTCCCTTGCTCGATACAGCCATTAGCATTGCCGGCCCGGACAATATTGTACGCCACAGCATGGTCCGCGGAGGGCATGTGCGCGGCACGTCAGGAGAAGTGCTTGGCATTATCATCATCATGCGCGATATTACAGAGGTGCGCCGCCTGGAAGGAGAGGTACGCAGACGCGAAAAAATGGCTGCTGTGGGCAATTTGGCTGCCGGCGTTGCCCATGAATTGCGCAATCCGTTAAGTTCTATTAAAGGGTACGCCACGTACTTTGCAGGCCGCTTTGCTCCTGATAGCGAAGATAGAAAAGCCGCCCATGTGATGGTAAGCGAAGTGGATAGACTTAACAGAGTCATCAACGACCTTATCGGCTTTTCGCGCCCCACAGACGTGCACCTAACGCCCACAAACCTTGCCGCTTTATTGGAAGACAGCATCCGCTTGGTACGTCAAGAAGCGCGGCCAAGCAAGGTTCGGATCCATTTTGCTTCGTCTTTAACAGGGCAAGGACATAACGATGAGGAACAAGGCGCAGAGTATATCGCCCTTATCGATGCTGACAGGATCCGCCAGGTGATTTTAAATCTTTGTTTAAACGCTCTTGACGCCATGCCAAACGGTGGCGAGCTCAACCTTGCGCTTATCGGTGAAGAGCATGACAAAAAAAGCATTATCCGCCTTGATATCAGCGACACGGGCTGTGGCATATCGTCGGACGATCTGCCGTATATTTTTGACCCGTATTTTACAACTAAGGGGCACGGCACAGGCCTTGGCCTTGCAACGGTACACAAAATCATGGAAGCGCATAAAGCCCTTATAGATGTTCATTCCGAACTTGGTGAGGGAACAGTCTTTAGCCTGCATTTTGAGCGTGTTACCCATGGCACAACAATACCTACGTTTGGCTAAACAGCTTTCAAGGATACCATATGAGCACAAAAATTCTCATAGTTGATGACGATAAAGCCCACCGTTCCATGTTGCGGACGATTTTACGCGGCTGGGGATACGATACCGCCGAAGCTGACGACGGCGACACGGCTGTTGCCCGCGTTCAGGCAGAAGAGTACAGCATCATCCTTTCTGATATACGCATGGCGCGTATGGATGGCCTTACGGCTTTGTCTGCCATTTTACAGATAAAGCCTGACCTGCCAGTGCTTATCATGACAGCGTATTCCTCTGTGGATACGGTCAAGCAGGCCCTGCGGCTTGGAGCCTATGATTACCTTGTCAAACCCTTGGATTTTGAAGAATTGCGGCGCGTCCTTGAACGGCTTTTGGAGCGTCAACGCTTAACCGACGAAAACAACAAGCTCAGCACCTTGTTGCAAGGGCAAAACCATTTTGGCATTTTAGGTACCAGCATACACATAAAAAACCTTGTGGACATGGTGCGCACCGTGGCCCCGTCTGAAGCAACCGTGCTTATTACAGGGGAATCCGGCACAGGCAAGGAACTTGTGGCCCGTGCCATCCAAAACGCCAGCCAGCGTAAAGACGGCCCCTTTGTCACCGTAAACTGTGCCGCTTTAAGTGAAAGCCTTTTGGAATCTGAACTGTTCGGCCATGAAAGAGGCTCCTTTACCGGTGCTGACAAACGCCGCGAAGGACGGTTCAAGCAAGCTGACGGAGGAACCCTTTTTTTGGACGAAATCGGCGAATTTCCCATGCCTTTGCAAGCCAAGCTTTTGCGCGCCTTACAGCAAGGTGAAATCCAGCGCGTGGGGAGTGATACGCCCATAACCGTGGATGTGCGCCTTATTGCTGCCACCAACCGTGACCTTTTGGCGGAAGTGGCCGCAGGAAAGTTTCGCGAGGATCTGTATTATCGGCTCAATGTCATCGGCCTTGATGTGCCTGCACTTCGTAAACGTGCCGACGATATTCCCATCCTTGCCATGAGCTTTTTAGAGCGTTTTGCCCTTGCTAACCGTAAAAATTTGCGCGGCTTTACCTCTCAAGCTTTGGATGTGCTCACGAGTTATGCCTGGCCGGGCAACGTGCGCGAACTTGAAAACGCTATTGAGCGCGCAGTTATTTTAAGCACCACAGACGAAATCAGCGAACGCGAATTGCCCCACACCCTCACAGCACAAAGCAAAGGCCCCCAATCACCCACGGATGCAAACCTTGACGCACCTGCAACAAAGGAGGCTGGCAACGAGCCTTTGCAAACGCCGCCCAAGGACGAAGCTTTATTGCACACCCTTGACAGCGCAGAACAAACCCTAGACGCCATTGAACGCCGTGCTATTTTAACCACTTTGCGTGATGTGGACGACAACAAAAGCGAAGCAGCCAGACGCCTTGGTATTACCAGGGCCACCTTGCATAACAAACTAAAAAAATACGGTCTGAACACTCCAGACGATGAGGCGGTATCATGAAAACACCTGCTGAGCTTCTAAAACCCTATGTCTATGAACCCATTGACTGGGATTTGTCTCCTGAAATGGCGGTAACGTTATACCTTGAATGGGGCAATAACAATTGGCATGCAGACCATCCTCCTGTACGCTCAAACCAAGATGTGGCCACATATTTTGTGATTGATGCCTGGCATACGCCCCCTATGGTGCGCCTTGTACGGCGCAATTCTGAAAACGCTGTGGATTTGGTCAGCTTTGAACTACCTCCTGATTTGACAGAGCTTTTTTATAAAGAATACGGAACGTTAAAAGGTGTTTTTGAGCCGTTTCCTGCTGTCAAAGAATGGCTTCGCTCCTTGATAGACTGTTGAAAAAGCACCGTATGCTTTGTTAAGCTTGTTTTTTCTTTTGGCATGGACCAAAGAGTCCTATGCCTTCAAGAAAAAACTTCGCTTGCCGCGC
>CAYJIX010000110.1:0-4849 GCA_964370375.1 uncultured Desulfovibrionaceae bacterium | reverse complement strand
AAATTGTGTGCATAACCCCTTTGAGTGTTGCATGGAATTTTTAGATTGCACTAGAAATAATAATGTTACACAAATTTCTTTATCGCCCCGCCTCTGCTGTGTTTTGCCCTATCAGGCGACGCTGCCTGAAATAGCAAGAATCCTTTTTATGATAACGCTGCCCTAGCTATCGTGCCCCTGCTAGGAATAAAAGCGATGCTACGACTTAACATCAATTTTGCAGACTATCCGAACTTGTTCGCATTCTTGTCTATGGAAAGGATGGTTGTTTTGCCCTTCCTTTGCTGTTCACAAGCGTTGCACTATTGTTCATGTGCAACCACAAAACCTCTATGTGTTTTGAAAAAGATTGTCAATATCATTTAAAAAAAATGATAACAACTTCCCAGAAGCGAGAACGCGCTACAGACAAAAAGGCAAACATCACTACGGCTACCAGCGTAAACGCCGTAAACCAATGGATATGCATGTAAAATATTCGAGTTTCAAGAAAACGGGGACAAAGCATGCGTTTGTTACAGCAGGCTTTGTATCGGCATACGTTAATTTACAGTAACTTGCCGTGTTTATATGTGAATTTTATATATGTATGAATCTACTTAAAAAGCTGTACCTTCACGTCGTTACCTCGTATACAAAGAAACACCAGGCGAGCGCAAAAACGTTAGCCAACGGTAAATCAAACATTGCATATTTTATCTAAAGGAATACTACCATGGCTGTATCACTTATCCCCTTTGTGTTTCCGGGCATTTATAATGTGCGTTGCGCTTTTCAAACCCGTTGCGGGGGTGTTTCTAAAGGAAGCTACGCTGATGGCAATATTTCCTTTATGAAGAAAGATAGCCCCAGCAATGTTTCAAAAAATCGCCGTTTTCTGCTAGAGGCCCTTGGCGTAGAGCAGGCCGCAGAAATATGTCAAGTACATGGTGATACGCTTGTTTTTGAACCAGAGCCGACATCTTTTTTTGAGCCGTCACAACTTATCGATGCTGACGGCATGGCTACCAGCCGCCCTAAACTGGCACTTATGATTAAAACCGGTGATTGTCAGCCGGTGCTCGTTGCTCATAAAGAAGGGCGCCATATTGCAGGCTTTCACGTGGGCTGGAGGGGAAACAACATTAATTTTTTAGGTTCCGGCATCAGCGCCTTCTGTGAGCGCTACAACCTAAAAGCGCAAGACCTTATGGCGATTAGGGGGCCATCCTTGGGGCCTGGCAAATCAGAATTTATTCACTTTGAACAGGAATGGAATGACGATGCCAAACCTTTTTTTGACCCTGTTACCAAGCATGTTGATTTATGGGCCATGACCCGTCACCAGCTTATGCAGGCAGGCCTTTTGTCCAAGCATATTTTTGGATTGGATCTGTGCACGGCTGCACTTTCAGACAGCTTTTTTTCCTATCGCGCAGATAAACAAAGCGGACGTCAGGGCAGCTTTATTTGGATTGAAAGCTAAGAAGCTGTGCAACATATTTGCTACGTCAAAATCATGCACCAGATTGGTCAAAATGGTCAAAGCCGCCGCTCATGGGCATGCCGTTGCAAAGCCAACGCGGTTCATGATCTTTAACAGGTATAAGGCTTCCTAAAATAATGGCTTCAGGTGCTACCGCCATGAGCGCTGCCCCCTGTCCTGACGGACAAACGCCTAACAAGGCATAATCTTCGCCCCCTTGAAAGGCAAACCAGATAGGGTCAATGCCATATTCTTGCGTATGGCGTACAACCTCCGGATGCTGTGCTGCGTGTAATCCATTAAGATGTATTTCTGCGCCAAGCCCCGGCCCCACAAGGCGCGGCAAATCCCTGGCAAGCCCGTCAGACAAATCCATAAGGCTAAGGGATACATTGTTACGATTCGCCAATGCTGCCAATTTAAGGCCTTCGCGAACACGCGGTTTAGGGCGAAGATGCGCCCTGCAACTTTCTGGAAAGCGCGCACAGGCTGACACTCCTTCGCGCTCCAAACGCTCTAGGCCAACCCTGGCAAGCCCTACCTGCCCTAGGACAAAAAGCATATCGCCAGCTTTAGCATTGCCTCGTAGCAAAGCCCCTTTTGGAGCCTCAGATATCCCAAAAACTGTTATGCAAAGGTGTACTTTGTCAGCTTTGGAAATATCACCGCCTATAAGCGGCACGTCATGCTCCTTAGCCAATTCCGCCATGCCTAAAAATAAGGCGTCAAGGCTTTGCATCTCTACTGAAGGCGGCATGGCAAGCCCCAAGGTAAAGCCCACAGGCTTTGCACCGCACGCCGCCAAATCGCTCAGGTTTACGGCTAAAGCCTTATGCCCAATATCCTGCATGCTAAAATAGCTTGATCGAAAATGCACATCCTCTATGAACAGATCTGTGCTCACACATAAAGGGCCCATGTCATGCAGTACCGCGCAATCATCACCATTGGGCACAAGCAATTGTGGTGCGTTTTGAGAAAAATGCGTCCATAAACAAGAAAGGATATGATCTTCAGAAAGTATCTGCATAACTATTCCATGGTCAAATACGCTGTCATAATAACTTTTAACCCAAGGCCGGGAAAATTCACGCGGCATTTATCCGGTGGCAAATGTTCCACAACCTTACCTCTTCCAAAAATTTTATGGTGGCAATAGCCACACGGCTTCTGTGCTGATGCAGTCTGAGGCGCCGGTAAAGGCTGGAGAGGCTTGCGCTCTTCAAAACCAAATGTAGTCCTAATATGGTTTTCTGGAACATTAAAGGCCGGAAGTTTTTGTTCCTGCCTAGGCATAAGCTTGCCTGTGTAGCCTTCCTGCCAGCGATCAAACATTGACATGGGCAACATCTGCAAAAAAGGGCTTATCCCCACAGCCCTAGATAGGCGCGTCCCTCGCTCATACACATTGGCAGGTGTTGAAAGCTCTAGCACCTCACAGGCCCTAGTGCACGCCACGTATAAAAGCCTTCGCTCCTCCTCAAAATCTTCGGGCCGTGTTAAAGAATGGCGCGACGGAAACCTTTCTTCCACAAGGTCAAGCACAATAACCGCTTTCCATTCAAGCCCTTTGGCAGAATGAATGGTCGATAGTACAATATGGTTTTCTGTATCTTCATCTTCATCGGGGCTGTCCAAAGAAAGATCTGCTACTAATTCTTCGATATCCGTATACGAAGTAGCAATATGCAATAGTTCTTCAAGCCCTTGCAGGCGGCGGGGCCAATCCTCCGGAAAAAGAACCTCAAGGTGGGGGCGATAATGTTCTACAACCTGCTCAAACACAGCGGCAGGGCTTAGGCTTTGAGAGCGCAGCGTGTCTATGCATTGTAAATCTGCAAGCAAGCTTGGGTATTTACCGCAAATAGCAATCATTGCTGCCTTGTCCCCTCGTACGGCAACTTCATACATTTTTTGCGCTGTCCTTGGCCCTATGCCCTTGGTTAAAGCAGCCATACGTTGAAAAGACGGCATATCAAGGGGGTTAATGATCAAACGCACAAACGCCATCACATCTTTAAAATGCACCGCCTCTGAATACCGCAAGCCTCCGTATTTACGAAAAGCAATGCCTTGCTTAGCTAGGGCCACTTCCAGATGGTAGGATTGGTAGCCTGCCCGAAAAAGCACGGCAATATCTTGGGGGTTATAGGTTTCAAGCAGCTCTTCAACGCGCCTTGCAACAAGAGCCCCTTGTGACAGATCACTTATGGGCTGGATAAGCTTTACTGGCACGCCTTGCGTTTTTCGTGTGAACAAATGCTTGCCATAACCTTCGCTGGCTTCCGCCAAAATAGCATTGGCCACATCCAAAACAGGCTGAGTAGAGCGATAATTTTCTTCAAGGCGGATAATGCGCGCAGTAGGAAAAGTTTGGTTAAAATCTAAAATATTGCGTACATTGGCACCACGAAACGCATAAATGGATTGTGCATCATCCCCCACAGCCATAACGTTGCCGCTCTCACCTGTAAGCAGACGAACAAGTCGTGCCTGAACTTTATTCGTATCTTGGTATTCATCCACCATAATATAACGGTAGATCTGCTGAAATTCAGGGGCTAAACCTGCTCGATCAGAGGTGCCGCGCAACAAGGATTCAAGCTCAAAAAGCAAGTCATCATAGTCCAATAAACTGTGCGCTCGCTTATACGCATAATAGGCTTCGCCAAGGCGGCTCACAGCATCAGCATGGGGTAACAAATGAGGGGAATCACGCTGTAATACGTCATAGATCGCCAGCTCTTTATTGCGCGATTTACTGATAACACCAATAATATGTTGGATTTTTGGAAAGGAGCGGTCCCCCTTGCCAAGGCGCAATTCTTCTTTGCACTGTTTAAGGGCAGATGCACTGTCTGCGGAATCCATCACCGTGACAGGCCCATTGCTCCACAAAGGACGATAATGACGCAGCACCGAGAAGGCAAAACCATGGAAGGTACCGCCTTGTACACCACCAAGGCTATGGCCAAGCATGTTGGTGGCCCGCTGTAACATCTCTTGGCTTGCTTTGCGCGTAAACGTTAGCAGCAACATGGAACGTGGATCAACGCCCTGCTCTGCAAGCCAAGCCAAACGGTGTACAAGAGTTCGGGTTTTGCCGCTCCCAGCCCCTGCAATGACAAGTATGGGCCCATCAGAAGCTGTCACCGCTTCACGTTGTGCCGGATTTAATGTATCTAAATCAATCATAGTATATCCATTGTCATGAAGCACAAGGCCTTTTTAAAAAGTACATATTGAGGCAAACAATTTGAGGAATGCCCTACAAAGCGAGGTAGCCGTTCCGACCCGACGGGTGCCTAAGGTGTTCCCGTTTCTGCCCTAAGGGTGCCACTTTAGTGGCATAGCCGTCCGACCGAATGGCGGCGAAGCCGTTTG
>CAYJIX010000109.1:0-4865 GCA_964370375.1 uncultured Desulfovibrionaceae bacterium | reverse complement strand
AAATTCAACCTTGGTTCTGCTGTTACCCTTGTAAACGGCACCTTAAAATCCACAGCAGACATGTCATGGGGGAACAATTTTACCCTTGATGGTGGCAATTACGACCTTGCCAGCGGTACCCTTACCAGCACTGCCGATATAGCGGTTACTTCGGGCACCTTTACTGTGCAAGCAGGTGCAGCCATTGACACAACAGGGCAAATAACAGGCGCGTTAACCAACAACGGCAGCATTACGTATGCCAATGCCGCGTTAGAGTCTACCATAACAGGAACCGGATCGTTAACAATAGCCGGTGATGTAAAAAATACAGGTTCAATCACTCAAAAATCCCTGACCATTGATGCCACTCATAGCCTTAGAGACGAAGGAACGTTAACCATCACTGATGGCATCACCAACAATGGTACCTTCACGATTGCAAAAGCTAATAATGCCAATGACGTTTCAGGAAGCGGCACCACAGTTATCGATTCTGCAGTTACAAACACAGGGGAAATCAGCACGGCAATCACCATTAATAATGGCATGAGCCTTACTTCCTCTGTCAATGATATCAAGGGAGACGTTACCAATTCAGGAACCCTTGCCCTGACAGGTGGGGACCTCTTTGATTCAGATCAAAAAATCACTGTGGATATTTTAGGCGGCAGAACCACTATTGATAAATATATCTTAAATGCAGGTTTCGTTGAAAATGTCGAAGTACTGGCTACGGGTGAATTCATGACCAAGTTGGAAGATGTCACAACACTGATCAATAACGGTGATGTGTATGTAAATGGCGACACGTTTAACCTGCACATCACAGGTGACGGAGTAACCGGCTTGGCTCAAGATGTGTTTTTTGGGAAAGATGCCGCAGTTGACGGTACATTAAGCCTAGGAAGTAACACCCTCAACATGATTGAGGCAGATGGCGTTGCCGTTGATTATTCCACACGGGATGTGGGCAACCTTGTCGGAACCGGCAATATCCAAGTTGATGTTGACTTTGTAGGCAATCAAAACGACACCATCAACCTTACTAAGGCCGGGAGCACCGCCACTGTTACCTTGACCTCTGTCAATGTGAGGAGTGATGGAGAGGTTGGCGATACCTTTACCTACCTTACAGGAGAGCTTGGAACTGTCACCACTCAGATTCAAGCAGGCCTTGCAACAGAAACAGACAACTGGCGTTATGAGTTTGCGCAGGATTCTACCGGTGTCATTTCGTTCACTAGGGAAGAAGCCTCTACACTGTATGACTTCATTGCAGGTACAGGCACCACAGCCCAAACCCGTGCCGTCAATGAAGATTTCACCGCAACTGCCAACCTTGGAACCATTGGCGGAAGGAACGCAATCACTATCAACGTCAACAATGATGCTGTTATAAATGGCGACGGCTTTGATGGCATTACGATCAATGATGGCTATACCTTAAACCTACAAGGCACCGCAGGTGCCCAAGCAGCGATAGGCGTTATCCAAATGACAGGTTTTGGCACCGCGTTAACAAACAACAGCGGCGGAACATTAAACATTGCTGATATGACTTTTGGCAACAATACCACAGATATCAGTAATGCCGGAACCTTGAACTTTAATGGAGACAATAAGCTGATAAGCATTGCCGGCACGGGTACTGTATATGTGCAGTCAGGCGAAACCTCGGTATTCAATAATTTTACGCAAAACTCCGTAACTATTGCTGACGGGGCCACATTAGGCATTGCCTTAGGCAACGCAACAGTAAATTCCATTGCCAATGCCGGAGAGCTTCTCCTTGTGGCACCTCCCACAGGAACGATTACCTTAACCACAAGCATAAGCGGTACAGGTACGATTGCTATTCAAGGTAGAGAGCTTATCAATAACGCCATGGTTGAAAACGATGTGAAGATCCTTACCGGTGCAACGTTTGCAACATCCCTTGAATCGGTTGGCGCCGTAACCAATCTTGGCACGTTGAACCTGCTAAGTGGCGTTCTTGACGAAACCATTAGCGATAGTGGAACCACCGTACTGACCAGGGAAACGGTCTTTGGTGCTAATGCCGCGGTTGCAGGCACTGTGGACTTGAACGATCAAACCATCAATATGCAAGATGGCAGCTTTGCCAATGCTGATATTAACAGCCTTATCGGCACAGGCAGCCTAAAAATCGATGTGGATTTGACAGACGGTGCAACGCAAAGCGACACGCTTACTATTGGCGCAGGTTCTGCCAATTTGAACCTTTCCTCAGTCAATGTCGTCACAAGCGGTGAAGCTACTGCCTTGACCTACTTAACAGGTGCCGGCGTGAACGGCCTTAACGTCAGTGTTGGCACAAACGGTTCCACCACTGCGTCTGATGGGACAAATCTGTACACCTTCACCCACACCAATAATGGCGGGTTATCCGTCAGCTATGAAGCGGTTCCTATTGATTTTGCAGACTTTATCACAGGTACAGGCCTAGGCAATATTGCTTCGTTGTCGCCCATTGCCAATACCTCTTTGCAAACAGCCCTTACCACCGGCGGAAGAAGTGATTTAACCTTGTACCTTAACAAGGGCTATGACCTTGTTGGCGCCGGTAATGACGGTATTACCATCCTTGACGGGTACACCTTTAGCATTGACGGATCAAACGCCCCGGGTGCAGAGGTTACAGGCTTTGCCACTGCCCTTATCAACTTTGGTACGTTAAACGTGACGGATGTGGCGTTTACCAATAATACAGTGGACATTGCCAACCTAGGCACCTTAAACCTTCGCGGTACCAATAGCGTTAAAAGTATTGTTGGCTCAGGCGATGTGAACGTTGACGGCGTCACAAGTGTGGGCACCCTTGTTGCCGGTACTGCTGATATTCGTGGCACCCTCTTTGTTGATTGGGCTTTATCGGGCGGCAGCAGCTTTGAAACTGCCTCCAGCGCAGTCATCAACAGCTTTGGTGTAAACGGCTTGAGCGGTACCCTTTCTGTTGGGGAAAATGCCTATGCCGTACTTGGTGATACCGATACTGCTTGGGCAAGTGCAACGTTTGAAAGGGCCGCGACTGTCAACCCCTCTTTAGAGTGGCATAAAAGTTCAGCCTTTTTCATGAAAAACGCCACAACCCTCAATAGCGGTGGCGGCATCTATGTTGGTGGTACAAGTTCAAGCGTAGCTGCTGCCAATAGCGCAACCTTTGCAGGCAATTCCTTGTTTGTTGTCAATGGTGCCATTCAAGGAACGGCCCTTAGTGCCGATGCCATTACAACCGAACAAGGGGCAAAGCTGCTCATCAGCGATATATCCCTTGTGGATGGCAAAGCCAGTGTGGATGTGGCCACTGCCACAACCCTTACCGTGGCTGACGGTTCGTGGGGTCAGGATGCCAGCGGTGAACTTGATCTTGATACCTTGCTTTTTGACAGCAGCTTGTATGCAGCGACCAAGGCCGGTATTGAAAACAACATCTTTACCGTTGAAGTTGAAAGAACCATGGCTGAGCTTCCCAAAGTGGACCAAAGGCTTGGCAATTTGGCACTGTTAGCCGTTGATTCAAGCAATACAAATGCGGCAAGCAAAAAGTTTGTGGAGGAAGCCACGAGCGATCCCGATGATGACGGTTCAACCTTTGAAGGCAGTGCCAAAATGGGCGTTGGCGGCAATGCCATGGGCAATTCCTATGTAGCAGCTATAGGCGGATCTCAAGTAGCAGGCAACCGTGTATCGCTTGTGGGTACAAGTGACAGCACATCTGTAAATGCAGGTTCCGGCGCCTTGAACGTGAATGACGACGGCATGTTCCTTGTGGCTGCTGCAGACCTTGCCAGCAAGAATGGTGAAGGCAAGATGCAAAACGGTTTTGGCCTGTGGGTACAGCCCATGAGCCAACATACCAATGCCGACGGCTTTAGCTCTGGCAACTATGAATACGGCTATGATACCGACATGTTTGGCGTAAGCGTTGGGGCAGACTATACTGTGAACAACAACTTCCGCCTTGGTCTTGCCGCTCATGTGGGTGGTGGTAACAGCGACTCCACAGGTGATTTCAATCATACCGAAAATGATTTTGAATACTATGGATTTAGCCTGTACGGTGGGTATTTGGTCAATAACTTCCTCTTCTCTGCAGATATTGGCTATACCTACACCGATAACGAAGTTGACCAAGACCACATTGGCGGCTCGCTCGTGTCTGATTTTGACGCAGCAACCATTACCGCCGGTTTAAAAGCTGAATATCGGTACAGAACAGCCAATGATTTCACCATCATTCCGCATGTTGCAGCCAGAATCAACCACACCATGGTGGACAGCTTTGACAGCACACAAAATGGCAATACCATTTTTAGCACGGAAGAAAGCTCTGCCACCACCTTTAGCGTGCCCTTGGGTGTGGCCCTGTCCAAAGAATTCACAACCGAAAATGGCATGAAAATCGTGCCGAACCTTGGCCTTGGCGTCATGTTCACCGCAGGCGACCTTGATGCAGATCAAGAAGTCCGCATTGCAGGCGTGAACGGCTCTGCCACAATGGAAAGTGAAATCTTTGACCCTGTAACCTTCCAAGGGGGCCTTGGCCTTGATATTATTAAGGACAGCGTAACCTTTGGCCTGCACTATAACGTTGATGCCTCAAGCAACCTTGTGAACCAAAGGATTCAGGCGGTGTTTAGATACGACTTCTAAAACCGTATGATTTGACGCATACGTATAGTGTGTGAATACTAACAAAGGGCGGCACGATGTGCCGCCCTTTGTTGTGGATTGCTACGTCGGCACTTTGTTCCTCATGACTCCTTGCAATGACGGCGTGGCGCGATGGCTGTTGCCATAAAAAAAAACCCATGCCAGCACACAATGTCACTGCGAGAAGACCTGAGCAAAGCGAAGGACGA
>CAYJIX010000108.1:0-4899 GCA_964370375.1 uncultured Desulfovibrionaceae bacterium | reverse complement strand
ATCCCGAAATCAACGTGTACCCCTACCAGATTGCTTTTAACTGTATCCCCCATATTGATACCTTCCAGCCCAACGATTACACCAAAGAAGAAATGAAAATGGTGGAAGAAACCGTAAAAATCATGGGCGATCCCAATATTAAAGTAACCGCCACTTGCGTTCGCGTGCCGGTTTTCTACAGCCACTCTGAAGCTGTGAACATTGAAACCAAAAACAAAATCACATCCAAGGAAGCACGCGCCATTTTGGCAACAGCTCCCGGTGTGCAAGTTTTGGACAATCCTGCAGAATTGATCTACCCCATGCCCCTTGATGCGGCAGGTGATGATTTGACCTATGTGGGCCGTATTCGTGAGGACATAACCATTGATAATGGCCTTAGCATGTGGATTGTGGCGGACAATATCCGCAAAGGCGCGGCCCTAAACGCCGTGCAAATTGCCGAAGTCTTGCTTGAGCGCAACCTTGTTGCCGTTAAGGACCCGCAATTCTTCCTTAAATAGTCGATGCTGAACAACACATTTTCATGTGTTGTTCAGAAACACACACTGGCTCCAAATGCCCCTTCGGGGACGCCAGAAGCAAGTTCTGGCTTATTCTACGCCGTGCGGAATTTTTCTAAAAAGAAAAATTCCGTTAGCCGACACCTGAAAAACTGTGGATTGCATGTCATAAAATTGCCGGAAACGTGCATTCCATGCCCTTGTTTTTGGCAAGTTTATTAGTGCGTTTTTACTATAAAAACTATTTGTTTCAAAGGTTTACTTTGTTTTTCAGTGCCGACTGAATAAGCACGTACTTTTTGCCCAAGCCTTTGCGCATGTTTTTTTGCGCAAAGGCTTGGCAACGTAAACATGCTTTTGCCATACCACAGGCACCTTGCGCGAATATGTTACGATAATGCCTTTGGAAAACGATTGTCCTTAGCCTTTTGTAGGAGTGCTTGTGATTCCTCTTCTTGATGGTGACCGGTGGATTGAACAGTGGAAAAATCAACAACGCCCAGACATTCTGCTGGCTTTTTATGATCACAGCATAGGGGCCATTTGTCGCGACCCAAAGCTTATGCTTATTCCTGTTGACGATCACCTTGTGCACCGCAGCGACGGTGTTTTTGAAACGTTGAGTTACGTCAACAGGCGCATCCTTTCCATTGATGAACATTTGGCGCGGCTTATGCGTTCTGCCAAAGGGATTGAGCTTGCTCCTGCCTGTTCGTTGGACAGTTTGCGTGAAATTGTCATCGAAGTTGCCAAAGCCTCAGGGCAAGACAGCGGCAGTATTCGCATCCTTATGGGGCGCGGCCCGGGTGGATTTAGCATTGATCCTGCTGAATGTCGTCACTCATCGCTTTATGTTGCAGCCTATCATAGCCCCCCCACTGCGCAAAAAAACTATGAAAAAGGCCTTACTGCCTGTAAAAGCAAGGTTCCTGTAAAGCCGCCTTCCTTGGCAAAAATCAAAACAACCAGCTATTTGCACAACGTGCTTATGACCATGGAAGCCAAAAAACAAGGCGTTGACGTGGTCATTGGCTTTGATGGCGATAATTATTTGGCAGAAGCTGCCATTGCCAATATCGCCATGGTGGATGCAAAAGGCACCCTTGTTATTCCTGAATTTCGTAACGCCCTTGCAGGTACAACTATCTTAAAGCTTGCAGAATTGCTCAAAGATACCATAGCCATTGAAACACGCCCTGTTTATGAAGACGAAATGTTCACAGCAAGCGAGCTTTTGCTTCTTGGCACGGGCCCTGGGTGCATTGGTATTGTAGAATTTGAAGGCAAGACTATCGGCACAGGGACCCCCGGGCCTGTGGCTGCTATGCTAAAAAAGCATATTGATGAATACCACATGAGCCAGGGAACCCCTTTTTAAGCCTCTTTTTTTGTGACGGTGTGTGCTGCCTAGGCTGGCAAGCTTTGCCCTGCACAGGCTTTTTTATAGTGCTGGCACAAAACTTTCACGTTGCACGCATAAGCTATGCATGGTGTATTTTTTCAGCTAACAAGGCAATTTGTTCTTCAATGGCTGTATCGTTTGCCAATTCATGTTTTTCTTCGTACGAATATGATGCGCTAAACACCATATCCCATTTAAGATATTCACAAATGCTTTCAAACTGCTTGGATATAAGTTGATACTGAATGTTGGTTGTTTCTAGCGCGCCTATGGCAATAACGCCAATGTTTTTTGGGGCACGTTCTTGTATTATCAAATCCTTTGAATAGAACTTGTCGATATATGCTTTTAGCTGAGAGCTAACACCCCACCAGTACACAGGAGTGCCAAAGATAAGAATATCTGCCTCCATCATTTGGTTCATCAATGCAGCGCTGCCATCTTTCATAACACAATCGCCGCCATTTTTTTTACAACCGTTACAATGTATGCAACCTTGTACTTTGAGTGCAGGAATATCAACGAATTCACAAACTGCATGGCTGTATTTTTCTTTGATAGCCTTTTCAAGAATACCTAAAGCAGTCTTTGTGTTGCCTTTTCTTGGGCTGCCATTGACGAGTAAAACGTTCATAAAGACTCCTTAACAAATGATTATTGTGGTGCTTTTTTTGTGAACATTTGTAAAAAGTAATGGCTATAATGCCTGTTACACGTTTTGCTTGGTGTCAGCCAGTTGAATCTGACGCAAACAAACACCTTGCGGCATATCATAGGCAAATTTTATTGTTGCAGCGACATTTTCAGCAGTAATACTTGTGGCACCAACTGTATTGGTCCATTCTTTATATCCCTTAATAATGTCTGGGTTTGTGGTATGGCCTAATAATTCTGTGGCAACTGCACCAGGACACACAGTGATGACACGAACATTGTATGGAGAAAGTTCTTCTCTTGCTACCTCGCTAAGTCCAACTACGCCGTATTTTGAGGCGCAATACGCAGCATGATTGCCAAATGCCTTTACACCGGCAATTGAAGACAGATTTATAATAGTACCGCATTGTTCAGCCTTCATGGAAGCCATAACAATCTGCATGCCGTTCATAACGCCAAGCACATTGGTATCCAGCATGGTTTTCCATTCTGCTGTGTCTTGGTCTTCTAAACTGCCAAGCATCATAACACCGGCATTGTTGATGAGTAAGTCTGTTTTGCCGTACATATCTTCTGCTTGGCGGACTGCTTGTTCAAATGCAGCCTTATTGGTAACATCCACTTTTTTGCAAAGCGTATGGGGCAAATTCATAGCTTCTACACGTTCAATCCTGCGAGCAAGAAGCAATAAAGGATGCCCTGCTGCACTAAATTGTTCTGCCAACGCTTTACCAAAACCTGAACTGGCACCGGTAATAACAACAAGTTTTTTCATGTTTCGCTCCAAAATGTTTTTTGTAAAAAAGGTTTATCAGTGCAAAGTAAAAAAATACTATAACAGTAAACTTTACTATTTTTGTTTTCTATTGTATGAATCAATACATGTCAATAAGGTATGTTGTTTTCACTTAGGGAAAAGAAGGTGACTAATGGATACAATCACAGTGGCTTCTGAAATTGAAGTAACCTTAAAAATGATCGGCGGAAAATGTAAGCCGTTGATTTTATATATGCTAGCAGAAGACGGAACAAAAAGGTTTAAAGACCTTATGAGGGACGTTAAGGGCATTTCTCAAAAAACATTGACCAATCAACTGCGAGAGTTAGAAGTTGATGGGCTCATTGTACGGCAAAGCTTTAATGAAATCCCTCCACGCGTGGAATATTCTATTACGGAGAAAGGCTTAACACTTCTGCCTATTCTTGAGCTTATGTGTGAATGGGGTGAGAAAAACGCTGACGACAGGTTTGTTTTGACAAATCCTGCCTGTACCAAGCCGGAAAAATGCTAGGCAGAGTACGCTTTCACAGCAGACAACAACAGGTCAAGGAATGAAAAGCTTGAGATTGTCTAAAATTTCCCTAAAAAAACTTGATGTTTTACAAAAAATCATGTAGGGGTCAAATTGTAAGTACACAATACTTGTTGTTTTTTTTAAAAGTGTTTCCAAAAATGGTGTAGATCAGATACGTGAATACATGCTATATATGCTGTGTTTCATGTGGTAACACACTTAAAAAACACGAAAAATAATCAGGCTCTGATCTGCCATGATTGTATTGCTGACTTGAAAAAGGAGTCAGAACATGCCTCAGGTGGCTGCACGTATCAGCGAACAACAAGAACGCTGGCTCAAAGATTATTTCCGCACCAAAAGTGCCGGGGCTGAATTTATTCTGCCATGGGCTGTGGATACGTTTTTTCGTTCCATCAACGCCATCAAGCAATCGTTCAGCTCGGCCGAACTTAAAGCCATCATTGAAACCCACAAAGATGTCAAACTTTCCCCTGACCATACCCGCCTTTCCTACCTTACGTTACGCGTAATGGAGCTTTGCGATATCACAGATATTTTAACAAAGCATGGTGCAAGCAAATCCAGCCTGGAAGCTAAGTTGCGCCGCCTAGACGATACCCAAGCCACAGCCCTTATGGTTTGGGCTGCTGCCTTTTGGGTCAGCCGCAATTGCACTGCGGAAAGCCTCGACGAATACATCAAAACCTATTAATACGCATTATATAAGTAATTTGCGCTCAGCATAGCGTATTGTTGCGTCCAAAAAAAACAAAGGGCTTGACCTGTTCCAAGCTTACGTTGCCGCGTTGCTTGAACCCTTGTGTGCTTGCCGGTGTTTACGTTTTTGACGGGTGCAGCCCTTTTGCCTATTCTTTTTTTCCTGCTTTTAGCAACCTGTTATGGTGCTTTAATTCCTTAGTTCTGTCTTGCCATTATTCTAAAAAAACTATAACATCCAAGCCCATACGTATAGTACAAAACCTTACCCCATTACAGGAGCTCCCATGCAAACGAAAAACGCTTTGTCCAATCTGAAAAA
>CAYJIX010000107.1:0-4908 GCA_964370375.1 uncultured Desulfovibrionaceae bacterium | reverse complement strand
TTCTTCTGTCACAAACCTTGTTTCCTATGACAAAGATGTTGTTGAATCTCCGGAAGACACCCCTGCCTCCAATGTAGAGTACACTGACGGTGCGCCTGCAGCAGTAACCGCAGGTCAAATGGTATTTACATCCCCTGACGGCGTGAGCAGCATTACCGTAAACGGAGTAACGCTTACCTTCACAAATGGTGTATCCTCTCAAACCTTTGACAGCGCCCATGGCACCATGTCAGGCTTTACGCTTTCCGGCCCGGATGCAACAACAGGTGAATACACCTTGACCTACCAATACGAGCAAACCTCCACCGGCGACCATGATACCGACATTGACGGCGACGGCACTGTTGATCGTGACGGCACAGGTCAAATGTCCGGTGACAAGCAGCTTCATGATGACGTTGTAACAGATACCTTTACCATTGTTGTAACAGACACAATTGGTAGCGATACCCTTAGCGAAGATGTTACCGTAACCATCATTGACGATGTTATTGCCTTTACAGAAGAAAGCTCAGTCGGCACCAGCACAGCTGCACAGCAATACTATGACGGTGATATAGCCTTTGATGCAAGCAACTGGAATAACCCGGAAGTTACAGGTCTTACCGTATCGACAGGTACTGTAACGTATGAAAAAGACGAAGCTGGCAATGCCATTGGCACAGGTACGCTTACGGTCAATCCGAACGCTAACGGTGCCAAATGGGATGAAGGCGGAGCGTACTCCGGCGGCATTGGCATTACCGGTGGAGCTAATGGCACAGAACTTGATTACAGTCCTGCTACAGGTGTGTCTGAAGCTCTTATCTTTGACTTGCCTGACGGTGAAGTAGCCTATGGTGCAACCGTTCACCTCTCCAAGTTCTTTAACCCAGAAGATGCCGCTGACACTGACATTGATGATGCTCCAGAAGAAGTGCTGATCCAGTTCTATAAAGATACCGGCGAAGTAGACGCAGCAGGTAACCCCATTTATGTGTTGGTTGATTCTGTAACAGGGGTCTCAAATGCTGGCACCGGCGACTTGCAAGTAGATGCTTCTAAAATTGCAGGTGCTTTTGACCGCATCGTGATTTCTGCAACAGATAACGGCGGCGCAAACAATAGCGACTTTACCGTATCCGGTATTGACTTTATCACGCCTCCCTCTGGCTACTCTTACCAAACAGCAGGGCAGATTGTTGCAGAAGGAGCTGACGGAGTTGATTACTACTTCATCAACAGCATTGCCGGTCAAGATGTTTCTGAACTTGGTACCGGTTCGCAAACAATCACTGTTGACGGCATAGAATTAACCGTAACATTCAGTAATGGCGAATACAAAGCAGAAGATGCTGATGGCGCACTCTATTTTACCTTAACCTTAGGCTCGCAAAACGGCCAGTGGACGCTTAATCAATACCAACCCTTTGAAAGCGATATCGCTGTAGAATTTGGTGTGGCTGATAAGGACGGCGATTTTGCCTTCACAGATGTGACCATTGATACTAATGATGTGCCTACACTGGAACCTCTCGTGGTGGATGGAGTTGAAGGTGATAACGATCTTTCCACAGCTGACGTTATTGACCCCATCACAGGCAATGTGCTTGCTAACGGTGCTCCGGGAGCAGACGGCTGGAAAAACGGAACAGACGGCCTTGTGGCTATCAAACCTGCTGATACCTGGACCTTGCCCAATGGCGTGACAGCAGATGCCGATGGCTGGATCACCGTAACCGACGGCCTTACCCTTACCTCACCTGAAGGCGAAATTACCTTCAATCAGGACGGTTCGTTCACTTTAGTGCCTAATGATGATGTGTATATAAACCCAGATTCCTTTGTCTTTGACTATAGAGCAGAGGATGGTAACGGTTCTGTTGTTGAAAGCACGCTTACAATTAACGTGGCTGACGATGCTGACGTAACAACCGTAACCCTTAGCTCTGATGCACCTGCCACAGGTGTGGAAGAAGGAGCACTTGTTACCTACACCGTAACCCTCTCGAACCCTGTTGAAGCAGGCAAGAGCTTTACGATTGAAGTGAATGTACCCGGTGAAAATACCCCGCGCCAAATTACCATTGCAGCCGGTGCACAAACTGCAACCTTTACCGCAACCCCAAGCACAGAAGGCGACTTCACAGTGTCCTTTGGTGATGTGGTGACCAGCACCTTTGAAGCTGTGACCCCTGGTGCGGGTCTGACAGTAGGCGTAACCGATCCTAACGAAGCTCCTGAATTCACCGTGGATACAGACAGCCTCACCACGTATGACTCCGCCTTTACAGCAACAGCTGGGGCAGGTGAAGGCAAGTCTGATTCAGGCTCCTTCACAGCCACAGATCCCGATGGCGATGAAATCTCCTTCTATGTCAAACTGGCAGGTGATCAAGGCGAAGGCACGCTCGTTAGCGTTGGTTCAACCATTCAAGGCGACCATGGAACGCTTACCATTACAGGCGTAGCCAATGGTGTGATCAGCTACACCTACACCCAAGATGCTGTTGAAGACCATGTTATTGTAAATGGAGTTGAAACCTCCATCACCGATACGTTTACAGTGACAGCAAAAGACCCCGATGGTTTGTCTGACACAGCTACCATTACTGCAACCATCGTTGATGACGTACCGATGGTAAAAACCTTAGGTTCTGATACGAACGATAGCAGTACTGAAGGTCTTGTTGTTGACGGCGATGTAACGTCTTACATCACAATCGATTTTGGTGCGGATATGGATGGCTTTAGGATCCAAAGCCTTGATGCCGGCACAGAAATAGTTGCTGTTGAATGGAATGGCACCAGCTGGCAAAGAACCGCCGATACACACGAAAACTTCGTTGCCGAAGGTTCGTATGAAAACGGTGTTCATACCATCAAAATTGGCGATATTACCATGACCAGCACAGACAATGTCAACTGGACAGTGGCATATGCTGCCGATGCCAATAGCAAAAACCTTGCCTTTATCGATGGCGATGGTGACAGAGAAGTACATAGCTTCACATTTAATAACCAAGATCCCTATGCCCTTAATTCATCAATTACAGTTGTTGAAGAAACCTTTACGGGCGATGTCCCCGATGGTGCTGAGGTTGGCATTGCAACAGGCAACCTTCTTGACAGTGCAAGCAATCATGGTGAAGGCTGGCATTCTACTGGCGGCTTAAAAGACGTTGCAGCTCCTGATGGCTGGACAAAGTCTGTGGCAGCTGATGGCACCATCACCTTAACCGATGGCATGAGCACGTTTACTGTGGATTCTGACGGTGACTTCTCGTTCGACGCCGGCAGCATTGCCTTGGGTAAAACCTTTGACTTTACCTACACAGTGGAAGACGCTTCCGGTGATACAGCTGAAGCAACCTTGACTGTCAACACCTTGGCAGAACAAGGCACTGCACCTACCGGTGAAGAAACATCAACCACCCAAACATCGATTCCATTGAATATTGCCATTGCTGTGGATAGCTCCGGCTCATACACAGGTTCAGAAATGAACGTGATTGAAAACGCCTTAAAGGATATCGGCAAACAGCTTGATACCATGCGCGTGGACAAAGATGTTGATGTAAACCTTTGCCTTGTGGACTACGACACCGGCTTGAATATACGCCTTAACCTTAAAGCTTCTGACCTTACAAGCAACGATGCTTTAGAAAAGGCCCTTGATGCCATTAACTGGCCAGACAATAACCAGTATAATGGTGGTAGCACCAATACCGACCTTGCCCTTTCAGCCATGGAAGGCTGGTTCAACACCCTGCCGCAAAATGCAGACGGTGATCCCATTGGTAAGAATGTGGCCTTAATCTTGACCGACGGTGACCCAACGTTAAGAACTGCTGATGTTGTAACGCCTGAAAGTGCTGTTGTTTACAAAGGTGAAACCTATATCCTTTATAACCAAACAGTAGATACAAGTGATAGTAGAGACGACTATGACTTCTACTATATGAATGGTGATGGTGATGTCATTGTACGTCATGAGGAGTATGAAGTCAGTGGTATATTGGGGCTTGGCACGAAGCATGCTTACACTGAATGGCGTACGACCGATGGTCAGGTTTTGCAAGACATGGTGCGAGACCAGAATTTACCGGCCTCTTCACTTTCTGTAGATATCAGTGGTCAGGATTTCTCCGGTGTAAAAACATGGACACAAGATGGCTTTACCTTCCGCTTGCTGGATGGTGATAGCAATCTTGAAAATCCAGCACCTCAAGTACAATTCTGGACAGGCAGTGCGTGGGTAAATGTAGGTTCACCTGACATTGTCGGTGATGGGCATAACGGCCAAAGTGAAGCTGATAAAGTCACAAACCAAAACGCAGCTCTTGAATCTGCAAAAGACCTTCAAGCTGCCATGGGGCCCAACGGCGACCTTTATGCTATGGGCTATGGTGACCAGCTTGACAAAGGATTCTTAGATGACTTGGTATTTGGCAAGGGTACAGCTCATGGCAACCTCAATGCCGGTAACTTAAGCGGCATCTTTAATGATGTGTTCACCGACGTTGAAACCGAAGTTGTAACCGCGCAGCTTTTCGGTGAAGTTATGAAGGCAGTGGAAGACGTCACAGGTGCAAGCGTCACCGATGCATCAGACGTTGTAAATGAAGTCCTTGAGCTTGCTGATAAAGGCGACACGAACTCTTTGGCTACACTTGCTGATAAGTTTGAAGCCATTACAGGCGGAACAGATGCTCCTGAATCTGCAACCCTTACGGGCACTGTCGAAGACGACGTGATTGTAGGCTTCCGTGACAATGAAACCATAGAAGGCGGAGCAGGGCATGATGTTCTGTTCGGCGGAGCCGGCAACGACAAGCTGTATGGCGAAGAAGGGCACGACATGCTCTTTGGCGGCAGCGGCGATGACGAACTCTTTGGCGGCGACGGCAACGACGTGCTTTATGGCGG
>CAYJIX010000106.1:0-4987 GCA_964370375.1 uncultured Desulfovibrionaceae bacterium | reverse complement strand
AAAATTGCCCATATGGTAACATCTAATAATATAGGCATTGAGCTTTTTGAATTTGAAAAAAACACCAAGCAAAGAGAGGACTTTACATTTATCAAAACAGGCCTGTTCCATTTTTCTGTACAAGATCCTGATATAGAAGGGCTTGTGGCAAAAATTGTTGCCCATGGTGGTAAACAGCGCATGCCTATTCGTGAATATTATCCTAACGAAAAACCCTATCGCATGTGCTATGTGGAAGACCCTTTTGGTATTGTGTTTGAGGTGTATAGCCACAGCTATGAAGTAACGTACTCAAAGGGTGCGTATTAAAATATTTGCCTGCGTACCTAGTCTTTAAGACTAGGTACGCAGGCAACGTATACGCAATGTAAACCATACCGCTTTGAAGTGCTGATACTGTTGATGCTTGTTCGCTGTTTTCTGTTGGTTATTACTACTTTTTCTGCTGTTTTGCTGCCGCATTGGAAGGAAGACGTTTTAAGATACCCTGTATGGTGGGCGAATCAATGGGCACGGTTTCGTCAAATTCAAGGCCCACACCCTTGTCATTGACCCAGCGCACTTTAGCCGACAAGGCTGTAAAGAGCGAGCTTAAAGGGCCGCCCACAGTGTGCAAGGTAATGGTTGTGGTTACAGGGATGTTTTTTGGCAAGGTGTCGGATTTTATGCAAATACCGTCGCTGCTGATATTGACGATGGACGTCATGCCCTTGCCAAAGTTTTCAGAATCCCAACGCAGGCTCGTGTCTTCGGTAAAGACATAACGAGCACAGCTGCGCCGCTCGTCGCACATTTTGTTGATAATGGCACGAAGCTGAGTTGAAAGCTCGCTCAATGTGGCGGCATATTCTGTAGATAAGCTCATGTTTTGTTGGGTTTGGTCTGCTTGTTCGTTGATTTCGCGGATCATTTGCAAGGCCGCTTCAGATTCGCGCGTTTGTGAATTTGTGGCTTCAACAATGCTGCGCGCATTTTCTACAGAAGTATAGGTGACTTCGCGGATTTTTTGCAGGCTTTCACCTGATTTTCTGGCAAGTTCTGTTGATTTTTGCGTCAATTCCACAGATATGTTTGTGCTGGACACAGAGTTGTGGACACTGTTTTGAATGCTGTGTACCGCTGAAGCAACTTCGTTGGTCGCTTCCATGGTTTTTTCAGCCAGTTTGCGCACTTCATCGGCAACCACGGCAAAGCCTCGTCCGGCTTCGCCGGCTCTGGCAGCTTCAATGGCAGCGTTTAAGGCCAACAGGTTGGTTTGGTCAGCAATGTCTTTAATAAGGTTAAGGATACGTCCAATATTTTCTGCAGAAACATCAAGCGCGCTCATATCTGTTGCCACAACGGCTGTATGTTTTGATACTTGCTCAATACAATCAATGGTTTGTGTAAGGATGTCCATGCCTGCATCGGCTTCTTTGCTTACAGCTGTGGCAGCGTCTTGTGTTGATGAAGCTTCGCTTGCCATTTGGTGCATGCTTTCTGCCATGTGTTCCAAGCTGGCAGTGGAAAGGTGCGATGATTCTGCTTGCTGTTCAGCCATTCTTGCCGTGTTTTCTAGCTGAACGACAAGCTTATCCAGTTCTAAGGTTTGTTGGTTTGAGATACCATTGGCTCTGTTGGCAGAAAGGTAAATACTGTCGTTGAGCTTTTCAATCTGGATTTGCTGCTCATACATTTCGGACAAGTCGCTATAAAGCGCAACAACACCGATCAAGGCGTCGTCCATATCGTGCAAGGGAGCAGCGTTCACGTTAAAGAACTTTTCCTCCCCACTGCGCAAGACAACATGGGACTGCTCATCACGCACAATAGCACCGTCAACAATAATTTTATCAAGGCGCGTTTGCCGCTCTGAATCGCCGTACAGTACGCTCCCTGTTGTTTGGCCAAGGCAATCTTTAGGGCTGCGCGGTTCATGCCAACATTCAAGGCACATAGAGTTGACAAAAATAACCTTGCCCTTCATATCGCAAATAATGCAAGGCATGGTGATGCTGTTCATGAGGGCTTGAGCCAAGCCAAGGTTTTTTTTAAGGTCATGCACCATATGATTAAAAGAATCGGCAAGCTGACCAAGCTCATCTTTTTGATCAAGGTTCACCGGTACAAATTCGCCTTGGGCAATGCGGTCAGCACCTTGTATCAAGGTGTTGATGGGACGGGTAAAGCTGCGGATAATCAAAAAGGAACCAACAGGGAAGGTAAGAAAAAAGATGGCGCTCATGGCGATAAGTGCCATGGAACATGTTTCAATAAAGGCTAAAAGGTTTTGCAAAACATCCGAAGACTGCCTGTCCACAACATCTATAGCGTCTAAAATCAGATTTTCAATTTCTAACACGCCAGGATAGGTTGTGTTGGTAAAAAGCTGGTTGGCTGCTTCAAAATCTTGCGCGTCCAAGGCATTTTGTATTTGCATGGCGCTGTTATGAATTGTTGTGTATGTACTGTCGATTTTTGAAAAAACAGACTGCAATCCCGGGTATTCCGCTTCTGTTTGCGCCCTTTGGCTAGACGATAGCCATTTGCCAAAGCTGCGCTCGCGAGCATTGGTGCTGGATGTTATTTTTGTGCTTTTTTGCGCAAGCAAAGCTTTTTGGATGTCAGACGCCCAACGTGCCTGCTCTAGGGATGCAGTTGTGAGTGCGTTGACCG
The DNA here is from genome assembly GCA_964370375.1 of uncultured Desulfovibrionaceae bacterium. Lineage (GTDB taxonomy): Bacteria > Desulfobacterota > Desulfovibrionia > Desulfovibrionales > Desulfovibrionaceae > CAYJIX01. Next base: position 2,332 of record CAYJIX010000106.1, on the reverse strand, counting down.
CTTGGGGGCGGCGTAAATCTTGCGTGCCGCTGCTTAAATGGTTGAGGCTGAACATAAGAAAGGTTAAGCCCACAACGCAAGACAGCATGATTGTTGCCATTAAAAAAAGCAGCTTGTTTCTAACCGAAAGGTTTTTCCAAAGCATTGTTTTCTCCCCGCTCTTGCACAAAAAAGTACGAGTTTTTATAAAGATACACAGGTTTACTGATTCTTCCTACAACTATTATTTTAAAAAGTAAAGGCGAATTTGCTTTGTATCTGTTACATCACGTCTATGCTGAACAGTCTTTTTCGCAGTTTTTTTGCATGTTGTATGCACATGTAACATAAGGCACATAAAAAACAGCCAAGCAAGATGCGTATTCTTGCATGGCTGTTGTACGTAAAAACAAGCTTTTTAGCAGTTTTTTGTAGAGTTTTATTGGGAAGTTAGCTCTGTTTGCGAAGGCGGAGTCTTTTTCACAACTTGCGTTAACGTGGCCACAAGCCCTGCCACATTGGCCACATCCATGGGCATGATGAGGGTATTGTTGGTTTGCGCCAATTTGCCAAATTGCTGCAAATAATTTTCTGCCACACGCAAATTTGCTGCGGCAAGGCCACCGCTTGAGGCCATTTCACGCGCCACAAGGCCCAAACCGTCAGCTGTTGCCTGAGCCACTTTTTCAATAAGCACGGCATCGCCTTCTGCCTGATTTTTTATCGCCTCCAAACGCCCTTCAGATTCGGCAATGGCAGCAGCTTTGGCGCCTTCTGCTTGGTTTATGCGCGCTTGCATGTCGCCTTCGGATTGGGCAATGACCGCGCGCTTTTCGCGCTCGGCACGCATTTGCTTTTCCATGGCCTGCATAACACCTGCCGGAGGCGTGATGTCGCGGATTTCATAGCGCAACACTTTTACCCCCCAAGGTGCCGTTGCGGCGTCAAGGGCTGCCACAACTTCCTGATTGATGGCGCTGCGCTCTTCAAAGGTGCGGTCAAGTTCTAGTTTGCCAATGGCAGAACGCAACGCTGTTTGCGCAAGCTGCACCGAACCTGTCATGTAATTGCTGATCCCATAGGCGGATTTTTCAGGGGCAATGACCTGCAAATACAAAACACCGTCAATATCCACAGCCACGTTGTCGCGTGTGATACAGGTTTGTTTTGGCACGTCCATAACTTCCTCTTTAAGCGAACGTCGATAGGCTACCGTATCGATAAACGGGATCAAAATATGAAAACCTGCGTACAAAACCGCGCGAAACTTGCCCAAACGCTCCACAACAACTGCCTGCTGATTTGGCACAATCAAGGCCGTTTTGATCAAAATCAGCACAATAAGCACAATCAATGCGCCAAGCACAATTAAAGATGATCCAAAAATTGAGGTGTCAAACATGATGCTCACTCCGAAAAAAGGTAAAAATGTTATGGTATAAATGTATATAAAGTTTCGTTAAGGCGTGATGTGGCGTTTGCGTTTTTGCCAAAAGGGGGCCACACAGGAGGCACAACCCTACGGATACAAAAAGCAAAATGACAAGCCTTTGATACGTATGCAAATAAAAAGCAGAACCGAATACCCGGTTCATGCCGTTCTGCAAAACGCTTTCTGACACCTAGGGCAGGTTTTTAAAACCACCTGCTAGGCGGCACTTGTTGGCTGAACCATAAGCGTTAAAGCGTCATCCGGCATCCTATCAACCACAACAACGCTTACGCCTTCGGCAATGGGCGTATCGCTAACAGCACGCCAAAAACTGCCGTCAAGGCTGATTTCGCCAACTTGTCCTATCGCAAGTGCTTGCGTCACCACGCCCCTGCGTCCTTTTTGAGGAAAGTTCTCTTGCGGGGCAGCGTGCTGTTTTGTGCCCTGAAACGTGCGCACAAGGAGCGAGCGCAAAAGAAAAAGGGATAATACCGAAACAGAAGCAAACACAACAAGCGATCCGATAAGCTCTACCCCAAAAAATGTGGCAAAGGCCGCGGCAAAAGCGCCGATCGCAAAAAACATCATGACAAAAATCGGCGAAAACAATTCAGCGAGCAAAAGGCCCACCCCAAGTAAAAACCAGACAACCGGCAAGCTCATGGTTCCTCCAAGTCTTTTTCCATAATATACTCAAGTTTTTATGAACTGACAAGACAGCGATTGCAGGTAAAAAAACAGGCAGAAAAACAGGCATGAGCACAGGCATGCATGGACTATAGGCAGCATTTGGCCTGAACATACGCGCATACAAACCACCGTATGCAAGGGCTAGCCTGCATAGCTAAAATGAGAGTCCTGCACACGTATTTTTTACCTTTATTTTTGTGCTTTTGTGCTACATTTTCATGTGCTTGAAAA
>CAYJIX010000105.1:0-5082 GCA_964370375.1 uncultured Desulfovibrionaceae bacterium | reverse complement strand
GGGGAGTTTTTTTCTAAGAAATTGCCCTATTACAACAATTGCCTAGCAAAAGAAGGCGTGCCGCCTTGAAGGGGGGTATCAAGGTTTGTTTCAGCCATAACTTGCTGGCGAACAAAGTTGCTCATGCTAATGGCAACATCCATATCTTTGGGCAAGGTCCCTGCTGCTTGCAGGTTTTGCACCTGCACTTGTAATTGTTGAACCAGCGCGTTCAAGCGATTCTGATCTTGTGCAAGACCCTTGTGGGTTTTAGAGCCTTTCAGGGCTGATTCTAAACGGTTGAGTGCTGACACAGCACCTTGTTGTTTGCCTTGTATGGCTTCAAGGTCAGCCAAACGCTGTTCCAAATGCTGAGCTCTGTCCATAAGCTTTGCAGGAGAGGTGTGTATGGGTTGTATTTTTTTCATAATAGTACCTTTTTTTGTGTCCAAGGTTTGCCTTGGATTTTTTTGTTGTAGCTTCTATGGCGACACTGTGTAAGGATACTAGGGTGTTATGTTTTTTGTCGCAGTCCTTTCCGTCGTATTGCTGTGCATGGGGTATCGGCACCGTGCTCTAGCAGAATTTTTTTCGTGTATTCAATACGCTATTCCTCCTTGAAAGGTTAAGAGCTGCTTCCTTGCTGCTCTTGAATGTTTCATATGCTTGAGCCAGATTGTTGGCCCATGCTTTTGCTCTAAGCTGTATGGCTTGTGCTTATGGTTAAACCGCTTTTGTGCAGCGGATTTTTTTGAAAAGGCAAAGCAATCGGCCCCGTCGTGGACTGTGGTAGGCTCTTTACATCCTTCTCGCAAGTCATATCGGATGATAGTGAAAAAACTTTAGGGCTTTTTTGTGTTTTTTTCTATTTTTTTCAACTTTTTTTCAAAAATAAATAAAAAATGCATATATTTCAACATGTTTTATGATGCAATTTTTCAAAAAATCTTTCCCAAAATATCTTTCAAACATATCTTCGTTGCCAGATGGATAAAATAGCTTTATGTAAAAACCATATTCAAACGTTACTTTTTTCAATTTCATGGGCCCTGTTATGAACTATTATAGCATCCAGCGTTGGCAACAAGGTCAATGGCGTACCATGCGCGATACCGTTGCTGACGAAATCCCCGTGCGCATCACATGGGGCCAGAACGAGCGTCTTTTATGGGCCAGCCCCCATGATTTAAACCTAGACAGGCTTGCCCTTGGGCATGTTGTGCTGCACCTGGCCGCCCAAAAAACCTTATGGGCGCCACAAGGAATAGTGGGAGCAATGCGGCCTTGTTGTAGCGTGGAACCTGTACAAAACGAAGCTCAAGATGTTGCGTTTACCGTACGTATTTCATCGGATATGGACAAAACCCTTTGCATGAAACCCTTTTGCCAAGAAAAGCTTACGCCTGAAAAGCTTTTCACCGCCATGCACATCTTGTTGCATCAGGCCGATTTATGGCAGGCCACAGGCTGTTTTCACCGCTGTGGCGTTTGGGATCCGCAACAGGAAGATTTTGTCTATATGGCAGAAGACATAGGCAGGCATAATTGCATTGACAAAGTCATGGGCTGGGCCTTGCAAACAAAGCAAGATCTTAGCGCGTATGTGTTGTTTTTATCTGCACGTATCACAGCAAGTTTGTACAATAAAATCCGCCGTACAGGGGCTCGTTGCCTTGTTTCTGCAGGGGCGGTTTCCATGCATGCCATTCGGCAAGCCACAAGCGACGGCATTACCTTGGTGGGATTTTGCAGACCGTGTGATAAGCGTTTGAACCTTTATACGGGCAGTCTTTTGGGTTCAAACCTTGAGGATATGCCATGACAGGCGTTGTGCTTATGGGGGGGCTTTCTGCAAGGCTTGGGCAGGATAAAACCCGTCTTTCCCTCCAAGGGCTTGATGGGCAAAACCTTTTGGAGCGAACAGTTCACGTGCTTGCGCAATGTTGTGACGAGGTTGTGTTGTCGTGCCGAAAAGGCCAAGGCACCACAACATCACAAACTGTAGGCACCCTTGTACAAGGTGTTCGTCGTATTTATGACGTAACGCCGCGCCTTGGGCCCATTGGCGGTTTGTATACATGCCTACAATCTGTACAAGGGCCCATTTTAGCCCTGTCTTGCGATTTGCCGTTTATGACAAGAGCTGTCCTTGAACAGCTTGTAGTCGCCCACAACAAGCGCCCCAAACATATGCTTATGACCATGTATAAGCACGTTGAAACTGGCAGTATAGAACCGCTTACCGCCATATATGAAAGCGCGTGTTTGCCGTATTTTGAAACGTCTTTACAAAAAGGGAGAAGGGCTCTGCACCAAGTAATGCCTAAAGAGCTGTGCCTGTGTATTCCCTATACAGACGCTAAACCGTTTTTCAACATCAACAACCCCTCTGATCTGGCTTTGGCCCAAAAGATGCTGGCAACGCCATGACACCTATTGTATCGACATCTTGTTTATGCGACCAGCATGGCAGAACGATCACCTATGCACGTATTTCTGTCACAGATCGTTGCAATGTGCGCTGTTTGTACTGTCACAGCGATCATACGCCGTTCATTGCCCACAAAAACATCATGCGCTATGAAGACTGGCTGCCTTTGATCGGCAAGCTTGTGGAGCTTGGCATTGAAAAAATCCGTATCACAGGCGGTGAACCCTTTGCACGGAAAGACTGCATCTTATTTTTGGAAAGATTGCGCAACGCGCATCCACAACTTAACCTTTGCCTCACAACAAACGGCACCTTGTTGCAACCGTATATAAAAGCCTTGAAAGAGCTTGAAATCAACGTCAACCTTTCCCTTGATACCTTTGATCGTGCACACTACGCCAACATAACAGGCCACGATTTGTACCCAAAAGTTTATGAAAACCTTATGGCGTTACTTGCTGCAAAGGTTCCGCTCAAGCTCAATGCCGTTGGCATGTACGGGATCAATCATACAGCCTTGCCCGTTTTTTTGCGGTTTGCCTCTACTTACAAGGTGGATGTGCGCTTTATTGAATTTATGCCCATGGGGAGTAGCACCAGTTGGACACCGGCACTGTTTTGGTCTGCAAAGGATATTGTGCAAACAGCACAGAACATCATGCCACTGACGGCGTGCCCTGCCTTGGCAACAGATAGTCCCGGGCCTGCACGCATGTATGACTTGCCAAATGGGGGACGTTTTGGCGTTATCACCCCGTTATCAAACCATTTTTGCTTAAGCTGCAACAGGTTGCGCATAACGTCTGACGGTAGGTTACGCACCTGCCTGTATGATGATAAAGATTATATTTTGCGCAACATTTTGCGCCATCCAAAACTTGGCATAAAAAAAGTGCAAGAGGTCCTGCAACGGGCAGTACAGCGTAAAGCCATGGGCAATACGCTTCTTACGCAAGAAGGCACAATGCATGTGGTTACGCCTATGCACCGTATTGGCGGCTAGTACGGTATTATGCACAAACAAGGGGCCTTGAAAGCCCCTTTGTAATTTCAACATGCCAAGCCGAACGTAGCTATGCACTATCCCATAAAAATACAGCTTTGGCGGCACTATTCCATATTGTTAGCCATGTCTAGCCACTTTGCAAAGCTTGTGACAGCGCGTTGACTGTACCAGGCTTTGCGTTCTTTTTTGCGCAGGCGGCCATCCTCTGCTGTTGGTTCCGGCATAAGTCCAAAATGCACATTTGAGGGCTGAAAGCGTTTATGGGGGGTGACTTGCAAATGATTAAGCAAGGCGCCAAGCGCTGTGGTTACAGGAGGTTGCGGCAAAGTTTTGCCGCGGTATTGGGCTGCAAGGTACAGACCAAGCCACAAGCCAGAGGCAATGGATTCCACATAACCTTCAACACCGGTGATCTGCCCGGCTAAGTGAATGTGCGGCTGAGGCACGAGTGAAAGGTCAGCATTTAAAGCCTTTGGAGCGTTCACATAGGTGTTTCTGTGCATGCTGCCGTAGCGGACAAAGTCCACGTTCTGCAAGCCCGGGATCAGGCGAAAAATGCGATCTTGGGCCGCATAGGTCAGTTTTGTCTGGCAGCCTACAAGATTAAACATGGTGTTGTTGGCATTTTCAGCCCGTAATTGCAAAATGGCCCAAGGCCTATGGTTTGTGCGCGGATCGGTAAAGCCCACAGGCTTCATGGGGCCAAAAAGCAAGGTTTTTTCACCGCGTTCAGCTAGGGCTTCAATGGGCATGCAGCCTTCAAAGTGGTGTTCTTGTTCAAAATTATGCCCGCGTACTTTATCGCCTTGCATCAACGCTTCGTAAAAGGCCGTGTATTCGTCACGGTTCATGGGGCAGTTGAGGTAATCCCCTTGCCCCGGCTCTTCATAGCGCGATCCGCGAAAAATCACCGACATGTCTAAAGACTCACCGTGAACAATAGGTGCAATGGCGTCGTAAAAATACAGATGCTCCTGTCCCAAAGCTTGAGCCAAGCTTGCTGCCAAACTGTCAGAAGCCAATGGCCCTGCAGCCAGCACAATACGCTCAAAGCCTTGCAAGGCGGCGCAGTCAATGGAAGGGATGTGCTCATGTACCAAGGTGATGTTTGGATGCTGTTCTATGTTGGCGGTTATGGTTGCGGCAAACAGTTCGCGATCAACGGCAAGGGCTTTGCCTGCAGGGACACGCACTGTATCGGCAATGCGCATGAGCTGGCTGTTTAAAAGGCGCATTTCGTGCTTTAGAAGTCCAACACCCGAAGCCAATTCGTCAGACCGAAACGAATTGGAGCACACAAGCTCGCCAAGGCTGTCTGATATGTGGGCAGGGGAGCGGTGGGCTGGTTTTTGCTCAAAAAGCGTAACCATAATGCCTGCATGTGCCAGTTGCAGGGCACATTCACAGCCGGCAAGGCCGCCGCCTATAATGGCTATACGTTGTGTGTGCATGGTGTTTCCTTAGGTGGTGGGTTGTTTTGTAAGTGGGCGCATGTTTTTTTGTTCATGCACTGCGCTGTCGCTTGTGCATCTGTTCCTTTCTGTTCATGCACTGCGCTGTCGCTTGTGCATCTGTTCTTTTGTGTTCATGCACTGCGCCTTGCTTGTGCATCTGTTCTTTTGTGTCTGCGCATCGCTGTCGCGCTGCGCCTGTTCTTTTGTGGTAT
>CAYJIX010000104.1:1903-5174 GCA_964370375.1 uncultured Desulfovibrionaceae bacterium | reverse complement strand
GGAAAAGGCAGTAAATATATGATTATCAGCTGGTTAATTTGTGCCTTGCCATAAGAGCATGGGGCCCCCATCCAAGGAATAGCTTGACATACTGCGGTTTGTTGGATTAGAGTTTGATTTTATATATGTGGTATTATTTATTATATTTGCTCAAAAACAGTAGAAAATGTTACAGGAATCTGCTCAGTCGGAAAAAAGAAATGTACCGACTTTTTTTAGCAATACAGGGATGTTAGAATCATGAAAATGCTCAATGCCTACACCTTTGAGGTTGATGATATCCAAACTGCCGTTGAAGAAATTCTTGAACAATTAGACCTTGAAAATCAGCTGTTAACAAATTCTGCGGCCTTTATTACGTGTTCTTATGATTTTATTGAAACAGACACCGCAAGCGCCATATGCAAAGCCTTGCCTTTTCCTGTCGTTGGGATGACCACTCTTAACAATGCTATAAATACAGAATCTGGCAGTACGCTTTTTTGCGTTTCTGTTCTGACTGCCGATGATTGCCAATTTACTGTTGTGTGCAGTGATGCTTGGAATGAAAACAATACGAAAGAAATCACTGTAAAAGCATGTAATGAAGCTTTATCAAGTATGGATACTGATCCAAAGCTTATTTTGTTTTTTGCTCCAATGCATATAGCTAACAATAGTGAAGATATCATTAATGAACTGTCAAGCTTTTTTAAAAATATTCCTATTTTTGGTTCTAATGCGTGCCCAGACGACGTAGTTACCTATGAAAGTTCATATGCAATATATAATGGAGAATACCTTACTAAGCAGTTTTCTATGTTGCTGGTTAGTGGAAATAGTAATCCCAGATTCATCTTTTCTTCATTAATAGAAGATAATGTTTCATCACATCAATGTGTTATTACTGCATCGGAAGGAAACACCATAAAAGAAATCAATGGTATGCCCGCACTTGATTATTTATCATCTATTAACGTGCTTAATAATGATACCGTTCAGGGATTTTTTAGCACACCATTTATGACTGATTACAATGATGGAACGCCGCTTATTAGCCGTGCTGCTTTGCTTTCAGATCAAAACAGGCATGTTATTTGTGGGGGGAGCATGCCTCAAGGTTGCAAACTTAGGATCGGTAGCCTGAACAAAGACGATGTGCAGCTTGTGGCGGAACAAGCCATAGAAAAAGTGATGCAACTTGAAGATGTAAATGGAATAATCATCTTTTCTTGTTTTGGACGCCTTGCTATCCTTGGCTTAGATTATTTGCTTGAAAGCAATGTCATACAAGAAAAGCTTAAGGATAACATACCCTTTCACAGTGCGTATTCCGGCGGTGAGATTTGCCCTGTAGAAGACAGTAAAAATAATACTATAAATCGGTTTCACAATTTTACTTTTATAATCTGCATACTATAATTGCATGTGTACTTTTTTTTAAGGTAAAAAAATATTGGTTTTGTTATGACAACACTTGAAAATAAAGATAGCGCAGCAATCCTAGAAGAAAACGCCAAGTTACTTAAAGAAAATAGGTTGTTAAAAAGGAAAACACGCGAGGTTGAAAATCTATTACAACGTGTTAAATTGACTATCAGCAGCACAGAAAATGTGAATAAGATGCTTACTACACAGCAACATGCGCTAGAAAAGTATCTTAACTTATTACTGGAAAACAGCCCATCAAACATTTTGATCTTTGATAAAGATCGTTGCCTTGTGTATTGTACCAAAAGGTTTCTTTTTGTTTCCGGTTACGATGAATTATATCTTATAAAAGGTAAGCATATTACAGAAATATTTTCGGAGCTGCTTTCTCCAACCTTTCTTGAAAAATTAGAAAACTTGTTTTTGTCTGTATCAAATACTGGCGAAGTAGTAAACGTTGTTGAAACGATAACGTTTCCGACACATACAGATGAGCATATTTACGAAATATCTATTGTTCCTATACTAAACAAACAAAACAATTTTGAAGGTCATGCTGTTTATCTTCATGACAACACCGATATTTTACAGGCAAAAGAAGATGCAGAGGCCGCAAATATAGTAAAAGGGCAATTTTTAGCCAATATGAGCCATGAAATTCGCACGCCCTTGAATGGTATTTCAGGATTACTACACCTTGTTTTGCAAACTCAATTAGAGAGCGTGCAAAAAAATTATATTGAAAAAGCGTTAAAAGCATCAGAAGACCTGATGCAGATCATTAATGATATTTTAGACTTTTCTAAAATTGAAAGTAAAAAACTTACGCTTGAAAATATCAGTTTCACATTGGATGAAGTTGTTGATAACGTAAAGGTACTTACAATACATAAGGCAGAAGAAAAAGGCCTGCAACTTGTTTTGGAAAATGCAGACGTGCTTTCTGTAAGGCTTGTTGGGGATCCTCTTCGCCTTAAGCAAATACTGCTAAACCTTGTCAATAATGCCATAAAGTTTACCAAAAAAGGCAGTGTGAGCATAACAACTGAAAAAATAGAAGAAGCCGATGGTAGAATATCTTTTCGTTTTGCCGTAAAAGATACAGGCATCGGACTTAGTGAAGAACAGCAAAAAAGACTTTTTTCAGCGTTTACACAAGCAGACAATTCTGTAACTCGTAAATACGGAGGTACAGGCCTAGGGCTTACCATCAGCAAACAACTTGTAGAGCTTATGGGAGGTCAAATCTGGATCGAAAGTGAGCTTGGGCATGGTTCTACTTTTTTGTTTACCGCTGATTTTGCTGTAGATACGAGCGAATACATTGAGCAAAAGATAGAATATTCTTACAAATCCATTACAAACGAAAGGCATATCTTACTTGCCGAAGATAACCTTGTGAACCAGCTTGTAGCGACTGAACTTTTAAAGCAAAAAGGCTACTTTGTAGATGTTGCCAACAACGGGCAAGAAGCCATAAGCATGCTTGAACAAAAAGACTATGACCTTGTGCTTATGGACATACAAATGCCTGTTATGGATGGCCTTGAGGCTACAAAAAAAATCAGAGAAAACGAGAAGCATAAACATTTGCCAATCATCGCGCTTTCGGCCAATGCCATGTCGGCTGATAGGGAAAAAAGCCTTAAACATGGCATGGATGAGCATATAACAAAACCCATCGCGCCCAATATCCTTTATGAAATGCTTGATAAATGGCTTGGAACTCTTGAAGGGGATTCAAGCAACGTTTGATAGTGCGCCATGTAAAATGAGCCAAAACGTGCTTTCGCCGTCCCCGAAGGGGTATGTGGAGTGAGCGTGCTTTATATAAACAGAGGGCGATAAGCCCACGCGTGGT
>CAYJIX010000104.1:0-1803 GCA_964370375.1 uncultured Desulfovibrionaceae bacterium | reverse complement strand
ATAAGCCCACGCGTGGTGTTTATGCCAGCAGAGGGCGATAAGCCCACGCGTGGTGTTTATGCCAGCAGAGGGCGATAAGCCCACGCGTGGTGTTTATGCCAGCAGAGGGCGATAAGCCCACGCGTGGTGCTTTCTGAAAAATGCACCGAAATGAGTTTTTAGCGTCGACGATGTGACTGCAAGCCTGCTGTGTGCTGTTCCATGTAAAGCAAGCCACATCCGAAGGGTTGAACCATGGAGGAGCGTTTTGCCCTTCATAAGGTATGATTCTTTGTCATCTTTGGGCTTTCTGATGATTTCAACAAAATATCATGCTTTTCAGTGTCGACTATATATTGTGCAAAACTCTTACTATTTGAAGGTTCTTCTGGCAAGAACAAGTGTTGCGCATATAACAGGCAATGGCATTGTCCATCTTGAACCGCATTAAAACACATCAGAATGTGAGCCGCTGCGTGCCAAGACAAGCACAAGTGCTTTTTTTTCTATTTTGTATATGAGCAACCAATCAGGGGAAAGGTGGCATTCGCGATACCCTTTCCAGTTGCCGCCAAGAGCATGGTCTAAAAATTTTTTATCCAGCTCTTTTTCTGCGGCAAGGGTACGGATAACAGAGTCAAGAACTTCAATGTTGAGATTTTTTTTTTGTGCCAGTTTATAGTCTTTTTTGAAGGCGCGTGTCCAAACAATATCCAACATTAGCTTTTAAGCTCCTTTAGAGCTTCTTCTACATTTGAATATCGCTTGGTTTGTGGGCTTTGTATAAGTTGCTCTGCTTCAAGCATGGCAGCTAAGGTTTCTGCGTTGGGCTTTGGCAGTTTTACCTCAAAAGGAAAGCCACCAGTGCGTAAAGATTGTCGCAAAAAAACATTTATTGCCGTGGAAAGGTTGACTCCAAGCGCGGCATAAAGTGTTTCAGAATCTTTTTTTACGTCGCTATCTATACGGATGCTTACATTTACTGAATTTGCCATGCAGCGTGCTCCTTTGTGCTCTAATATATCTCTATTGTATAGAGTTTGCCCATCAAAAGCAATACAAACCACAGCAGTACAATGCCCGTGCAAGCTTATGACACCAAAAGCGCATCAGCCACGCTTACAATGTGCAAAAAAGCTTCTTTTTCCACAACTTGCACGGACAACCGTGAGCCTTTTTTCATCAATTCCATGCCGGCAAGCTCTGCATCGTTGCGAAGCAAGCTGCGCGGTACAGGCGGTACAAAACGGCGGATAAGCTGTACATCCACCATATCCCAGCGTGGATGGCTTGGCGTGGAATTGGGGTCGTAATGTTCAGATGCAGGGTCAAAGGCTGTGTGGTCAGGGTAGGCAGGGGCAACAACGCGCACAATGCCGCAGATTTCGGGATTTTTACCGCTATGATAAAAAAAAGCCTCATCGCCAACGTGCATGGCGCGCATGAAATTGCGAGCCTGATAGTTGCGCACGCCATCCCAGCTTGTGGTTTGATTTGGCATGTTTTCTAAATCTTCAATAGAAAAACATTCAGGTTCGCTTTTAAAAAGCCAGTAAGCCATAGAGCCCCCCTTTGTATGAAAATAAGGCTGTTTGAGCAGTTTTTAGTTGCCTAGGTTGTAGAGTGCCGATTTTTTGTGAAGCTTTTTGTTGGCAAAGGTTTGCCTTGGCGTTTTGTGAGCTACTTGTTAAAAATCCGTTTTTACAAAAAGGATACAATCGTCACTCTTCATTACGGGCAGGCTGTTCAGACAAGGAAAAGCTTTTCCTCACACAATCCTTCAGCTTGCGCAGGCTGTTCAAATAAGGAAAAGTCCTCTCCACA
>CAYJIX010000103.1:0-5229 GCA_964370375.1 uncultured Desulfovibrionaceae bacterium | reverse complement strand
CTTTGCGCGTCATCCATCTGCTTAATAGCTTCTTCACGTGTGATTTCGCCATTGGCTATCATGCGCTCATAAGTCGCTAAGCGTGGGCCGCGGCTTCTGTTGCTGTGCCATATACCACGCCCATACAGGCTTTCTATGTGCTCTACGCCATCCGCGCCGTATTCCTTCTTGTACGCTTCACGGTCAATCTTGCCCCACAGTTCATCCATGACGGCCTGTTGCTGTTCGTAAACGAACATATCTTGGTCAAGGCGTTCGCGGTCACGTTGCGCCATCAAGACAGGTTCGCTGTCAAAAATCCATTTTTGCAATATCTGTGACGTGGTAGCAGAACCCTTTGAACGTTCAGCAATACGCGAAGCACCGCGCAACAGCACGTCAGCTTGTGCGTTGCCATAGGTTCCATGGCCCCTTGAGGAAACACCCATAGAAAGCACACACTGCGCGTTGATAATAGTATTCGGTTTTTTGTTTGATTATTTTGGTAATGGCTGTTTTTCGTATACTTGAATTTTGTTTAAAATCTTGAGAGAATAGCCTTGAGAGATAAAAAAAGAATCACAATCGGCAAATGGTTTAAGTTTGATGTTTTTAAAGTAGGTGTTCTATGAGTAATCAGGATAGTTTAAATAAGCAACATAAAGAACCGCTTGCCTGTGTCCAATCGGGAGCGCAGCCAGCGAAAAATGATGTTGATGCGTCAACAGATCGAGCTGTTGAAGCAACGTGCACTTCTATTGAAAACATGGACACCCACGATGCAGCCCATTGTCCTTGCAATTCGCTTGAAAATACAGAGGTTGAAGGGGTATCATGCAACGACCAAGATGTTACCCCGTGGTTATCTGAGGCTCTTACCTTGGGAAACATGGGATTATGGACCATACTTTGGAATCCGCAAACACAATTTGGTGAAATGATAGCCAATACAACAATGCTTTCTTTGTTGGGGCTTGATGAACATCCGTCTCCGCATGCTTGTTTTGAGCATTGGTTTAGCCGTATTTATCCTGATGCCGTGCCTACGGTCATGGCTGCCATAGAGCAGATGGTGGCCACAGGGCAACAGCAAGAAATAGACTATCCATGGGAGCATCCAAAGCGAGGCAATATCCAAGTCCGCTGTGGCGGAAAAATGTGCACAAAAAAACAAGACAAAGCTTCCATTTGTTTTCGAGGGTATCACCAGGATATCTCTGAGCAGTTTCAAGCGTTGTCGGCCATGAGATCTGCCAATGAGCGCGTGCAGCTTATGTTTAACTCCATGCCGTTTGGGGCAACCCTTTGGGATGAAGGGTTTAGGTTTGTTGACTGCAATATGGAAATTCTTCGCCTTTTTGGCTTGCAGGAAAAGCAGGAATATTTGGAGAATTTTTTTGCATTTTCGCCAAAATATCAGCCATGCGGCACGGCAAGTATAAGCCTTTCTCGCAGATATTTTGGCAGGGTGCTCAAGGAAGGATCTGTTCGGTTTGAGTGGCTACACCAAAGCCTTAACCAAGATCCCATCCCCTGCGAAATCACCTTGGTACGTGGCCAGCAAGACGGCAGGCTTGTTATTATAGGGTATACTCGAGATTTGCGGCAATTCAAGGATATGATGAAAGATCTTGAGGACGCACAATCCAAGCTGCGCCAAACCTTAAAGATTGTAGAAAAGGCAAATCAGGCCAAAAGTAATTTTTTAGCCAATATGAGCCATGAAATCCGCACGCCCATGAATGCCATTCTTGGCATGAGCCATTTGTGCCAGCAGCATACAAAAGACCCATATATTTTAGAAAGCATGAAAAAAATCCAAAACGCAAGCCATACTTTGCTAAGCATAGTGAATGACGTCTTGGATGTTTCCAAGGTTGATGCCGGTAAATTTGAGCTAGAGTATATACCGTTTAATCTTATGGATGTCATGTCCAATATTTGTACCCTGGGCATGTCTTTAGCCAGTGACAAAAACATTGAAGTGCTTTTTTATATTGACTCTAACGTGCCAACCATATGTATCGGGGATGGCAAGCGACTTGGGCAGGTGCTTACAAATTTACTCAGCAATGCGATTAAATTTACATTTGATGGCAGTGTTGTACTGCGAGTCGTTGTTCTTAAACAAGAAGGTGCCGTTTATACTGTGTCCTTTGAAGTTAAGGATTCGGGCATTGGCATGCCTGCAGAAAGGATTGAAAGTATTTTTAAACCGTTCGAACAAGTCGATGTGTCCACCACTCGTAAATTTGGAGGCACCGGACTTGGGCTTGCCATTTGTAAACATATTATAGAATCCATGGGCAGCCATATTGCTGTTGAAAGCGAAATAGGCAAAGGCAGCACGTTTCGCTTTTCTGTGCCCATGGTTTGCGTAGAAGATGAGCAACGCGCCCACAGCCTTAAACCATTACCGCAATCAATGCGCGCGCTGGTGCTTGACGACAATCCCATAGCCTGTGAAATATTTCAGCACCTGTTGACGGATATGGGCTTTGCCGCAGATGTGGCATACAATTTTGACAATGCCAGCAGCATGTTACAACAGGCAGACAGGCAGGGTGCTCCCTATCATGTGATCATTATAGATTGGAATATGCCCGATGTGGATGGATACAAAAGCGCCAGAGCTATTAAAAAACTTGATTTAAGCACACGTCCTGTGTTGCTGTTAACATCAGCGTATGGTGAAGTTGTTGCAGACGATATTGTGGCGCAAGAAGTCTTTGCCGCTTTTATTCCAAAGCCGGTCTTGCCTGTGGATTTACAAAAAACGGTTCGCAATGCCCTAGGAATTGCAGATCCCAATGAAGAGCACGCAACAGCAAGCACCAAATCGGATACCGTTTTGCAGGGATTGGTTGGTAAGCATGTGCTGCTTGTAGAGGATAACGATATCAACCAAGAGGTCGCCGTTGCTTTGCTAGAGAACCTAGGCGTTCGCGCAACAGTTGCAAATAATGGCCTTGAAGGGTTTAACCTATGTAAAGAACAGGTTTTTGATGCTGTTCTTATGGATATTCAAATGCCCGTTATGGATGGGCTTACTGCGGCACGGAACATCCGCACCCTGCCAAATTGTGACAAAGACAGCTTGCCAATCATTGCCATGACCGCCCATGCCATGCAAGACCATATGGAGCAAAGCTTTGCAGCGGGCATGAATGACCATATCACCAAACCTATTGACCCAGATGTCCTAGCCAAAACCTTGGTAACATGGCTTATCAGCAACCAGGGCAACCATGCGCCTGTTGTGCATAACGAGCCAGAAGGAAAGAACTTGCCGATTGTTGAAGACGCAAATTCCGAAATATTGCAAAAGGATGCACTTAAAATACAACTGCCGGGAATCGATGCTGCAAAAGGACTGTTTAATACAGGTGGGGATCTAGAAGCGTATAAAGACGCCCTTTATAGTTTTGAAGAGCGCCATAACAATACGGTAGAGCTCATTAAACGGTACGTTCAAAAAAATGCATGGGATGATGCATGCCGTCTTATCCGCGCCCTTAGTGCTGCCGCTGACACCTTAGGTATGACAGACCTTGTGGACCTTGTGGGCAAGGTTGAGCAAAGCTGCATAACAAAACAGCTTTCAGAAGCCGTCCTGCAACGTCTTACAATGCAACTTGAACATGTCTATGCAGACATTTCTACGTTTTTTTCAGACACAAATGGCACCATGGACAACACCCTGACAACAGGTACTGTTAAAGACAAAGAATGCGTGATTGAAACGCTGCAACAGGCGTTGGACATGATGGATAAGGATATCACGATGAGCATGCACCACATTAAACAGCTAAATATGTTTGTGCCATCTGTTTTGAGTGGTGATCTGTATATGCAAGCGTATAATGCGGTTTATGACCTTGACAAGGCGGCTCTTGCAGTTGTCGTGAGTGCGTATACCGAACAAACCCGCGCATAATGATGTGCCATAAAGGTATGGTCAGTATGATTGATATTCCAAGCAAAAAAGCCACTGTGTTGATTGTTGACGATATTGCTGAAAACGTATGGTTTTTGGCAGAAGCCTTAAAAGATCGCTATCATATTTTGGCAACAAGCAGCAGTAAGGCCCTTGAAGTTTTGCAACGTCCAAATGTACCGGACGGTATCTTGCTGGCTGTTGAACTGGTAGAGCCCGATGGATATAAGCTTTGTGGGCAGATAAAGCTGGACCCACGGCTCAAAGACATACCTGTTTTGCTCATGACCGTTGTGACAGACCCGCAAGAAGAAGCATACGGGCTACAACTTGGCGCTGCAGAATATCTACACAAACCTTTCTCGGCAGACATCTTGCGAGTGCGTGTGCACAACGTACTTACTGCCAACAACCGCACAAAATCCTTACAAAAGACGGCGCAAGATCATATAGAACAGCAGAACAGCATCCAAGAAGGTGCTATTTGGCTTCTTGCCGATGTAGCAGAATGGCAAGACCCCGAAACGCGAGACCATATCAAACGTACACAAAAATATATGGCTCTGCTTGCCACTGAGCTTGCGAAAAATCCTAAATATAGCCACTTGAACGAGCCGCATGTTATAGAATGGCTGCGTCTTTGCGCTCCGCTTCATGATGTGGGTAAAATAAGCATTTCAGATGATATTTTACTCAAAAAAGGCAAGCTAACACCTGACGAAATCCTGCTTATGCAACAACACCCCGTGTATGGCGCAGAACTCCTTACAAAAACCATTGAAGACATGCAAAGCGATGGGTTTTGGAAATTCGCACACGAAATCGTGCGCTGGCACCATGAACGCTGGGACGGACGCGGCTACCCCGATGGCCTAAAACAAGACGAAATCCCCCTTGCCGCACAAATCATGGCCGTAGTAGATGTCTATGACGCCATTGTAAGCCTGCGCCCCTACAAACAACCACTCCCCCACGAAGAAGCTGTGGAAATCATTCAAGAAAGCGCCGGAGGCCACTTCGCCCCTGACGTGGTGAACGCCCTGATTGAAACAGAAGCACGCTTTGCCGATATTTCAAAAAACGCACGGCGAAGAACCTAATCGCTCCTTGGACGAAGATTTTAAACGCTGCTTACGACATAGCCGTAACACTTTTGCCTGACGTTGCAAAAACGTCACGAAAGGTTTGCTATTCTATAAAGTTATGCAAATCATGGCATGCCCTGCACTTGCGCATACCCTCTGCTCAGTCGACTACGCAAAAGCTATTTTAAAAAATTTGGTTATGTGATATGGGTAAGGTGTGGTGGTGAT
>CAYJIX010000102.1:0-5236 GCA_964370375.1 uncultured Desulfovibrionaceae bacterium | reverse complement strand
CACTCCAAAGACGCAACAGCGAACCGCCACTTTTGGCGAGGCTTATACCTGAAAGTTTTTACTCCCCACCTGTAGGACACAAAAATTTTTGTAGGTATATTTGTAGGTATCAATTTTTTTAATATTTTTTATATATTGTAAAAACGAGTAGTTATATGCATATTATGGAGCAGCTCAAGGGCTCCACATAGAAAAACAAGCCCTCATAAGAACCTTCTTATGAGGGTTTTTCTATTGAAAAAAGGACCAAGATATTTTTTTAATCATTGAGCAAATGCAGCCTCTGCACGTAGTGGGTAAAAATTCATATGATCAACAAGGGTCATGAACTGCGCCTCAGGGCTTTTGGGCCACAGTTCCCCTTCTTTTGAATGGTAGCCGATGATGTGGATAACTTCGTAGGGCAGCTCATGTTTCATAGCAAGTCCAACGCCAATAAAAGGGTGGCTTAGGTATTTTTGTTTATCTGAATACACAACACGGCGGGGCATGCATTGGCTTGTTTCGTCTTTCGCCAGTTCAATGAATTTGCCCACATCGTGCAGCAAGGATCCTGCAATCAAGTGGTCGTAGTTAAGGGTATATTTTCCTGCATAAGCCAAGCTATACTCTTTATATGCAACATGCACCATGCGAGTAATTGTGCGGATATGGTCTGCAAAAGACACATTGTAATTGGGAACATTACAGCTAAAGGCGTAAAGGTCCATATCTTCCAAAGTCCAGCCACCTTGCGCTAGTCCATCCATAAAGGTTGCTTTAACTTTATCACGCAAATCCTCGTCTTTAATCCATAAAAGCTCTGGAAAAACCGTTTCCATATGTGTACCTCAAAAATGTAGAAGTGTTTACGATGCTAGTGATTGACACCTTTTTAAATGATGCCTTTTTCTTGCAATGCGGCAAGGCGTTCAGCCGAAAGTCCTAGCATATCGCAGAAAATAGTTTGATTATGTTTGCCTTTTGGAGCACCTGCATGCTGAACTGCACCAGGAGTGCGTGAGAATTTAGCAACAACATTTGGCATGCGCACAGTGCCAAGCTCCTCATCCTCAACACTTACAAAGGATTCGCGATGTTGGTAATGCGGATCCTCAAACAATTGGCTCATGTCGTACATGGGGCCAATAACAGCACCACAGTCAAAAAAAGTGCGTTGTACTTCTTCAAGGGTGTGCTCTTTGATCCAACTTCCGATAAGCGCGTCAAGCTCAGCCACGTTTTTCACGCGTGCGGCATTGTTACAAAAACGTTCGTCATCAATAAGTTCTGGTTTACCAATGGCTTTAAACACATTAGCTGCAATGGGCTGTGCTGCACCTGACAGGGCAACCCATGTGCCGTCTTGCGTTATATAGGCATTGCGCGGTGCCACAGATACGCTGGCATTGCCCACTCGTTCTGCAATGACACCAAGTTGGTCGTAGGAAAGGATATGCGGCTCTACAAGGCGCATGAGCGGCTCATAGAGCGAAATGTCAATGTACTGGCCGATCCGATCAGGGTTTGAATTTCGTTCATGCAAAGCGATCATGATCGACAACGCGCCAAAAATACCGCACACCCCATCTGCCAAGGCCATGCCGGGCAAGGTAGGCGCTCCGCCTTTTGGCCCGTTGATAGAAGCAAAGCCGCTCATGGCTTCAGCAACTGTGCCAAAGCCGCCACGCTTAGCATAGGGGCCGTCTTGCCCAAATCCTGTGGTGCGTAGCATGATTAAAGAAGGATTGATGGCAGACAACGTATCCCAGCCGATATTCCATTTTTCCAAGGTATTGGGGCGATAGTTTTCAATAAGCACATCGGCCTTGGCCACCAGCTGTTTGAACAGTTCTTGCCCTTCCGGTTGGCTTAGGTTTAAGGTTGTGCATTTTTTGTTTCTCGCTATGCTTTTCCACAAAAGCGGAACCCCGTTTTTTTGTTTTCCGTAACCGCGGCCTGTGTCGCCTTTTTCAGGGTGTTCAATTTTGATAACATTGGCACCATAATCAGCAAGAAATACTGCGGCCCAAGGGGCGGCAAGCATGGTTGCCGCATCAATAACCGTAATACCACGCAAGGGAAGGTTGTTGCTCATGACGAATCCTTTTTAGTTTGCCGCTTCGCGCGCTAAACGTTTGCGAGTTTCATGGGCTTCTATGGCTTTTGCCCGTTCAAGCACTGCCTGCGCTTTTTTGTAGTGGGGTGTGTCAACCATGGTACCGTGTAGGCTGATTGCTGCCTTGCCTTCGGCAAACGCAGCTTCAAGTGCGTCCACAATTTCTTGTGCTGCAATAATTTCAGCGGGCGAAGGGGCAAAACAGGCATTGAGCGTAGCCACATTGCCGGGATGGATGCAGCTTGACCCGTAAAAACCATGCTTGTAGCTAAGTTTTGCTAAGGATTCAAAGGCGTTTTCATCGCTATAGCCTGTCATGGATCCCACCATGCCCATGGGAATTTGACCGTAAGCACGAGCAACAAGAAGCAGGTGCATGCGATAGGTTAGCATGGCAGCTTGTGTGTCTTGACCGGGTGTAAGATTGATGGATGTGCAAAAATCTTCATTGCCTAAGGTGATGGAATCAATGCGCGAACTTGCTGCGGCAATGCTTTCTGCGTTCAGGTAGCCGCGCGGCGTTTCAATGACAGCATTAATGGTCACAGAACCTTGTGGCATGCCATGCTTTTGTTCAAGCTGTGAAAGGGTTTGCGCAAGTTCTTGCATTTGCTGTGCGTGTTCGCATTTTGGCATATAGATGGCGTTCACTCCCGGGCGAACAGCCGCTTCAAGGTCGCCTTGTAGCAGTTCAGGCTCGTTGTTCACTCTAACAATGACTTCACTTGCGCCTTTGCCGACTAACAAAATACCGTTGGCTAGGCTTTGCCGTGCGATCAATTTTTCTGAATCCGGCACGCTGTCTTCAAGGTCAAGCACTACAGCGTCGGCATTGCGTGTGTAGGCTTTTTCTACAAAGCGTTTTTGATGAGCCGGCATAATCAGGCGTGAACGGCGTATGCGCGTTGTACTGTAGTCGCATGCCATGAGGACTCCTATCGGGTAGTGGTTTTAATGGGTAAAAACAAATCAAATCCTTCAACCTTGATGCCATTAGGCATATGGTAAGGATATTTGTAAAAAGCAAAGAGCGTGCCATAGTTCTTTGTTTCGTATTTAGTTGTAATACTATGGTAAAATTATGCAGGAGCGCAAAGGCAATAAAAAACTGTTTCAAACGCTCAAGGCAATGAAACAGTTTTGCGTGCACACGTAGGCATGATTTTGCAGATACACCCTCAAGGAAGGCATGCAAGAAGATAGCAATTGATGGTTGTTTACCGACATGCGTTGTGTGTGCGTGCAATGAAGCATGCATGCAGCATTGTTACGGGAATTCTAACTGGGTAAGAAAGGTCAAATACCTTTTTTAAGTTTGCGCCATAATGTAGCACGGCTCATGCCCAATGCTGCAGCGGCCTTTGTTTGGTTGCCGTTGTATGCTGCAAGCACGCGGTAAATTTCTGCAAGCTCAGCGTCATAAACTGTGGTGTGCAACTCGGCTTTTTCTTCGGCAAGGTAGCTTGCTGCGGCATTGCCGTCCACGTAGTCATTTTTATGGAGTGTGGCAATCCGTTCCATAATATTGCGCAGCTCCCGAACATTACCCGGCCAATCATGACCTTGCAATACTTGTACTGCATCAGGGCAAAGTGTTGGCGGAGTTTTTCCCCTTGGCATACATTGAAGAAGAAAGGCCTGTGCTAAAACAGCAATATCGTCTGCTCGTTCGCGTAAAGGCGGAATTTTAAGACGCAAGACGTTGAGTCGATAGTATAGGTCAGCACGAAACATCTGATCACGGATACATTCTTGCAAGTTTCTGTGCGTTGCGGTGATAAGCCTAACATCCACAGGCAATACTTTATCACTGCCAAGGCGCATGATTTTGCGTTCTTCCAAAACGCGAAGGAGCTTGCTTTGAATATGCATAGCTTGCTCGCCTATTTCGTCCAAAAATAACGTTCCGCCATGAGCAAGCTCAAACATGCCGGGCTTGCCTTTGGGGTTTGCTCCTGTAAAGGCTCCGGCTTCGTAGCCAAAAAGTTCACTTTCTAATAAATCCCCGGGCAGGGCTGCACAGTTTATGGCTACAAATGGGCCTTTTTTTCTAGAGCTGAACATGTGGATGCTTTGGGCAAACAGTTCTTTCCCTACGCCTGTTTCACCCAAGAGCAAGACGGAGGCATTGGTCATGGCAAATTCTTTTGCCTTGCCAATGGCTTGCTCCATGGCAGCACTGCGCCAGATCATGTTATTAAAGCACATGCTGGCTTTATGCCCTGTTTCGTAAATGCTGCGGCGTACATGCGCTTCGACTTGCTGAATTTTGCGCACGTCTTGCACTGTGGCTACGGCAGCTTCTGTTCTGCCATGAACCTTTACAGGAACAGTGCTGCATACAAGGTCTTTGCCTTTGTGCTGCAGTAAACGCCCTAATGTTTTTGTTGTTGATGCAATGGTTTGCGACAGGTCAAGTTCTGGAACATGTTGTGTTGCTGCTTCTCCCACAACGTCAGAAATACCTAAAAGACGCTTTGCAGCAGGGTTGCACACAACAATAGTGCCGTTGGCGTCACAGGCAATAATGCCGTCTGAGGTGTGGTCTATAAGCGCGTGAAGCAAAACAGAGCGTTGCCGCTCATGACGGATGGCATGCACAAGTTCTTGTGCTTTTTGTGCAGCTTCAAGCAAGCCTTCGCTATGACTTATAATAGGGACACTAGGTACAGCATGCGCATTGGCTGCATTTTTTGCCAAAAAACCACCTACAATAACGTTTGCACCGGTAGCAAGCACCGCTTGCACGCCTTCATAAGGGTCTTTATCCTTGTCCAAAGGATAGACAATCAGCTCAAGCTCCATAACAGCTGCAAGCTCTCGGATTCCTGTCATAACATGCTCAGAGGCAACAGCACCAATTTTAGTGCTGATGCTTTGTGCTGCTTGAAGGGCCCGTAACGTGTCTAGGGCTGTGACAGGAGCCTCAAGAACATGCAGAAAAGGCGCACGTTTTTTAAGGCGCGTGTAAAGCGCCCCCCTGGCAATAATCACATCTGCTGCAAGTTCATGTGCTTTAGCAATAATATCGCTCCCGTCTGTATCGGGCGAGCACAGCATGAGCATGATTTCAGGAAACTTTTTTGCAAAGAGCTTCTTGGTTGCTTCAAGGTGCACCGCATCGGCCGTGACGTAAAT
>CAYJIX010000101.1:0-5308 GCA_964370375.1 uncultured Desulfovibrionaceae bacterium | reverse complement strand
CATATGCCCCGTCTCGTTAGAGGAAGCATTGATGTTGTAGTTTAAGCCAAAAGACACCGTGTCGTTGCCAAGGTCAAAGCCAACGCCGCCGGTAAAGGCCACTTCGTCCCTCATTTCCATATCAGAGCTAAAGGTTGACAAAACCCCGGGCATCCGTGCGGTGGATTCGGTGTCCAAATCCCCGGCATGGAAGGTCACGCCAAGGTCAAGGCGCGGCGTGAAGGCCCAATCGTTTTTGAGCGCGATGTCTTTACTTACGGTCACGCCCACAGGGATTGACCAGATGTTTTGGCTGTCGCTCTCTACATCAAACAGGGTTTGGTTGCCGCTTTTTACGGTATAACCATCGGTGCTCACGTGCATGTAGCGCACGCCCACATGGGGGATAATGTCCGCCACGCTGGTTTTGAACACGTATTCAGCGTGCAAACCTGCGGTGATAACGTCAGAATCCACATCGGCCGTGTTTTGGTTAAGGCCTGCTGACGTGTCTTGCGACAATTCGCTGTTAATCGCGCTATAGCCAAGGTCAAAGCTTAGGCCAACGTTGTTTTTGCGGAACGCGCCATAGGCTGTAACACCCCAGAAATCAAAATCATTGTCGGTGTTATAAAAATCACCGTCAGAATCGGCATACCCTGCCCCTGCACTGACCGCAAGGCCAAAGCGCAGGTTTTGTTCTGTGGTGTAATCAAGGCCAAGGGCCACACCGCCAAGGCCGGATTCGTAGCCGTTTTCAAACGAGCCTGACTGCATGCCGTCAACGTCGCTCCACTTGTACACAGGCGTTGCCCATACGCCAAAGCCTGTACGCATGTCGCTCCCGCCGTTCACGCTGACCTGCCCGTTGCTGTCCTTATGCATAACGTGCGCGCCGCCTTTTGTCCTGTCAACGCCAGAGGCCGTATTGTAGGCTGTGACAACCCCAGCAATGGAGGAGGCCACATCAGCACTGGACGCTGCAACCGCGCCCACTGCGGCAGCTTCTGCACTGCCTTGTACCAGCTGTGCTGCATCTGCCTGTGCTGTGCCGCTTGCGGTTCTGGACGTGGCATAATCAATAAAGGCCTGTGATGGCGCGTTAAGACCGCTTGCGCTTGCTGCTTCGGTCAAGAAGGCGTTTTGGTCTTGGTTTAAGTACGGAACCTCAACCTTGGTTTGGCGCACGTTGGCGGTAAAGGTGCCGTTGTCCCAAGATACGCTTGACACTTCATAGGCCAATGAATCGGTCAGGACTGTGCTTTCGTCAAACAGGCTTGGATCCAAGCGAGTATAGCCCCAGGCACCGTCTGCCACCACAGAGGCGGCATCGTCAAAGCCTGTGAGCACAGTCACAGCACCATCAACACTGCCAGCAATCATAAGCTTGGCACCGTTATCAACGGTAAGGATACCGTTTGTTGCCGTTAAGGCCGCAGTTGTGCCAACACTGCCGGCATCCACCACAAACAAGGAATTGTCTGCAAAGCTGGCTGTGCCTGCAGGGCTTGCAGGTTGTACGCCCACAAGGGTGCCGTCCACAATGACTGCGCCATTGCCAACGGTGCTTAAGGTTTGCGGAGCTTTGATGAAGAGCGCGGCGGAAATGTCATCCGCACCATTCCCCCACGTAAGGTTGGAATTGGCAAAGGTGTCTGTTGCCCATGTGGTGTTGACATCGCCTAAGACAACATAGCTGTTTCGGCCTGCAACATAGGTTGAAGCAACTTGTGTTGTGCCAAAATCGCCATAAACGCCAAAGGTCGCGCCTTCAATGCCGACACCTGCCACAAAGTCAGGATCGTGTGAGAACACGTCGCCAACAGAGTTGACAAAGGTTGCCATGATACCGCCAAAGTGAGTACCGCCAATGCTTGCAACGATGCCGCCGCTTGTTTCAAGGTTTTCGGTTTGCAAAATACCGCCGCTGTGTACCATAAGGCCACCGGCGTTCACCATGGTTCGTACCATGGTGGTAAGGCCGTCGCGGATTTCTGTTAAGCCCGTGGCGTGGGTGGTTAAGGTGTTCGCGCTGGACGCTGTCACAACGGTTGTGCCTGCACTGCTAAGGATATCGCCGAGCACATCAAGCCTTGTGATGCTTGTGTTGCCGGTGCTTGCGCTGCTGTCAACGTCGCCTGTATGGGTGCTTTGACTTTCTGTATTGCCAAGGTTCGTATTGCCGGCACCTGTGGTTATAATATGCCCCATGGCGATCTGCCCGGGGGCATCAGCGGCAGTACCTGTAACGGTAAGGTCGCCCTGGTTTTGGGCAGCAACACCGCTGCCATCCACACCGTTGATGGCACCAACTGTGGCCCTATTGCCTGCGCCAACTTGGTTGGACGTGGGGTCAGCCGGGTCAACCTGAACGCTGTTTAGCGATAAGCTGGTGTCGTTTTGATCGGCAACAGCTTTTAACGAGGTGTTGCTGGTATCCTTGTCTACGCCTTCAAGGATGATTTCTGCCTGTGTGCCATAGGCAATTTGGGCTGCTGCCACAAGGTTGCTGTATTCAGTGGCATAATCAAGGAAGACGTTATCAAAGCCTTTGATGACAACTTTACCCAAAAGGCCTGTCACATCAGCGCCTGCCACAGTGGCAGAGCTAGCGGTTACGCCGTCTTGCTCCATGCCAATGGTGGCGTGATCCACGGTTAAATCGGTGCCGTTTGTTGACGCCAAGGTGGCGTTGGCCCCTGCGGTAAAGATGACGTTTGACACATCCACACCGCCTGAACTCACATTAAGGGTGCCTTGTGTCACCGTCACATCAGCTGTAGCTGTCCAAGAGCTGCCTGCAAGTTCAAGGTTGCCGCCGTTTAAGGTGACAGCCGTGCTGCTTGTTATGCCGCTCATGCTTTTTAGGGTACCGCCTGTCAGCTCCAAGGCGTTTGCCGTATTGCTAAACCCGTTGACATTCAAGGTGCCTTGACCAAGGTTTAGGCTGCCGCCTGTCAGGGCAAGGCTATTTTCCGCCGTTAAGGTGGCGTTGTCTATTAAGGTGAGCGCGCCGCCATTGGCCATGCCAAACGTAGCCACACTAAGGTTTGTACCAAGTATGAATGTTGACCCTGTGCCGTCAATGGAAAGGCTACGGGCACCATTCATGGTAATGGTAGCTGTGCTAGCAATACCCAAGCGACCACCATTACTGATGTCTATTTTTTGCGTTGTTAAAGAACCACCAACTTCCATGGTTCCTGCATCTACAGACACACCGTCAGCACCGGTGAGGGTAAGTTCGCCGCCATTTATGAGAGCAGTGCCGCCTGATTCAAGGCTTAGCTTTGTGGCAGAAACGCTACCACCATAGACGCGAAATTGAATATCCCCGTTAGATCGGCCGCCGCTTACTTTGATGCCGTTTACTCCTTCAACGGTTAATGAGGCATTTTTGTCGTCATTGTCGATAGACATCAGGCCGTCAGTATTTACAACGAGATCACCTGTAATGCTATTGGCTGTGCCTTCGGCATATACAATAGCCGCATTACCTACACTGCCAACGAGGAGGTTGCCGTCAACCTTGCCGCCGGCAGTGGCGTTTGTACCGTCATAGCCAAGGTACAGGGTGCCTTTTTCCACATCAATAGAGCCAACGCTTAAATCCACAGGGCCATTGCCGGTAAGGGTTAGGGAGCCGTCTGTATTGATGACAGAATCCACAATGGTGCCGCCCCTATCTGCTGCAACGATACCGCCTATGACAGAATCAGTAACACTGGTATAGGTGCCTGCACCCACAACCTTGGTTGCGCCGTCTGTGGCATCAGACAAATCCGCAAGGGTGCTGTGCCTGTCAATGCCCACAAGGTTGATGGTGCCTTCAAAAGACGTGCTTGAAAACGAGGTTTGCAAGGTGTCTAACAAGAGGTCGTATTCATTATCAAACAGCATGCCCGTTATCGCGCTTGTCAGGGTAATGGTTGAAGCGTTTGTGCCTGTAATGGTGCCAGTCATGGTGCTGGCTTCGCTAAACGCGCCTGTGGTAAAATCCACAGTGCCAAAGTCGGCAAAATCGGCGCTAAGGTTATTCCCGTCAAGGTGCAGTTTGCCGGAGCTGGTAACGCTTAACGAGCCTGCTTGGGTATCAAGGTTTTGGGTTAAGGTGAGCGAACCGCCTGAAATGTCAACAGTACCCTCTGTCACGGTAAGCGCTCCTGCTGTCCATGAACCGCCCAGTACCTTAAGGGTGCTGTTTGCGTTCTCAACCGTTATAGCCCCGAGCGTATCCGCTGCGTCAGGGGAAACTGTACCGCCAAGCAGCAGTTCGCCACCTTGTAACGAGTACGTGCCCGTGCCTGCTACACCTCCCAAAATATCAAGGGTGCCACCGGTAAGGGTTACACCACCGTTATTTGTAAAGGTGCCCCAAACGTCCACATCACCTTTTTGCACAATCATGGAGGCAGCTTGTACTGCTGATTCAAATTTTATGCTTTGTCCCTCTGCGTTGACAACAAGGGTGCCGGCGGTAGCAACAGTATCGCCTGTAACTCTGGTCGAGCCTGTAATGTTGGTTGTGCCTTTTGTAACATTTAAATTACCACTAAACGTACCAGTGCCAAGGTTTAAGGTGCCGGAACTGGTCAAGGAACCTTCATCAAGTAAGGGGTGTACAGCGCCGACTTCCCCCCCTGTTAGGGTAAGGGTTGCGCCTTCTTCCACCACCGAATTGGTAAGGCCGCTTGACGTATTTTTTGTAATACCGGCAATGATAGTGGTGCCCTGATGGCTTAAGGTGCCTGCCATAAGGGTTTGGGTTGGGGTGTTGATGTCTGAAAAAACGTCTGTCAGGTTCGTGGTTATCACATTGAAGCCGTCAAAATTGATGGTGCCCAATAGGCCCCCCAAGTCAGTTTGCACCTCTGTCCTAAGGGCGCGATAGTCGCTCGCGCTCATATCACCGCTAAAGCCTGTGATGGTTAAGGTGCTATCAGCTGTGCTTGTAATATCACCTCCAAGGTCAGCAGAAGGGGTGAACATGTTGCCTGCATTTGTAATATCAACGGTACCTAAAACACCATTGGCTGCCTCTACATTGGCGTCGGTCAGATCAAGGCTTGCTGTGGCGTCCATGGTTAACGTGGCACCGCTCCCAAAGGTTAGGGTCTTGTCTGCGCTCACGCTTATTGTGCTGCCCTGCAAATCCACAGCATTGTTAAAGGCTGTATCGGTATTGATAGTAACTGTGCCACTTACAACCGTAAGCATAGCATCGCCAATGTTGCCGGAAAACGTTTCCGTTCCGTGGACAGTATCGCCTAAGGTGAGGGCTGAATTGTTGACCGATACGGATGCAATATTATGCAAGGCATTGTTTAAC
>CAYJIX010000100.1:0-5313 GCA_964370375.1 uncultured Desulfovibrionaceae bacterium | reverse complement strand
AGATACACAAGGAACGAGTGTTACGGATACAGAGAGCAACGCAAGCGATTGATTTTTGTGTCTTTTACCTCTGCACATATATTTTGTTGTTAAGCGGTCTGCGCTTTTAGTTTCTACAAAATTGCAGAAAAGGTAATCATGCAGAGGTCTCAGCTTATGGGCAAAACGCGTTGGCGCAGCCTGCAAGTATCATATTCTGCAAAGGGAAGGAAAAAGGGAAAAAGGCATAATCACTGCTTCACATCATACATCTCATTGCATGAAAGAAAAGAATGTTTTATAAACAAGCATCCCCCTTTTTTATATATAAAGGTTGACGACAGCGCGCGCCTTCCGCACAATACAAGCAAATGTCCTAGCGTGGCAAAAACAAATCCGTGACACAACCCCTAAACAACGTGGTACGTTATGCCATTTCGCACAAAACATCGGCAAAAGATATCTGAATTGTTGAAACTTTTTTCAAAAGACGACAATTGGCTTATCCTTATTACAGCTGATCCTGACGCCATGGCCTCTGCCATGGCCCTTAAACGAATTATGGCACGGCGTACCGGTAAAGTTGTTATTGCCCGTACCAACAACATCACACGGCCTGACAATTTGGCCATGATACGCTATCTGCGTATCCCCATGGTGCCCATGCAAAAAGAGCTTGTGCAACAATTTGATAAATTTGCCATTGTGGACTCACAACCACACCACAACATCCAGTTTCAGGACATTGATTTTTCCATTATTATTGACCACCACCCAACTGTGGAAAACAATCCTGCACAAGCTCCCTACACAGACATTACACCGTCCATGGGCGCAACTAGCACCATGTTCACCGAATATTTGCGCGCCTTGCGCATCATCCCAGGCGCACTTCTTGCCACAGCTTTGCAATACGGTATCCGCACAGACACTGCCTCCTTTACGCGTAATGCAACAGAACAAGACATGCGTGCCTATCAATACCTTGCAAAATACGCCAACCCGATCCACCTTACAAACATCATGCGCAGTGAGTACCTGCCAGATTGGCTCAAATTTTTTTCGCACGCTTTTACTTCGCTCCATCCTTGTGGACGCGGACAGTATACCTTCCTTGGACTTGTGGAAAACACGGATATTTTAGTTGTTATCGCTGACTTTTTTACCCGTGTTCATGGGCTGAAATGGATTGCTGTTTGCGGTGTGCATCACCCTAAAGGCACAAAAGAAGAAGACGCTATTGTGGTAGTCGTCTTTAGAGGCAACGACAGCTACAGTGATGTGGGCGAACTTGCCATGAAACAATTGGGCCATTTAGGCACAGCAGGAGGTCACAAGCACATGGCCCGTGCCGAATTTCCCATGTCTTGTGTTGATGGCAAAAATGTTGAAATTTTTGTCTTTAAACAATTGGCTGATACAAAAAGTGCGCCTGACAACAAAAAATAACATTCCAATATCCCTAGTCTAATCGCTGCTCAAAATGTGCCTTGGCATGCCTTTTTCAAAAAAAGTAACGCTAGTTCACATACCCTGACGTACCGAACAAAAGCAGTGCCGGCCCACGCTGCGTTGCACAAAAAAACCTTTCAAATACCCTTTCTATTTATACGCATTTGTCATAAACTGCTTTTATCCTGTTCAAAAAATCCACGTTGAATAGCTGTTGAAGGAGAATGACCATGCAGCACATCACCACGCCCTTGTTTGATTTTTTCAAAACAGGCCCCGGGCCTTCCAGCTCTCATACCATGGGCCCCATGAAAGCAGGATTTGACTTTGTACGGCTGTGTCGCGATCTCCCTTTAGAGGCTAAACGCCGAGCCAGTCGTTTTGAAGTACGCCTTTTTGGCTCATTAAGTGCCACAGGTGAAGGACATGGCACCTCTGCTGCCCTTGTTGCCGGGCTCCTTGGAACGGCACCTGAAGACTGCCCCCCTTCCCTGCTT
This sequence comes from uncultured Desulfovibrionaceae bacterium, assembly GCA_964370375.1. GTDB lineage: Bacteria > Desulfobacterota > Desulfovibrionia > Desulfovibrionales > Desulfovibrionaceae > CAYJIX01. The sequence goes on along the minus strand of CAYJIX010000100.1, from coordinate 3,385 downwards.
CACGACCTTGCGCTTAACCCTAAAACCTTGCGCACAACACTTTTGGGTGAAGGTATCGAAATTGCGGTGAGTATACATGATGTTATTTGCGATGCTGTGGTGCACAATTTTCCATACAGCAACACCTTTACCATGGCCTTGATGGATCATGACGGACACAGTCTGTTTGATCGCGAGTACTATTCTGTGGGCGGCGGCTTTATTCAATGGAAAAACTTTACGGCACCGGAATACGGAGAAGTGGCCTATAAATACAGCAATATGGCTGAACTTAAAAATTTGATGCACGAAACAGGCCTTGGCCTGCATGATATCATTTTGCACAACGAAATGGCATTAACAGGCAATTCGCGCCCCACCATTGTGCATGAACTTGACCGTTTGCTCAACTTTATGGAAGCTGCCGTGCGCCGCGGCCTTGATACAGAAGGCGTTTTGCCGGGCCCCCTGAACGTTGAACGAAAAGCCTATACCCTTTATACAAAAGCTAAGCAGCAATCCAGCCCTGTTGACCGTTTTTTGGCAAGCCTTAATGCCTATGCCTTTGCCACTGCTGAAGAAAACGCTTCAGGAGGTGTTATTGTTACCGCGCCCACTTGCGGTGCTGCGGGGGTATTGCCGGCCCTTGTTTACGCCATGCGCCACGAACAAAATTTTGGCGATCGCGCGTTGCGTGAAGGCATTTTGGCAGCTGCGGCAGTGGGCTTTTTGGCAAAACACAATGCCAGCATTGCAGGGGCAGAAGTTGGCTGCCAAGGCGAAGTGGGCGTTGCCTCTGCCATGGCCGCAGCCCTTTACGCCAATGCGCGGGGGAGCTCGCCACAAGGAGTTGAAAATGCAGCAGAAGTAGCCTTGGAACACCACCTTGGCTTAACCTGCGATCCCGTGCAAGGTTATGTGCAAATCCCGTGTATTGAGCGCAACGCCGTGGGCGCAGTCAAAGCCTACAATGCGGCGCTCATCACTCGCTGCATGAATGTGCACTCACAACGTGTTACCTTAGACGCTGTCATCAGTGCCATGGCTGATACAGGCCGTAAAATGAGCGATACCCTCAAAGAAACGTCATTGGGGGGCCTAGCTGTAAGCGTTGTTGAATGTTGATGATGATACCAAGGCAGCATGACGTTTATTTGAAAAGCTTGTTCTACAAAAGGGAATGGACAAATGAAAATCCTAGCTATTAGTGGCAGTCCGCGTAAAAACAGAATGACACAGGGGGCTATCCAAGAAATTTTAGCAAATTGTACAAGCGATTACGAAGTCATATCACTTGCAAATAAAAAAATAAACGGCTGCATTGCGTGCACCGCTTGTGCAAAAGACAATATCTGCAAAGTGAAAGACGATTGGACAGATATTGGTAAAAAAATGCAACATGCCGATGTTATTATCTTTGGCGCGCCGAACTATTTTGGCATGGTCAACGCTCTTGCACATGCGACCCTTGAAAGAACCTTTTCTTTCAGACATAGAAGCTCTTATACCCTCAAAGACAAGTTAGGTTTGATTGTAACTACGTGTGAAAAAAAGGAAGATAAAGACCCTGTTGCTGCTTATATTGAAAAAATGTTTACGTACAATCAAATACAATGTATTGGAAAAATGCAGGTTTATCAGTACAATCAATGCTACACTTGTGGTTTTGGCCATGATTGCAACGAAGGATCGGTTGTGCGTAAACATGGAATACTTGAAAAAATCCTCCCCTGCCATTTACCACAAGAAGTTTCAGAACAAACAGAAACCCTTGCTGAAATTAAACGCATAAAAGGACTTCTTACTCAACACGGCGTTACATATAACGAATGTGAATAACTCAAAGAAAATTTTTATTTTTTGTGATATTTTTAATTTACCTATTTTAACACAGCTATACTAGTACGAGGATTTTTATGTTTGGTAAAAAAAGTTTTGTGTTTCTTGTCCTTTTACTACTTAGCGGTATCTTTTTGTATTACGAATTCAATCATCCACGTTTTGGTGTTGACCCAAAAGGACAACGCCTTGCTCGTATTGAGAAATCCCCCAATTATAAGAACGGGGCTTTTGTAAACGCTGACCCCGAACCTACAAATTTGGTCAAAGAGAATTTTTTTGTGCGTATGTACAATATCCACGTTGCAAAAGACGGTGCGCGTGTCCCAAATGAACCAATACCAACCGCAAAAACCGATCTAAAAGCCCTTGATCCTAAAAGTAATGTAGTTATCCCCCTAGGGCATTCTTCCTTTTTTATTCAGCTTGATGGCATGCGCATGTTGGTTGATCCGGTATTTTTAGACTATGCAGGCCCTTTTTCATTTATTAATAGGGCTTTTGAGGGCTCTGTCATTTATTCTTTGGACGATATGCCGCCCATTGATTATGTTTTTATTTCACACGACCATTACGACCATTTAGAGTACGAAACCATGCTTGCTTTGCGCGGCAAGGTTGATAAAGTCATAACGACTCTTGGTCTTGGAGCATATTTTGAGCTTTGGGGCTATGCCCCTGAAGATATTTGGGAAGGGGACTGGTTTGACAGCCTATCCCTAAAAAATGGGATTGAATTAACCATCACGCCTTCTCGCCATTATTCCTCTCGCCTAAAATCGCGCAATAAAACGCTTTGGGCTGGTATGGCTCTTATTTCTCCTTCGGCAAAAATCTATTACAGCTCTGACACTGGTTATGGGAGCCACATTGCAAAAATTGCTGAAAAATTTAACGATTTTGATCTAGCCATTTTGGATGTAGGACAATTTAACCCTCTAGGTTGGCCGCACATTCACTTTTTGCCAGAACATGCCGCCAAGGCAGCCGAAGAAATTGGAGCAAAGCGGGTGTTCCCGGCTCATAACAGTAAATTTGCCATCGCTTTACATGATTGGAAAATGCCGCTTGAAGAATTAACGAAAGCAAGCCAGGGTAAAAATTACAAACTGTTAACCCCACTTATTGGTGAAGCCATTGACCTTGACAATCCAAAACAAACCTTTGAGCAGTGGTGGAAAAATGTAAAATAAAACTGGGAGCATGCAGGCATATACTACGCCAAACGTTTAACCGTTGCCTGTTATGATCCTGAAGGTGAAGTCAACTAGAATTTGGACAACGTGAACCGCTTTTTTCAACTGTAGCGATGCTTGCTAGGCCTTTTGAAATGGATGAGGGGAACTAGCTCGTGCTATGGATGAAGCTTTGCCATTGAGCAATGACGGTAGACAAATTTAGGCTATACTCCTCAAACAAAAAAGCCCTCACGTTACCATAACGTAAGGGCTTCTAATTTTCTTGGCGCGGCTGGCGCGAATCGAACACATGCCCTTTGGCCGGTGTGAAAAAATGTTCATCATGAACGATGTACAAATCCCATTACCACATAGATACATATGAATAA
>CAYJIX010000099.1:0-5336 GCA_964370375.1 uncultured Desulfovibrionaceae bacterium | reverse complement strand
ATAGGCAAGGCTCAAGCGTTTTCTAGCACGGCCATGAACGTTATCGAACAATACTAATCAAAAAAAAGGGTTGCCCCATGACATTGTTCACACGAACCATGGACAGATTGTCCAAAATGTTATTCCTTTTAGGTGGTTGCGCCTTGTTGTTGGTTTTGGGGCTTACCCTTGCCAATATCATATTGCGCCCCTTTGGACATTCTATCCGCGGCGTTGTGGAGATCAGCGGATACCTTGCCGGGGCAGCCCTTGGCCTTTGTCTGCCTTGGGTTCAGCGTCATTCAGGACATATGACAGGCGGGGTGTGGTTTCAGCGGATGCCTTTGAGGGCTCAAAAAATACACAATGTTCTTGTGCCCTTTTTATGCCTGTTAGTTATGTTCGTTGTAACGCGAGAATTGATCGATTTTGGAATGTTCGTGCATGAAGGCATGGAAACCATTGACGGCTGGAACATAAGCTATACGTGGTTTATAGGTGCCCTTGCTTTGGGGTGCGCTGTGCAAAGCCTTGTGCTTGGGCACAATGTGTGTCTGGCCGTAAAGGAATTGTGTTGCAATCCAGCATAAACACAATGTTTTTCACAATATATTAAGGCACGCAACAAAACACAACACCATGAGGAACGCAACATGACTTTTTCCCTCTCTCCTGCCTATCTTGCAAGCATATGCCTTTGCCTTTTGGTGCTAGGTATCACCTATTTGCGCATACCGATTGCGTTTTTGCTGGCCATCATAGGTATTGGCGGTTACGCGTTGCTTGACGGTATGCCCATGGCCTTGAACATGGCAGGGAACGAGCTTTGGGGGGTCTTTTCCAGTTACGGTCTAACGGTCATTCCGCTGTTTGTGTTCATGGGGCAGGTGTGCTTTCATTTTGGCCTAAGCGAGCGTTTATACAATGCCGTGCAGGCATGGTTTGGGCACCGCCGTGGGGGCCTTGCCTTGGCTACTCTTCTGGCTTGTGGCGGATTTGCCGCCATTTGTGGTTCCAATACAGCCACAGCCGCCACCATGTCTGTTGTGGCCTTGCCTGAAATGCGCAAATACGGTTATCATCCGGTATTGGCCACAGGAACGGTGGTGGCAGGCACAACCCTTGGCGCCATTATCCCTCCAAGTGTTGTGGCCATTGTGGTAGGGGTGCAAACAGGACAGTCCATTGAGGCCTTGTTCGTTGGGAGCCTTCTTCCCGGCTTGTTGCTCCTTGGGCTTTTTGTTGCGACCTTGCCTTTTGTGTTGCGCAAACATCCAAGCTGGGCACCAACAGTAAAAAAAGCGGCATGGCAAGAACGTGTGCAAACCTTGTCGGCCTTTTTTGAAGGGGGCTTTTTGTTCGGAATTGTGCTTGCAGGGCTGATTTTTGGGTTTTTTACCCCTACAGAAGCAGGAGCAGTTGGGTCTGCCATGGCTCTTTGCATGGCTTTTTACCGCAGGGCCATGCCTTTGAGTCGATTGTATAAAGCCCTTGATGAAAGTTTGCGCATTGCCTGTATGATGATGCTTTTGCTTGCAGGAGCAGCCATGTTTGGTAAATTTATAACCTTAACACGTTTGCCTTTTGAGCTTGCGACGGCCTTAGCGCAGCTTGCCCTTCCGGAGCCTGTTGTGCTTGGACTTGTGGTTATCGTCTTTATTATAGGTGGCATGGTTATGGATGCTTTGGCCCTATTGGTCATTGCTTTGCCCATCTTTTTTCCTTTGGCAGAGGCCATGCATTGGAATCCATTATGGTTTAGCGTAAGTTTGATTATTGTTACAAGCATGGGCGCCATGACACCGCCTGTGGGCGTTGCTGCCTATGTGGTGGCGAATTTGTCAGGTAAGGATGACCATGAACGTGTCAGCCTTGGACAGGTTTTTACCGGGGCCATGCTGTTTTTGCCGGCGTATGTCATCTGCCTTATATTGGTGCTTGTGCTGCCAAGTATTGTGACAGCTTTGCCAAAAATGTTGTAGGTGTTGTGCCTTATGGGATACATGGTTAGTTCGTATAACAATAATGGTATGCTATTGACCATACTTTCAAAATGGCCCATACTTTTGTAATGCAAACGCCTTTTTCTGCAAACAATCCTACAGGAACAAAATCCTTTGCCATCCCTCCTTGGAGTGTACTTGTTTTGTGCGCTATGGTGTCGGTATTGCTTATGGTTGTGACACGTTTTCATGATCGAGGCGACAGGCACCGCGTGCTTGCAACCCGTGTGCTTGAACAAAAAGGGGTTTCACTCATTCATGCAGTGGAGGCAGCACTTTATGCAGGCATCAGGTTTCGCTGGTCTGACGAAGAGCTTGACGATATATTAGAAAGGCTAGGCAAATCTGCTGACCTTAAAGCCCTTGCCATCACAACCGAACAAGGTGAAGTTTTGGCGAGCAGTGTTCCTGAGTTGCGCAACACTATCATGTTGTCGGCAAAAGCGTTGAGTTTTGAGCCAGCCCCAAACAGCGTACATTTATTGCGTGAAAAGGACGCTGTCTTGGTCTATGGACGCATGGTTGTGCCAAACGCGCGTGAACGTTTACAAAAATATCGCGAACGCAAGGGGCCAAGACGACCTCTTGACGATAGACTCATAGATAGGCCTACGCGCAGGCCTGCACATGAACTTGACCATGTTTCGTCCCGTGGCATAAGGGCTAATCAATCTTTATTGCTTGTGGCGGTGTACGATGACGCTTCTTTATACGAAGCAGAAGCGTTAGATACCGAACGTTTTCATGGCTTTATCTTTTTTTTGCTATGCATCAACGGAATTGGCCTTGTGGTGTTTTACTTGCTACGCGCACAGGCAAGAGTGCGCGAGGAAGCACAGCGCAATATTGACGCCTTGCAGCAAGCCTTACGCCAGCGTGATCGTTTGGCAACCCTTGGCAGTATGGCAGCAGGTATTGCGCATGAAATACGCAATCCTTTGGGAGCGATCAAAGGGCTGGCCAGGTATTTTAAGGAAGGCGCTGACCCAAAAAGTGAGGAAGCGCGCCTTGCCGATATGATGACCAATGAAGTGTTGCGCTTGGACAAGGTGGTGGGGGACTTGCTGGATTTTACCAAACCATGCGCACTTGTCCGCACACCCATAACCGTATCGAATCTTAGCGAACGCCTTCAGTGGCTTATAGAATCAGACCTTAAGCATGGCAAAATAACGTTTATAGCCGATATCCCAAGCCCTTTTCCTCCTTTGTGTGGTGATGAAGATAAATTAGTGCAAGCCTTGCTCAATCTGGCCTTAAACAGCATCCAAGCCATGCCGAATGGCGGCACATTGACCTTGCGCGCTTTGCTTCAAGAAGGCAAAGCCATGGGGCAAAAACAGGACGAAATCTGGCTTGAACTTGCAGACACAGGGGGAGGGATGGACGCAAACACTCTTGAGCGCATGCTTACACCCTATTTTACGACTAAGGCCGACGGCACAGGGCTTGGCTTGCCCATTGCCCATAAAATATTTGAGGAACACGGTGCCGCAATGACTGTCCACAGCGAAGAGGGGCAGGGTACAATTGTGACTGTGCGCTTTTATGCAGAATCAAGATAGTAACCTTTATGTAAATACATGTAGGCATGCACCCAAAGAGCTTGTATGAAACGTCTTTTCCCTCCAAATACCCACGTCCTTGTGGTTGATGATGACAACGGTCACAGGGCCATGCTTGAAGCGTTGCTTGGCAAATGGGGGCTTTTGGTAAGCAGTGCCATTGACGGAGAACAAGCCATTGAAGCTGTTATGGCACAGCCTTTTGACCTTGTGCTTATGGATGTACGCATGGCCCGTCTTGATGGTATAAGCGCGTTAAAAGCCATTCAAAAATACAATCCTGCTGTGCCTGTTATCATTATGACTGCCTATTCCACCGTGCAATCAGCTGTGGAGGCGTTAAAATCAGGCGCTTACGATTACCTTGTAAAGCCGCTTGACTTTGACGCGCTACAGATTGCCTTACAACGGACCCTTGAACACCGCACCTTACGTGTAGAAAATGACGAGCTTCGCAAAGAACTTGCCTGTAATGCTTTTTTAGATCGTATCGTGGGCACAAGCAAGAACATGCTTGAACTCAAACAAATGATTGCCATGGCTGCGCCGTCAGAAGCGACAGTCCTTATAACCGGAAAATCCGGTACAGGGAAAGAGCTTGTGGCCCAAGCTATCCATGCCCTGAGCCAGCGTGCACATAAACCTTTGGTTGTGCTCAATTGTGCGGCCTTGTCTGAAAACTTGTTAGAATCAGAACTTTTTGGTCATGAAAAAGGAGCCTATACAGGGGCCATAAAGCAACGACAGGGGCGTTTTATGCAGGCAGATGGGGGCACCTTGTTTCTTGACGAGGTGGGCGAATTGCCATTGTCTGTGCAGGCAAAATTGTTGCGCGCCTTGCAACAGCGTGAAATCCAGCGCGTTGGAAGTGACACCACGTTTACGGTAAATGTGCGCCTGATTGCAGCCACAAATCGTGACCTTGCGAAAGAAGTGCAGGAAAAACGCTTTCGAGAAGATTTGTTCTACAGGCTTAATGTTTTTCCGTTGTCTGTGCCAGCGATTGACGATAGACGCGAAGACATACCCTTGCTTGTGCTTACCATAGTACAACGCCATGCAAAAAAATACGATAAAAATATCAAAGGTCTGACGCCTCAATCCATGGATGCATTGCTTCAATACCCTTGGCCAGGAAACGTGCGCGAAATGGAAAATGTTCTTGAACGGGCCGTTGTCTTGTGCAGCGGTAAATACATTACAGAACGAGAGCTTCCGCCAAGTATCGGTGCGGGTGCAACCCTTTGTCAAAAAAAGGCAGCCACAAATCCTGTGACAGATGCCATGCCGTTTATTACCTTGGAACAAGCAGAAAAGACCTTGATTTTACAAACTCTTGAGCAAACAGACAACAATAAAAGCGAAGCTGCCAAACGTCTTGGGATTGCGCGTAAAACCCTGCATAGCAAGCTCAAATTGTACGACATTGAATAGTCTTAAGCGTGTGAATGTCAGCATAGCACCATAATAGACAGCCCGTTGCGTGTTACAAAACAAGTTGTCCAATCACAAAAGCTCTTGTTGTTGCAAAGCTGCGAGCAAGAAGAACGTGGGGCCCCGCAGCCTATGCCTTCAAAAAGCGTTGGTCCAACATCAAATGGCGTAAGGAAAAAGTTGTAAAATTATCGTTGGCGGTTATGTTATAAAAAAGTATTTTTTCACAAAATAAGCAAATATCGCTTGACACTAGACCTTTCAACTTTTATTATCTTTTTACTTCAATACGCTAAATAAGTATTGATGTGGGTGCTGGACAAGTACCCCTTATACTATTTAGGCTTTGCTAGGG
>CAYJIX010000098.1:0-5473 GCA_964370375.1 uncultured Desulfovibrionaceae bacterium | reverse complement strand
GGTTGGTGGCTGCAATGAGAATAACACCTTCATTGGATTCAAAGCCGTCCATTTCAACCAAAAGCTGGTTTAAGGTTTGCTCACGCTCGTCATGTCCGCCCCCAAGGCCTGCGCCGCGCTGGCGACCTACTGCGTCAATTTCGTCAATAAAAATAAGGCACGGCGCGTTTTTTTTGCCCTGCGTGAACAGATCGCGTACACGTGAAGCACCAACGCCCACAAACATTTCTACAAAGTCTGAGCCTGAAATGGAAAAAAAGGGCACGCCTGCTTCACCTGCAACAGCACGGGCCAACAAGGTTTTGCCGGTACCTGGAGGGCCTACCAACAACACCCCCTTGGGAATGCGTCCGCCAAGGCGCGTGAATTTGCGCGGATTGGATAAAAAGTCCACCACTTCGGAAAGCTCTTCTTTGGCTTCTTCAACCCCTGCCACATCATCAAAGGTGACTTGGCCTTGTTCTTGATTGAGCATGCGCGCGCGTGACCGCCCAAAGGACATGGCCTTTCCGGCACCGCCTTGCATTTGACGCATGAAAAATATCCACACCGCAATAAGAAGTAGCATGGGGAACCATGATACAAGCAGCGTCATGTACCATGGGGAGCCTTCTTGCGGTTCGGCCTTTACTTCCACATTATGGGAAATGAGCTTGTCAATAAGGCCCGCATCTGCCGGCGCGTAAACGCTAAAAAGTTGGCCCGCGCTGGTTTTTCCGGTGATGGTGTTGCCTTGAAGCAACACTTCAGCCACGTCACCTTTTTCGGCCTGGCGTAAAAATTCGCTGTAGGTCATGCGATTTTGTGTGGCCACTTGCGGCTGGCTGAACATGTTGAACACAACCACCATGGCTAGGGAAATCACACCCCACAGCATAAGGTTTCGAGTAAATGGATTCAATGCGTCCTCCGTATGGTTATTCGGCGCAAGGCTTTTGCAGGGCCTTTGACCGAATCATTTCTTTGTATTTTTTATAGTGTCAAAGCTTTTGGCAGCTTGATACAATCATGCCAAAAACTCTAGCTCATAGTGTAAGCTCTCTTGTCGCGTTTGACAATCGTATAAATGGCACTTTTTATGGTGAAATTGACGATATTTGTACAGAACCTATAAATAGTCGGCATTGAAAAACAGAACAAACCATTGAACAACAATGACATGAAACCGAAATGCACTTTTTACAACATAAAAGGAGAACAAGGGGCCACCATGCCGCCTTGGCAACGGGCCTTTTGGCACGCCGACTTCGTGCTAAGCCTGCTTTGCCTCAATATGCCTTGCTCGACCTTTCGGCGCGCCTATGCTACATACAGCAAAAAATGGAATGGGGCATGGCCTGTTTTATTCTGTTTTTCCCGCCTCGGGTTTCTACCATGGTGGTCAGAACCATTTCCCACGGGGCGGGATTTTTTGACAGCGTGATAAAAAACATGAAAATTACCACTGTGTTATTGAAATACTGTTAAAAGGAGAACACCATGGAAAAAGAACAAAAAGAAGCCTTGCAAATCACCAAGGAAATCATGGTCAAATTCATTGAAACACAACGGGTTTCGCCCACAACCTTTGACACGGTGTTTCCGTCTGTGTACGCGACTGTTTTGCAAACAATACTGCAAAAAACTGAAAAAGCAGAAGAATAAAAGCCTATTCACACAGTTGGTTGCAGTTTGCTGCTTTGCGGCAGCTTGTTGACAGGCTAGTAAGCAAAAGTTTTTTAACCAGCACACCCTATGCGCTGGCGCGCCATTATTTTTGTACCTTTCCTTCAATCCTTCATGCGAGTACCCTTATGGTTTCACCCAATACGCCAAGTAATCCTGACAAGGCCAAAAATCCAGCAGCCATGGATGCCATGTTCAGCCGCATTGTGCGTTGGTATGATCCTTTAAACAGAATTTTAAGCTTGGGCTTTGACCAAAAATGGCGCAAAAAACTGGCTACAGAGGCCGTAACACCTTCAAAACATTTGGGCCACGCTGTCATGCGCGTTGGCGATTTTGCCGCAGGCACCCTTGATGTGACCATGGCGTTAAGCCGCCACCCTGCCTTTCATAAAGACGCACAGATAGTTGCTGTGGATGTGTGCCCTGCCATGATGCTTGCCGGGCGCAATAAAATAGCAAGGAGCAATGCGTACAAGGGCAAGGAACCAATGCTACTTGTGGCAGATGCCGGAAAATTGCCCCTGCCTGACAGCTGCCTTGACAGCATTACCATGGCCTTTGGCATCAGAAACATGGCACCGCGCGAGCGTGTTTTTGCCGAAATGCTGCGCGTGCTTTCCCCGGGCGGCAAGGCCTGTATTCTTGAATTTAGCTCACGGCAAAACAGATTTTGCAAGGGCCTATATAGCTTGTATTTGCAAAAGCTGTTACCACGCTTTGGACGCATGTTTTCCGGCGATGGAGCGTATGGATATTTGGCAAGAAGCATTATGGACTTTCCTTCCGCAGATGAACTTGCCAAAGAAATGCAAGAGGCTGGATTTTGCGCTGTTCGCTATACAAAACTAACAGCAGGTATTGTCGCCTTGCATGTGGGGGAAAAGGGAACTGATGCATTTTCCAGTATCTGCTAGACATTCAAAACATAAACTGCCACGTCCTCACTTCGTTCGTCCTCGCAGTGACCTTGTGTGCTGGCGACGGCTCCCCTTAAAAGCAACAACCTGCGTGCCACCCCACACCTGCTTGGGCACTTACAGTCTTTATAGCCATGTAGCATAACAGAGCACAAGTAGGTGTGGGGTCAATTGCGAGGACGAACGCAGTGAGGACGCGGCAATCTATGTATTTATGCATTTGTCATTCAGAAGAGGCGCGAAGTGCCGACGCGAGAATCCACCTGTGCCCTTCAGGGTATGCCTTCTGCTTTTGTCATGAGAAGAGCGTAGCGATGAAGCAATCCGCCTGAGGCTTGTCCTGTCCTAAAGTAAAGCAATAAAACGTGCCAATTTTTTACCCAACGCTTATATTGAGCACAGATATTTCTCTGACAAAAGCTGATACTGCTCCGTGTGCTGGCTCAAATTATGGTCTGCATTTTCAATAATTTCTATGGAAATTCTATCGTTTGTAACCTTTTCAAGGAGCTTTACATAGGGCATGGACGGGTCAAGCGAGCCAAAGACAAAGGCACATTCCCCTTGATAGCCTTCCATGTTTTTAAGAACCTTCATAAGGTTGATACGAAGGGGAATGTTGATGAGCAGCATTTTTACGATTTCAGGATGATGACAAACATAACTTGCCCCCATGGTACCGCCTGCTGATACGCCAAGATACACCATGGAAAAATGCTTGTGCGCGTGTTCTTGGATCACCTCTTTTGCCTGTGCGATGGAATCAGCAAATTGATACGGATTTGACGCGCAAAGGACAGTATAGCCATACTTTGCACGAATCGCATGGGCAAGGTGCAAGTATTTGTTCTGATACCCGTAAATGGAACCGTCTTTCCCAGCCTTTATCATGAACACGGTTCCATTGCCACGAAGAAGCCCGTATTCAATGCTGTACTTGCCTGCAAAGGGCTTTTGTGTGATGATTTCAAATTGTTGCATTAAAACAGCTCGTCCCATGAATCTATAAAGTCATCTTTAAAAAGCAAAAAACCTTGACGGCGGTCATATGCTGCTCGCCAAGCCATGTGCCAATCAGTGGTAGCATCCTCAATAAAGGCGCTTTGAATTTCATTAATAATGCTATCACCTAAATTCGTTCTGCCAGAATATGCTTTCAGCGTTTCAAACGAAAGAAAAAAACGCGATGTCTTTTTCTGTTCGTCGTGATATTTTTCTATTGAAGCAAGGATGTCTTGTACGATTTCGCTAGGCGTTGGAAGGGGGGGCTGGGACATGGAATCCTCCTATAATGTAAAAGACAAAAACTGGTGCTAGAATGTACCTAGCATAAAAAACAAGAAGCTATGAAGGTTGAGCAATGCTACAGCGCAGATTTTTTTAGAAAGAATTCATTTTGGGTCATGACTAGCTAAAAATCCAAAAAACGGATTAAAGCTCGTGATGACCCTAATTTTTACCACTAAAGCTTCTGCTTTTTTGTTTCACACACTTTGTGCATAAATGTACGTGAAAATTGAAATTTGATTGTGTTTTTTTACTAGCGTAAAACCCCTTCTATGCTCAAAAAATCTGCATATGACAGTATAGTCACATCTTGAAATTTCTCTTTGAGTTCAAAGATATGTTTGTCACCTGATACTAAATAGCAAGCCTCCTGCTCAAGGGCCAGCTGAATGAACATGGCGTCATCCTTGTCCCTAAGCAAGGAATATTCTTGCCTTGGGTATGAAAGCGTACATACCTCTGCCCATGGCAAAAAATCAGCCAAAAGCCGCTCTATTTCGGAAGGCGAGAGTTTAAACCTTGGATAGTTCAAAACACGCAAAAGTTCACTCACGGATTCTTTACACACAAGGGGTGTGCAGATTCCTTGTTGCCATGTTTTTCGTAAGGCCTTGGCATTAGCGTTGGAAAACAAAAGTGCTGAAATAATGCAATTGGTATCAAATACTACACGCATGGCACCTTTCACTTTGCGCCACCTCTGCTCCATGCAATGGCTTGTGCCACATCGTCTTTTGTGATGCCTAAGCTAGACAATTTTTTTCTGACAGCCTCAGCACTTTGCTCATACGCTTGTACCTGAACCGGCGTAAGGATGATTTTACCATTATCACAAGCCACTGAAAAATATTCAATGGCATCAGTATCAAAGGCCAATTGCTGTAAAATTGCTTTGGGCAACGTGAGCTGATTTTTAGCAGTAAGCTTTGCAAGCATGAGCTTCTCCTTTTGCGCAAAGTAAGGATTCCTTACAGTAGAAATGTATACCTTGCCTTAAACCCTGTCAAGCCGTAAGTGAGCTTCTGTAAGTGCAAAACTGTAAACGCAAAATTGGCTATACGCCATCCAAAACCATTACTTCATCTATGTCTTCGCCTTTTTCTCTTTTTTCATCAAATCTTTAACAGACAGCGTTGCCGCATGTTTGTCTGCTTCAAGCAAGGCTTTTTGCAAGGCTTCTTTATAATGTGTAAGCACTGCTAAACGTGCAACATATTTTGATTCTGCCGGAACAATGTGCCATGGCGCGTGGTCTGTGTTGGTGCGCATGAACATTTCATCGGCAGCCACTTTGTAGGCAAGGGCTTTATCGCGGTTACGCCAATCTTCGTCAGTGATTTTATAGGTTTTCCAGGGGGTTTCTTCCCGTTCTTTGAAGCGGCGCAATTGCTCCTCGGACGAGATGTGCAACCAAAATTTAATAAGGATATTTTTGTGCTCCACCAGCTGTTCTTCAAAGCTATTGATTTCAGAATAGGCGCGCTTCCAGTCCTCAGGCTTTGCAAAGCCTTCTACCCTTTCCACAAGCACGCGCCCATACCATGACCTGTCATAAATGGTCACATAGCCTGCCATGGGCACATGACGCCAAAAACGCCATA
>CAYJIX010000097.1:0-5592 GCA_964370375.1 uncultured Desulfovibrionaceae bacterium | reverse complement strand
ATTATAGCCAGAAGTTTAGCACCTGAAGATTTCATGAAATAATTCCTTAGGTCACCTGTTTTATAAAAGTAAACCTCTTTTGCTACCCTTCGGCTTACTGGAAAAAAAGTAAACTGTAAAGAAGCTCTTGTAAAAGCTGAAGGGCGTGCTATCCAGCGTCAGCTTATGAATGTAAGAATTTTAAGAAGTACCGTTTGCGTGTTCGTGGGCTTTGTTGTTAGAAAAAAATGGTTGAAAATGGAGCCTGTGACATTTTATTGTGCTCTTTACATGAAAAAACTAACCGTTAGAAAGCTTATACCTGATCTTATTTGCCCCCATAGAACACGCAAAGCATAAAAGTTTAATAAAACAATGCCTTAAACTAGTAAAACAAAAACAAGTGGTACAGCAGTGGCACAAAATCACACATAACAGAAAAGGGACTTAAAGCATTTTGCTCTAAGTCCCTAAAATTTCTGGTCGGGATGAAAGGATTTGAACCTTCGACCCCTTGAACCCCATTCAAGTGCGCTCCCAAGCTGCGCTACATCCCGACAAGAAGATTTAGATAAGCTGAACGCGGATAAATGTCAATCTTTTTTTAGGGCAGGGAGTTTTTATTTTTTTACATTGTGCTGTAAGTTTGAGTTTTCGGTTGGTTGTCAGGCTTTAAAGTTTGATTACAGGCACAGTTCTTTGTTTACGGAAGTTTTTTTGCAGGATCACGGAGCAAGCCTTGCGGTTTGGGATGGTTGCTTTATTTTGTGTTAAGGTGTTGTTTGAAAAAGGCTTCTCAGCATGCGTTGTCGTTCATGCTGAAAAGCCTTTGGTGTTCTAGGTGCTATTACAAGGTTGGTTTTGTTTAGTTAGGTTGAGCCAGCCCTTGTTCTTTTGGAGCGGATGAGAGTTTATAGACCAGCACAAAGACGCTAAGCGCACCGGTAAGCCCTATGACAAAGGGTGGCATGTTTGCAAGAAGGCTTGAGGACAGGATGTTTTGTGCTTTAACAAAGGTAGTTGGGGGGTACACCAAGACGTACCAGCCAACGCATGATACAAATCCTGCCATGCTGCTGGCAAAGGCAGCCTTTTGGTGGCAGATGTTATATTTTACACTGGCGATATAGGGTATCATGGCAGTAGCTCCAATGACGCTCCAGGCAGTTGTACACAAAAGGGCAATGATTTGTCCGTCAAGGTTTGCCGCCACTGCGCTTAAAGTAACGCAGAGGGTGATTCCCATAAGCCAGCCCTTGCGAGAGGCTTTTTTGCCTGTAATATCTTCTGTGAAGGATGACGCAGCGATATGGTACAGGGCCGTTGTTGTGGAGAGCGAGGCAGAGATCACAGCAAGGGTGAAGATTTGCTGCCCGATGTGCGGTAAAAGGGTTTGGGTAAGGATTGTAACCACTTGGTCAGGGTTACTGACCGCAGGTAAGAAGAGCCTTGAAAGAGCTGCCACAAAGAACATGCCTGCTACCAAGATGAAGATGATAACTGTTGCAATGATCGCGGTTTTGTGGACGTCTTTTTTGCTCTGGATGGCAAAGTGTCGTTGGATGACTTGAGGTTGTGCCCAGGTTGCCACAGACATAACCAGCACTAAGGACATTACAAACATGCCTTGGCTACCGGATGAAAGGCTGACAAAGCCGTTATTGGCAAGGTTTGTTGGCTCAAGTTGAGCAAGCGATTCAATCCCTTGAATGGGCCCGCCCACTTTTTGCAGCACAGCGTACATGAGTAGAATAATACCAATAAGCATAACGCCGCCTTGCATAGCTTCGGTGTACAACACGCCCCGAAGTCCGCCCCACCACACCAAAAAGCCTACAAAGATAGCCAATCCTCCCACTAGCATAGGCATGGATGCAGGGATGATTGTTCCTAACATAAGGGCTGCGCCTTTGATTACGGCAGAGGCATAGACTGAAAGGAAGATAGCAAAGATAAGCCCTAAAAAGATGCGTAACGACGGGCAATTATGGCTTAAACTAACGAGGTGCGCCGGGGTTCTTGCTTTTAGTTTAGTTTGCAAAAGCTTTGTATCCCAGGCAAATACAATGTAGACAAAGTAAGTGCCAAGCAGCGCTACGCCAACGCCCACAAGTGATATTTGCACGCCGTATAAATACGCAAGACCTGCAAAGCCGATCAGGGCCACAGCCGAAACATAGGTTGCCACATAGGCAAAGGCTTGTACGATAAAGCCCACAACGCCGGTTGTTGTCACATCATAGCCGCGTCCTTTGCGCGCGAGGTAGACGAAAAGCGCAATATACCCTAACCAGATCAGCATGTCCAATGCCATACCATTACCCTCAATACGTTGAAGTTGAACAAATCACAAAAAAAGGCCGCCCTGCACAGGCGGCCTTTTGAGTGTCCTTTTTACGTATACAAACTACGACAACACCAAAACTCCTTCCTGTGCTACTCCAGGCTGGCTAAAAAAGCTAAAAAAGCTAAAGAAAAAGTTTTGGTTGCAATAATACATGTGTTTTCCTTGTTTGTATGAAAGTGAATTAACCACGACTTGGATGACTTGTCAAGCTTTTTTACTATCTTTTTTGATAGAGTTTTAGAACCGACTTTTTGATACCTCTTCGCGAAAGGAGAAGGGCAGGTGTAGCAAGCATGGGCGATAGGTTGTGCCATGACTTCGCAGTCTGTGCATAGCTTTACAGTCTGTGAAATCAGTCTGCGCCTTGAAAAGGTAACTGTGTGGACTTTTTAACAAAAAAAGTATAAACACATTTGTATAATAAGTTTTTTACCAGGCTTTTATTGAGGATAAACCATGCAAACACCTCATGTTGTTTGGGAGCAGGATTCTTTACGGGTGGTGCAATATGCGGCTAGCGATGCGCAGCATTTGGCCGTGATGTTGGCAAGGTTTCGGCTCAGCTGTTTTAGGGAATATCCCTATCTGTACAAAGGTACGCTGGAAGCTGAATTGCAAACCTTTGCCGATTTTTTTGCCGATGCTGATGCGCAAGTAACTGTCTTGTATGATAACGACACGCCTGTGGGGCTGGCAACGCACCGTCCCATGGTTCACGCCTTTGCACATTTGCTCACGCCTTTTGAAGAGGCAGGCTTGCAACCGTCAGGGTTTTATTATTATAGTGAAGGCATTATTGAGCCAAAATACAGAGGTAAAGGCATTGGCACGCTGTTTCAAACATGTGTTGAGCGTTCCGCCATGGAGCTTGACCTGCCGTATGTGGCAGCCATGACGGTGCAGCGAGAGCCCGATCACCCCTTATGTCCCAAAGGGTATCAATCGTTTGATGGGTATATGCACCGCTTTAATTATGAAATCATACCAAATCTTACACTTACAATCAGCTGGCCCACCATGCCCCATGGTGAGGAAGAGGGGCATAGATTGCAGTTTTGGAAAAAAAGTGTCAGGGCAGGCTGTTGAAAAAAGGGCTGTCTGGGGTGTCAGAAGGGATTTTGCAGAACGGCATGGACCAAAGCGTCCGCTCTGCTCTCTATTTGCGTAAGGCTCAAAGACTCGCCAACGCAAACGGCACTTCGTGCCGCCCCTTGGGTAGGTATGCCTTCAAGAAAAAACTTCGCTTGCCGCGCATCCGGCCCTTTTTGAACAGCCTGCTACGGCGACTAAAAAAGGGCAATATGCTTTGTCAGATTTGTTTTTTACTCGTCGCATGGAGCAAAGCGTTCGTAGCTTGCCTCCAAAAAAGCAATTTTCCTTGCGACTGTATTGAAGAGGGCCCTTTTTGAGCCGCCTGCCTGTATCTGGTGGCGCGAAAGGCTAAGCATAAAGGCATACTGACCAAAAGAGCATTGGCATAATACTTAAAAGCCCTCCTCACAATCTACTGTGAAGAGGGCTTGTTCTTGCGTGGTCTATCCACGTCTTATACTCCTGCAATCATTAACTTGTGCAGACAGCAGAGCTTCTTTTTCGCATAACAGAACACACAAGATAGGCCAAGGCAGACGAGCCAACGCCTATCACAAAGGGCGGAATCACGGCAAGGCTTGTCAAAATAGGCAGGGTTGCAATTGCCGTTTGCGGCAGCACAAAAAGGTACATGCACAAGCACATGACCGCGCCACTCATTGCGCTTATGATGGCGGCGTGGGCGTTGGCGTGTTTGAAAAGGACAAGGCTAAGGTACGGCACAAAGGCGGTGGCGCCAATGACGCTCCAGCTGGTGGTGTAGATGAGCGAGATGATTTTTCCTTCAATCTGCGCGGTCATAGCGCTGACAATAACACAAAAACTGATGGCACAACACCATGTAAGTAAAGAGGTTTTTACTGCAAAGATGTCTTCTGTAAGTGACGATGACGCAATGTGAAAAAGTGCCGTACAGGTTGAGATGGAGGCCGAAATAATCGCCAATGTGAACAGTTGCTGCCCAAGCCCCGGCAAAAGCATGGAAACAAGGGTCGGAATGGCAAGGTCAGAGTTTGGCAATTCAGGCAAAAGGAGCCTAGAGAGTGCCGCAATAAAGTACATACCGCCCACAATCAATAGCAGCACGGCAGAAGCGAGCAGGGCGGATTTTTTCACTTCTTTTTTGTTTTCAAGGGCAAAGTGCCGTTGAATGATTTGCGGCTGAGCCCACACCGCCACAGACGTTACAACAACAAGGCTTAGGATAAAGGCGCCGGAATTGCCCGAAGATAGCGCGGTAAAGCCGTTGTTCGCCTCAGTTGTGGCAGGCAAAAGGGCAAGGGCTTGCGCGCCTTCCACAGGGCCCCCCACAAGGGTTAAAACCTTGTATGCTAGTAGGCCAATGCCCATAAGCATGACCGCGCCTTGCATGGCCTCGGTAAGTAAAACGCCCCTAAGGCCACCCCACAAAACGGCAAGGCCTATGACAATGCTAAGCCCCCACGCGGCAACGCCAAGGCTGATAGGAAAGATATCTTGCAGCATAAGCGCAGCCCCTTTCACCACAGCCGCCGCATATACGGACAGGAAAAAGGCAAAAATGCATCCCAAAAGCTTGCGCAAAAAAGGAGCGTTATGCCCCAAGGCAATAAATTGGGCAGGGGTTCTGGCTTTTAAGGACATTTGCAGTTTTTTTGTGGGCCATGCCAGCACAAAATAGACAAAAAGCGTCCCTAATAGAACATTACCAAGGGCAATAAGCATCATTTGCATACCGTATTTATAAGCCAGTCCACCAAATCCGATCAGCGCCACAGCAGAAATATAGGTGGCCACATAGGCAAGGGCTTGCACGCCAAAGCTTACTTTTGCGTTCAATATAAGGTCTTTCCCTGCGCCCATACGTGCTAAGCCTAAGAAAATGGCAATGTAGGCTATCCAGACTAGGTATTCCATGGCTTTTCTCCTGATTCCTTGATCATGCTTGTTAGAGGTTGTCTTGGTGAGGTTTTTATAAGCACAAAAAAAACCGCCCTTGCACGGGGCGGTTTTCTTTGTTTTTTGTACGTTATGCTTTTACAAATGCAACAAAACACCTTCCCGTGCGTATGCAGGTAGGCTATAATAATAGGTAAAGAAGAAGTTTTGTGATGCGTGTTGCATGAATTGTTGCCTTTGTGTTTGTTTTGGGAAGTAGGCCATAGACCTTGGGATTTGTCAAGTTGTTTTTTTGG
>CAYJIX010000096.1:0-5768 GCA_964370375.1 uncultured Desulfovibrionaceae bacterium | reverse complement strand
ATGTTGAAATCAACAAAGAAGTGCGTGAAGTATTTGACCGCATGCTTGCCACAGAGCGCGAAATCAACTTGGCAAAAAGCAAGACTGGCATTGTGCCATTTACATCTGGTGAGATTTCAGGTCTTGACCTTGGCGAAGCGGCACGAAAAGAAGGTGTTGACGCAACAGAAGGTAGGAAGTTATGTATTTGTAGTCCACTAATCATCAAACACTATAGCATATTTTTTGATCAATGCGCTGCCTAAGCTCATTTTCAAAGTAGAGCCTGATTTTGCCAAGCCCAAGCAACTAGGCATTCAAACTTTTTATACGTATACTATCTTTTCATTCTTTAAGCACATAAAAAGAGACAGCAGTTTATTGCGGAGCTTTAATGAATCCCCATGTCACGCCCACATCTTGGGACAAAGTCCTTGAAAGCCATCTTACCTGTGAGCAGATTCAACGCCTTCGGCAAGCCCGTGTAGGCATCGCAGGTGTCGGCGGCCTTGGGTCAAACTGTGCTATCATGCTGGCACGTTCCGGTATTGGAGAGCTTGTGCTTGTCGATCATGACACTGTAACGCTATCCAACTTAAACCGCCAAACATATGGCCCTGAGCATGTAGGGCAGCCCAAAGTATTCGCCTTGGGCCAGCAACTCAAGCAATTACGATCTGACATATCCGTTGAAACCATACACAAGCACCTAACAGGCCCCATGGCTTGTGAGGTTTTTGCCCATTGCCAAATCGTGGTAGAGGCAGTAGACGACCCAACAGCCAAAGCAGAACTGGTCAACGCCCTTTTAGAGGCAGGCCATCACGTTATTTGCGCATCCGGCATGGCAGGATGGGGAGGAGAGATGCAGCGGCGCGCCCTTGGGGAGCGTTGCACCGTTGTGGGGGATTTTGGCCTTGACGTGCAAGCAGGCCTTCCGCCCATGGCGCCAAAGGTAATTCTGGTAGCAGCCCTTCAGGCAGATGAGGTTTTGCTCAGGCTTTTGGCCCCTTCATCCGTATCGCCATAAAGGCACAACAAACAATATCCTTTTTACAAAGGGTTCCAGCCTTGTTCTATCTTGGTCAGGTGCAGCTCGTGCACTCCTGCCCATGGGGTAACAGCGCGGATCAAGGCAAGCGGTGACAAGTATCCGTTGCTCCAGTCCAGCTGCATATGTATAAGTCCCTCTTCGTCATGTTCGATGGATGTGTACAAAGGGCGAATATCTAGGGTTCGCATGCCTTTTTTTGTTTCACGGGTGAACATCACCTCTGTGGCAGCGCAAAAAGCATCCCAATCCTCGCGAAAACGCGCGTATTCTGCCCCACTGTAACGCAAGCTGTAGCTTTCTTGGGTAGCTCCAACAGATTTATCGTTGGTAGGAATCCGCTCGCACTCTTTTACCGCCATGCCTTTGGGCATGGTCTTGGCCAGCCGCTCCAAAACCTCTGCCGGGCGCAAATACGTTCGCAAGGTGACAGAGAACCATTCTGCCAAGCTTTGCACTCCCACAGGCAAAGCCCTGCCAAACGAAATAAGCGGCATGGGATGAAAGCCCTGGGAAAAGGTTAAAGGAATTTCGGCTCGGCGCAAGGCGCGCTCCAAAACTGACTGAAATTCAAGCTGACTTAAAAAGATAGATTTTTCTTCTTTAGTATGCCAAATCCGATAGCGTACAGCCTTGACTGTCAATTCAGGAGGCAAAGCGGGCGGCAGCTTTTTACCGGATTTTGGAACGTCTTTGGGTGCCTCTTGCGGTATTTCTGTCGTATGGCCTCTTGGTTCATGAGCTTCTTGGTCGCGCTGCGCAAAGTTTAACCTGTTTGCATGTTGCGCATCCTCGGCAGCCTTTGGCAAGCGAGATTCCCCTGCTACCGTATCACACGCTCCGCAAAAATGGCAGACATGATAACGGCAGTCTGAGGTAAGAGTGCCGTTGAAAGCTTTTTGCAGCTCTTTACGTAAAAACGTCGTGGAAACACCTGCTTCTATATGGTCCCAAGGCAATGGCGCGTCCATGGCCCTAGGCCCTGTGTACGTTTCAAAAACAAGCCCTTCTTCATCCAAAGCCTCTAGCCATGGTTCAAATGCAAAATATTCCATCCAGCTGGCAAACAACGCGCCTTTACGGTACACGCGTTCAATAACCTTGCTAAGGCGGCGATCTCCACGCGACAAGAGCCCTTCAAGGGCGCTCATGGCTGGCTCATGCCAACGGAGTTTTAACGCTTTTTCCTTTTTAAAACCGTCTCGAACATAATTGATGCGTCGATGCATTTCATCCATGCTCAATTGAGGTTCCCACTGAAACGGCGTAAAGGGTTTTGGCACAAACGGTGATATGGCGGCTGTCACTTGTAGCCTTGGCATGCCACGCCCTGCAATGTCTCGTACTTTACGACATAATTCAATGATGGCCTGAAGATCTTCGTCAGTTTCTGTAGGCAGGCCAATCATAAAATACAGCTTGATCTGTTGCCAGCCATGCTCAAACACTTTTAGGGCATGGGTCAACACGGCCTCTTCGGTTACGCCCTTATTGATAACATCACGAAGCCGCTGACTGCCGGCTTCAGGAGCTAGGGTTATGCCGGTGCGCCGTATGCCTGCAACCTGCCGCATGATATCGTCATCAATAGACCCCACGCGTAATGAAGGCAATGACATGGATATCTGCTCTGCAGCGCATCGTGCTGCTGCCGGCATGAAAAGGCCTTTTAGTCCGGAAAAATCGCCGGTGCTTAGCGATAAAAAGGACACCTCGTCAAAGCCTGTTTCCACAAGGCATTGATCTAAAATACGTTCAATATCCGGCAAACAGCGCTCCCGTGCAGGGCGATACGTCATGCCGGCCTGACAAAAACGACAGCCCCTTGTGCAACCTCGAGCGATTTCAAGGCTTAACCTATTGTGCACGGCGCCAAAGGGCACCACTTGCTTGGTCGGGTAAGGGGACCTATCCATATCTGCCACAATACGCCTTCCAGGGCGCGGCAAAGAGGCATCACAGGCAACCATACCCCCTGTTCCGTCATCTTTATACAAAGAAGGCACGTACACCCCTGATATATGGGCGGCATTGCGTAAAAATTGTGATCTGCTCCAGCTCTCGTTGCGGGCTTTTTGTAAAAGTTCGCAAACCTCCATAACAAGGTCTTCACCTTCGCCTAGCAGCATCATATCCATAAAAGGCGCCAAAGGTTCGGCACAAAGGGCGCATCCTCCGCCTGCCATAATGATCGGCCAGGCATCAAGGCTATCGCCTCGCTCAGCGCTGTATAAAGGAATCCCTGCCAAATCCAGCATGTATAAAACATTTGTATAGCAAAGTTCGTGGGTTATGGCAAAGCCAATTGCGTGGGTTTTGTGCAGGGGCGTGTCTGATTCTAATGTACATAAAGGCGCATTGTGTTCGCGCAACAGCGCGCCCACTTCCGGCCTTGGTGCAAAAACGCGCTCAGCATACATATCCGAGCGGTCGTTGATGATGTTATACAGAATTTTTTGACCAAGGTAGGACATGCCCACTTCATAAAGATCGGGAAACGCCAACGCACAGTGGATAGATACTGTGGAAGGGTCTTTATGAACAGCACCTTCTTCAATGCCCAAAAAATGACTGGGCCGTGGGAGTAAAGCCAGTAAATGATTCATGCGCACTCAAAAAAATAAAAGATATACAAATCAGCAATAACAAAAAGCATGCAATACAAAAAGCTGCATGCAATGCGCCTTTTTACTGATTGAAGGCTAAAACCAAGGCAAAAAGGAAGACACCCTGCATGCGCGATACCAGTATTTTTTCTGAAACATACGCCGGCTAAAGGTGCCTTCAACGTTCACCAAGCTGCCTACTTGATAATATTACCACCAAGGGGGGATGTGCCTGTAAGCTCTAAACCACCCATGCCCGAAAGGGTTAAATTGGTGCAAGCTTCAAGGTATTTGGTTTCCAGGCCGTCCGGCAATTTTTCATACGGGTATAAAAAGAATTTGCTCTCAATACGTCCCTTAAACTCTTGTTCAAAAGGATACCCATAGGGTAGCATCATCATTTGCACGCCTTGTTGTGACGGCACAACCTGAAGGATGGCAACATCTTCAAGGCTGCTTGTTTCAGCATTGTACTTACCAAGGATAAGTTCTCCGGTGACCAGTTTTACAAGGCGGATATCATAAGCCATGTGTTTCTCCTCATACATAGAATTTATTATAGGTAGGCACAACTTGGCCCTCTGTCAATAGACAAAGCGTCTTTGTGTGCCCGGTGATAATGCGTCACTTGTTTTATTTAATCAATAAGAAGTCGCTTATAGACCGAAGCTACTGTTATTATGAAGCTATGGCAGTCTGTCAAAGCAGGGATGTTGTTGCGCCAGCGTAAGTAGCAAAAAGGCTTATTTATGACCAACACGCTTAAGGGTGAACAAGAAAACTCGCTGAGCTTTTTTAGCTTAGCTAGCAGGCAGTTGAAAAAAGGCAAGTTGGGTCGATAGATTTTTCCCTGTTCTTACACTTTTTCAACAGGCTATTAGTATATCATTCTTTTGGTCATTCCACCATCAATAACTATATTTGCACCGTTTATAAAATCATTTTCGGGGTCTGTCAAAAACAAACACGCATTGGAAATATCGCGTGGCATTCCCACCCGATTTGAAGGATGTATTTTATGGTCGCGCTCTTCAAGGTCTTTCCAAGCCCCTGTATAAATATGCCCGGGGCTTATGGCGTTTACTGTTATATTTGTCCCTCTTAAAGAAACGCAAAGGGAATTTGTAAGCGACACCATACCTCCCTTACTCATCCCGTACAATTCCCAATTTTCCATATTTTGATGCCATCTTGTCGAAGAAATATTTATTATGCGGCCATAGTTTTCACCTTGATTTAACAGTACAAACTCCTTAGCACACAAAAATGCTCCTCGTAAGTTCGTATCCATAATCCTATTATACTCATCTAGGCTTACTTCGCTTATGTGTTTTACAAAAACAGATACTGCGCCATTGTTGATTAAAATGTGTGCTTTATTGTATTTTTCTTTTATATAACAAAAAGCTTTTTCAATTGATTTTGGATCTGCAAGGTCTGTTTCAAAAAAATCTATATCGCGGTCTTGTACCTGTTTAACGTCTAAAACAATAACTTTATGGCCTGCTTTAAAAAATCTTTGTGCCATATCCTTGCCTAAACCCTGAGCGCCGCCTGTCACAATGCATATTTTCATGCCAACACCTTTTATCAATTACATTAAGAGTCCTGCATAATTATTTTTCACTTCTATTTTTGCGCTTTTGCAGTAGATTTACATTTGTTTGAAAATTTATTGGTGCAGAACAAAATGCACAAAAATCAATCACTTAACGGCGAAGCAAAGCTCCGCCTATTCTTGATTTTTGGTCGCATTGACTTTTGTCAACGCTCCAAAATACTCCGCACAATGAATTGTGCAGGAGTCTTACATTGAAAGAATAAATGTCCCCTGCTTCGTCTAATCAGTTTGTTTTTTTGTGTCGACTATCTATTAGCAGAAGTTTTTTGCAAATTTGCTATGACAGAGTCAAGTTTTTCAGCTTGTTGCATTAAATCTTGGGTTATTTTTGAAGAGTTTGTTACACCACCCACAGTTTGCTCTGTAATAACCTCAACAGACTTAAGAGCATCTGATATAGTAACGCTGTCCTTTGACAATTCAGAAATTTCTCCAGCAATGGTATGCACTTGATCTACATTTTCTTTTGCCAATGCCACAATGCTTTTTAAAGCCTCGCCTGCTTCACCTG
>CAYJIX010000095.1:0-5899 GCA_964370375.1 uncultured Desulfovibrionaceae bacterium | reverse complement strand
TTTTTCAACAGCCTGCATAGAGGTGTTCATGTCCACCACACGTACCCTAGGCATCATTGCCCATATTGATGCAGGCAAAACCACCCTGACCGAGCGCATGCTGTTTTATACGCGCACCATCCACCGCCTTGGCGAAGTCCATGACGGCACTGCCACCATGGACTATTTACCCGAGGAGCAAGAGCGCGGCATCACCATCACGGCAGCTTGTGCCTCATGCACTTGGAACGAAACCACCATCAACCTTGTGGACACACCGGGCCATGTGGATTTTACCATTGAGGTGGAACGCTCCTTGCGCGTACTAGATGGGGTTGTTGGGGTTTTTTGCGCTGTTGGCGGCGTTGAACCCCAGTCAGAGACCGTATGGCGACAAGCTGAGCAATTTGGCATAGCAAGGCTGGCCTTTATCAATAAAATGGACAGATTGGGCGCAAATGCCGAAGCTGTCCTTGAAGCGTTGTCCACACGCCTTCAAGCCAACCCCGTGCCCATCAACATGCCCCTAGGCGCTGAGGAAGATTTTACGGGGGTTGTTGACCTTGTCACAGAAGAGCTTGTCAGCTTTGACCCCAATGACCAAGGCCGCACAGTCACACGAACGCCGTTATCAAGCGCGTGTGAAAGCGTGCAAGATAAAGCCAAGCTATGGCGCGAACGCCTGCTGGAAGCTGTGGCAGATCATGACGACATGTTTATGGAGCACTATCTTATCAGCACAGAAAGCGAAAACGGCACAATTGAACCAAACGCCCTTGTTGCTGCTTTACGCCGCCTTACCTTGGCAAGGTCTATCACGCCTGTCTTGTGTGGTTCTGCCCTGCGCAACAGCGGCGTGCAATTGCTCCTTGACGCTGTGTGCGCGTATTTGCCAAGCCCAAACGAAGTTTTGCCCACAAAAGCCATCATTGACGACACAGAACAAAGCTTGCCCAAGGCCTGTGATCCCACGGCCCCTTTGGCAGCCTTGGTATTTAAAGTGTTACTTGAAGACAATCGAAAAGTCGCGTTTTTACGCCTATATGCAGGCTGTTTGTCTGAAAGCGATCAATGCCTTAATGTGAATCAGGACAAAACTGAGCGTGTTTCAAGGATATACCGCATCCATGCTGATAGCCGCGAGCAGCTTGAACAAGCAGTTGCAGGGGATATTGTGGCGGTTATTGGTTTGCGTTCTGCCTGCACGGGAGACACCATCACAGATCCTAAAACCCCCTTACTTCTAGAAAATATCATGGCGTATACACCGGTCATTCGTTTAGCCCTAGAACCGCGTAACGCCGATGAGGGCAAAATTTTGGACGATGCCTTAGCCAGATTTACAGCCGAGGATCCCACTTTAAAGGTAGAAGCCGACGAAGGATCCGGGCACCGCATTGTGTCCGGCATGGGCGAATTGCATTTGGACGTGACCCTTGAACGCATGGCGCGCGAATACAAAATTTCGCCTCGCACAGGCAATCCACAGGTTATCCGCCGCGAAACCGTAACAGCAACTGTTGAGGCTGAGGAAGTGTTTGAACGTGAACTTGGCAAACAATGGCATCAAGGACACGTTCAGCTAAGCATTGCCCCTGCCCCGCGCGGACAGGGCAATTCGATCGTTTTTGCAGACAGTGTGCAAAACGTGCCAAACGCCACGCAAGCCCTTGAAGCTGTGCGCGAAAGCATTGACAATGCCTTGCAATCAGGCCCCCTTACAGGCTATCCCGTACAAGATGTCACAGTGACAGTGCTTGCCATGACACGCGATGCCAAAAGCACGGTCACAGGCTATCATATGGCAGCAGCCCAAGCCTTGCGCTCAGGACTTGGCAAGGCGCGCGTAGTGGCCCTTGAACCCTTGATGCTGGTAGAAATAAGCAGCCCTGAAGCGCAACTTGGGGCAAGTATTTCGTTGTTCACTTCTCGCGGAGGCAAGGTAGAAAACCTTGAGGAACGCTTAGGCATGAAGATCATCCAAGGCCTTGCACCGTTAAGCCAATTGTTTGGCTTTTCCACGGCCTTGCGTTCGGCAACCCAAGGCCGTGCAGGCTTTAGCGCAAGCTTTGCCCGTTTTGATGCAGTGTAAGGGCTTTTGGCTCTTGTTGTGTTAAATACGTAAACTCAGTTGATACATTACATAATACAAAATCCTTAATAAAAATTGTAATTTATAATAAATTGCTTTTTTGAGAAAACGAATCTTTGCTTGATGACTTTTACATTTCATCCGAAGAACCCAAAATACATACGCAAAGCACCTAAGCCCAAACTTTTTGATACGATCAAAAAAGAACAAGGCAAGCAACACAAAGGTATAGGAACGTACAAAGAAGGTGCAGGACTTGAGTTGCTGTTACCCTTTATAAGAATAAAAACAGCAAGGCAGATCGTTCATGCTTTTCTGCTTTTTGTCTGTTCTGTTGCTTTACCATAACGCCTGCATGCAAGGCTGTTTTCATTTTTGAGATCCCAGATTTGAGGTCAGACTGACCCAAAAAAACACAAACGCCATCGCAAGCTGCCAGCTTTTGCCAGGGGGAAGTGTTGTTTTTTTGCAACAAAAACCATAAAAAATGATATTGTTTTATTTCAATATGATACAAAAAAGGCGTGTTTTTTTCATTAAAAATAACCCAAAATGGTGAAGTTTTTTTGAAGTTTTTTTTGCATTTTTCATCACAATGATGATATTTTTTTATCGTGATGATTTATCATCACATTGTTGCTTATGAAGAAAAAATGAGTTTTAATGAAAAAAATCTCATCTGTGTAATGATGTATTGGGAGAAGAACATGCGCATGAAACATTCGATCTATACCCTCCTTACCTTTTTTCTTTGCCTTCCGTTAACTGCATGTGATGACCCCATGCTTTCACCGAACAAACTTACAACGTTGACCATGTGGCATGTGTACGGCGCCCAGACCTATTCCCCCATGAACACAATGATTGAAAAATTTAATCAAAGTGAGGGAAAAAAACATGGGGTCAAAATTGTGGTGACGTCTGTTTCAAATTCCACAGCCATCCACAATTCCCTTGTTGCTGCTGCCAAAAACGAAGTGGGCGCGTCTGACCTCCCCGATCTTTTCACCTGCTACCCCAAAACATTAAAAGCCATGGGTGCGGATCTGGCCCTTGATTGGAACAGCTATTTTTCTGCTAAAGAGCTCACACAATTTGTACCGGAATTTATCGCAGAAGGCAGATTTGGCGATAAAACTCTTATTTTTCCCATTTCTAAATCCTCCAACGCCTTGTTCATCAACGCCAATCTGTACGAAACCTTTGCCAAAGAAACAAATAAAAGTTACGCCGATTTAACAACATGGGAACAAACCTTTGCAACCGTTGAAGCGTTTTATAACTGGTCAGGCGGCAAAGCTTTTTTTATGTATGATGACTGGATACACTATCCCATGGTCAGCATGGCAGCCTTTGGCCCCTCGCTTTTTAACAATAATCAAATAGATTGGAACAATCTGTACTTTACAAAGGTCATGCGTCCTTTACTGCGTGCTGGCATCATGGGGCATGTTTGCCTTATGCCCGGGTATTCCACAAAAGCCATTATGATTGATAAAGCCGTTGCAGGCGTTGAATCCACAGCAAGCGTTTTGTATTTTAAAGACAACGTAACCCATGCAGACAACACAAGGACACAGCTTAAAGTAAAAGCCTTGCCCGTACCCTATTTTGAAGGCGGCAAACGCGTTGCCTTACAACGCGGAACAGGGCTTGTGGCACGTGCATCAAGTAAAGAAAAAAATGACGCAGCAGCTCTTTTTTGTAAATGGATAACATCAGAAAACATAAACCTTGAGTTTGTCATGCAAGGTGGCTATTTGCCTGTGCGAAAAAATGATTTTGACAGACTTCATGCAGAAATTGATACGTTTACATTTCCTCGGGATCGCTACAAATCGCTCTATATAACCATACAAAATATATATAAAGACAATACATTCATTACAGCACCATCCTTTACAGATTATGGAAAGATTGAGCAAGCCTTCCCCAAGGTGTTAAGAAAAGTTCTTGAACACAATCATACATTATGGCAGCAAAGCGCACAAAAGGACGAAGCCTTTCTAAACGAACGTATTGAAGCATCTTTTATACAGCTTCAAGAAGAAATGCGTGCACTCATGTTGGAAAATGAACAATGAAAAAAGCGATATATAAAACTTTTAATAAAAAGCACGTCTATTCGTTACGAATGCGTTTGTTTTTAAGTTTTATAACGCTTATTGCGGTAATGCTGGTTTGTATTTTGCCTATTTTTTATGTTTTTGATATTTTTGATGCACCAAAAAGAAAAATATCCGAAGCTTTGGACAATTACCTTGTAAACTATGAAAAAAGCATTGACTATCAATTTGATACCATTGCAGCCTATGGTATCCAGTTGAATACAAAAATTACAGATGAAATTGAAAAAATCTTACGTGAAAACAACATACAATCCTTTGAAGATGTAAAAGACAATAAAAAAGCAATAACAATGCTTGAAGAAAGGACAAGCAAGATTTTACGTGCATCCCTTTTGATTTCAAAATCAAGCGGCGCGTTTGTTGCGCTCAATACCACAATAAATTCTGCAACAAATAACAAAGAACAAACATGCAGCGGTGTTTATATAAAAATAAGCAATATCAATAATAATAACGACATCAATCCTGCAATGTTTTTGCTTCGCGGCATACCTTCCATAGCAGATTATAACAATATAGAATTGCATAATAAATGGGAAATGGAATTTGATCGGACAGAATGTATGCCGCATACTTTTGAACAAGATTATACACATATCCCTTTTAATGAACGCTATTTTTTTCTTGAACCCTATTTTATCAAGGATACATGGGAAAAGGTGATTTTGCTTGTGACGCCCCTTGTGGGAGCTAATGGCAAGGTCTATGGCCTTTGTGGGCTGGAAATAAGCGCGCTTTTATACAACCTTTCCCATGGGCATATTAACCCTTCACTTGGCGGCATTGCCGGACTTATCGCACTGGAGCGCAAACAAAACGACGAGTCGCTTTTTTATTTTGACAAAAATTTTTCCCATAGTAATGGTTTTTTGCGTGCAGAAAGCTATACCCAAAAACCGCAAACAAATGGCGATTTCTATAGCCTTTTTATGAATAATGACGAAGCCTATATTGGAAAAATATTCGAATTTACGCCCTCAGCCATGGATATGCACAACGGAAAAACCTTATGGCATATTGCTGCATTGATGCCAAAAGAATTGGAAGAACAACGTGTTTTTCGCAACAACCTTTTCATTTTTCTACCTGTTGTGATTTTTAGCGGCATAGCAGTTGTGATTTCTTTTATCCTTATGCACAGATTTTCTGCACCTATCACAAAATCATTACAAAAAATACGCAATAATACACAAAACAGTGCAGAAATAAATGTAGAAATTCGTGAATTTAATGACCTTATTGCACACATACGCAATAAAGAAAAAGCATTGATGCAACAAATGCTGGAAAGACAAAACGCAAGTACAGAATCGCCTTTAGTATTCGAAAATGGTAGCGATGACCAAGCAGCAGACGTAACGGCCTATCATGCCTTTATAGAACAGCTTGATACCCTTACAAAGAGCGAGAGAAAGGTTTTTGAATTGTACATGCAAAAATTCAGCTCCCATGATGTAGCAAAAAAACTTGAAGTTTCTATCAATACAGTGCGTACTCACAATCGCAATATTTATAGCAAACTGTATGTTTCTTCGTACAAAGAGCTTATGGTATATATTCAAATGATGGTGGGTAACGCCAACGGTTCTGAAAAAAAATAAGCTGCTTATTATACATTTTGGCACTAATTGTGTTAAATATGTAAACTCAGTTGATAGATTACATAAGATGAACTTATTAATATACAGTATTGTAATTT
>CAYJIX010000094.1:0-5945 GCA_964370375.1 uncultured Desulfovibrionaceae bacterium | reverse complement strand
CTGCACAAGTACATTTTCAAGCACATGAAAATGTAGCACAAAAGCACAAAAATAACGTTAAAAAATACTTGTGCAGGACTCTCGATGAATGTGCTTTAGCAAGATCGCACATCTGTTTTGCAAGAAAAAGCCAAGGGATCAAAATACTGTAAAACAGCAAAGGTCTTTGTATATCAAATTTAAAGGCAGGGTTTTTGGGATGCCGTAAACGTGGGATGAATCCGAACATAACGCTTTGCGCTTCAAGGATCGTGTCAACGCAAGGGCTTAATGGAAGGCGTATAGAGGAAGGTTTTTAGTCAAAAACACAAGGCAGCATAGACACGGCCCAAGGTTCGCGCCAAGAAGGTAGCGCCTCATGCCATTGCTCGTTAATTTGCAGCCTGCATGCATGCAGGTAAAGGGGGCAGCATTGCTTGGGAGCTGTTGCTTTTTGCCCATATTTACCGTCTCCAAGGACAGGAAAGCCTCGGCTGGCTAATTGTATTCGTATTTGATGTGTTCGACCTGTTTGTAGGCGTATGTGGAGCAGGCTGTAGGTTTGTGCATCCACCACCTGCTGAGTGACACATCGAACCATAAGGATGGCTTCATGTCCTGCTACGGTGGCGTGCATTTTCTCTCGTCCAAGGGGCCCTTGTTTGCTTACATAATCGCGAAGCAGGGTAGGGGTATTCCATGGGCAGCTTCCCCATACCCAGCATAGATATTCTTTATGGGCCTTATGGCTGGCAAAAAGAGTTTGTAACTGGAGCAAGGCATTATAGGTTGTGCCCACAGCCAAAATCCCTGTGGTATCCCGATCAAGCCTATGGGCAGGAGCTGGCATAAAATCTGCCCCGGCATAATGCTGGCGCAGCCTTGTTACCACACTGTCCGTATGGCCTGTTCCCGGCTGTACAGTGAGTCCATGAGGTTTATTGAGTAATAAGATCCCTTGCTCATCAAAAAGAACCTGTGGCAAAGGAGCGGCGAAATTTTGAAGACTAGGTGTCTTTACTTCGCTAAACGCTGTGGGTGGAATGCGAACGGCATCTCCTGCACTAAGCCGTTCAAAAGGCTTACATCGTTTGCCATTAACGCGCACTTGCCCGGAGCGGATCCAACGATGAAGCGCGCTTGTAGGCGCTTGTAAACGGCGCTGCAAATAGGATAACAGCTTTTGACCTGCTTCTGCTTCTGAAACTATATACGGCGTGAGCATGTCATTCTACAGTAATTAAACCCACCACCACATCAGCAGGAGGGCTTGCTTGCTCCCAAGGGCGACGGTACACTAAGGTTACAAAACCAGTCCCCGTCGTCTTGCCCACAAAACGGAAAACCGTATCTACAGGGGCTCCTGTCAACCCTTTTGCGGTATTTTGAGGCTTAAAGTCTTGCTTAGCGCTATCAAACTGTGCTGGCAAGGCCGCAATTTCCCAACTGTAGCCTGTGCTTGGATTGCTAGGTAAGGTCAGCACAAAAACATCACCCACGCGTCCTGATACGGCAAAAACCTGCGCGTCGCCTTTTTGAGTAATGACTGTTATCTCTTTAACTGCTGTTTCTTTAGCCATAGCAGGTTTTGCATAACTATGCATCAAAGTGCTTATTCCCATAAGGCATAAAAAAAGAATGTATTGGATACGCATGAATTTTTTCTTACAGTTTGGTGTTGTTTATAAAAAAAAGCCGCTGAAAAAAGCTTCAGCGGCACTTTTTTATTAAAAAAATAAAGCTAGCAATTGGCGGCACGCAAGGTTTCTTCCACCACTTCAAGGGTAGGCACTGCGTCTTTATCAAGGCCAGCTAATACGCGAACAGCCATCATGAGCGATTCTAGTTCTAAGGTCATGCTGGTATGCCCATCATTAATGATACAAAGGTCACCGTCAAGGTTTACACGATAAGCTCGGCGGGAACGTTCAGACCCTTGGCCTGTGCTAATGGCATACACATGTTCGGCCTTATCTGTGGCGTACAGGGTTTGCCGTGTTAGCGTTCCATTTTCCTCATCATACCAAGAACCACCGGCAAATTGCTTTCCGTTAAAGCAAATCTGCGCACCATTGTCTACATGCAGTGTGATGGTTTCAAAGGCTTGCTCAGCCGTTTCATCAATCATAATACCATCCTTGCGGTTTGAGCAAATACGAAGCATAGGGCCATTTTTGGAATTTATACATGCTCTATTATGGTATGTCAATGTAGAGTAACGTCTCTTTTTGTTGATAGAGGGATAAAACGCTTTTTATCAAAACAGTGCGCTTATTTTTTGGCACGTACTGTGATCAAGGCAATCTCAGAAGGAACTCCAAATCGAAATGGAAAACCACCCCAAAGGCCTGTGCCGGTACCCAAATACAGCACAGCATCTCCTATCTGGTATTCGCCGCGGATAAAACCTCCGTTAAAGTTGCGAGTGATGGGGTCAAAAAGCCAGCTCAAACCACCATGTGTGTGACCTGAAAGCTGTAACGCAACGCCTGCCTTGTCAGCATTATGAATAGTTTCTGGCCTATGGGCCAACAACAAGGTTGTAGCTTTTGGAGCACCTGCTAGGGAGTGCTCTACGTTAAAGTGGGGCTGTCTGTAGCTTACGGCTCTTGGGTCAGTCACTGCAGCCACCACAAGAGGTACGCCGTTGATGTTCAACACTTTATGGTCTGAATGGAGCGTGGCGCCTACTTTAGAAAATTCGCCGTTTTGTTGACCTGGTTGTCCTAGCCAGTCTTTAAGTCCTGAAAAATATTCATGATTTCCTGAGCAAAAAAACACGCCGTAGGGAGCAGTAAGTTCTGTCAAAGGATCGGTAAATTCCTTGAGCTGACGTACTGATCCGTCAACCATATCACCTGTAATGGCGATCAAATCAGGTTTAGCTTCGTTTGTGCGCTCTACAACCCCTTGAACCCATTCTTTTCTAAATCTTGGGCCAATGTGCAAATCTGTCAGATGCGCGATGCGCAATCCGTCAAGGGCAGGGTCAAGGCGTGGAATTTCTAGGGTGACTTCGCGTACAGAAGGAATGCGAACTGCCTCCCAATATGACCATAGGCCACCACCTGCTGCCAGTAAAAAAACCACAATGGCGCTTTTATACGGAAGCTGTGCGGCCATTGTTTTGGCACCAAAAAGCCACAGTATAAGGCTTGCCACATCCCGTATAACAACAAGGATAAAAAGCATAAAACAGATGCTAAGGGTGGCTCCTGCAATTGCCATGAACCATTCAGGGAGCCATGGATTGTGCGTCTGAAAAATCATACGGATGAGGATCATTTGCATGGTTGAGGCTAACGCCAATAATGCAACCCCCACACGCACCCATAAAGGCCATGGTGCAAAACGGATTCCTCGAAAAACTATGATCAGGACTACAGCCAATAGGACGATAAAAAGTCTTGATACAAACATAAGACTCCAAAGAAGATAAAAGGACTATATGGTTATGTGAGAACATACATGACGCACTGCCATGTACCTTACTTTTGTATTGTAGGTAATGGTTTTATTCCTGAAAGGGGCAAAAATCAAAAATGTAGCAGATACGCAGATAACGTATAATCAGCAGAAATTTTGTAGGTGTTCAAAAGTGGGCGGCATGGGAAGGGCAGGTGGCATATGTTGCTAAAAAAAGAAGGATGATCATGTGTGGCGAATCATTCACCACACATGATCTTAAAGGTCGGGCTATGTATAAACAGCTAGAAGCACATTCTTAATAAGCTGTTCTATGCCAAACAAATTATGCGTTGATCCGTTACCAAACTGCATTTATTGCAGGGATTGCACAGGCGCTGTGTTGGGATCAGCCGATGAAAGGTCAAGGGGGTAGGCAACAATCATGGTTCTGGTTCTGCCAAGGCCAAGGGCTCCTGGGTGGGTATTCACATTCACCACCAGATCAGGAATACCATCATTGTTGAAATCGCCAAGGTCAAAATCTACAACTGTTCCCTTAATACGGCGTGTTTTCCACAATAAGTTCATGCCTACGCCATCCCAAAACATGGCATTGATTTCGCCTTCAGGAAAGCTTCTATAGCGGTCAAAAATTTGAGAGCTTATCGAAATGGGCTTGTTGACCAACAGCTCCCACTGATAGTTGTCGTCAAAATCAGCTGCAATCATACGCAAAGGGATCCAATATGAACTTGGGATCAATTCGCTTTCTTTACCAAGGCCAGGCATATTGGTTTGTTCAGTAATCCCAACAGCAGAGCCTGAATAGGCGTCCTCAGACTGGTAAACGCTGTTGCCTTTTGTGCTATACGCCTGTAACTGTTCATTTTTATTGATTGTTAAGAGAAGGTCTTCAGTGTTGTTACCACCTGCCGGCAGCCAAGCAAAGTTGAAAACATTAGCCCCTGAAGGAAGCTGTATTTTGCGTGTTTGCGTAAGTTCTCCGCCTTGTAGCATAAGTTCATATACGCCGTTGCGCGAAAATATACGCTGAGAATCACCTTTTTGACCAATAAGGGTAGCCCTAAAATCAGGCGAAAGCCTTACAACATTCAGGTAGTAGCGTTGACGGACTGCCATTTCGCGCGCCTGTCCACCCATAAAGCTAAGGATATAGCTCACAGGCTCGGTATAGTCGGGATCATAAGCGCTTACAACCACTTCGTCTGCGCTGTCACCGTTTAAATTTATGGTACGCACAGAAAGTGTATACATATTGCGGGGCAGCTCGTACTCAGAAACCAATTGAAGCTGGCCTTCAAACGTGTACACACGAACGACATAATCATCTAAAAGCACGACATTGGTTTTTCCATCACCGGTAACATCAGCCAAGGCCATCCCCCTAGAGGCATACGGCAAAGCTTGGCTGCGCAGACGGTCACCGTCAGCACCTTGATACCTGAATTGTGGATTGAGGTATGTTTGATGTGGGGTTATTTCGTTGTGCACAATGGCAGAATTAAGTTGCGGTACAATGCGTGTGTTTGTGTTGGAGGCGCCTGCTATGTTGCGCCCAAAAACTTCAACATTGACGGTATCAGCTGCACGTTGCAAAACATTAACCATGTCTTGGGTGGTTGCTTGAAAGTTTTTATTCCACATGGTGCCGTCATTTTTAAGAGCGCGCATGTCAATGGTGGCATTGTCACCAATGATATTGACCTCACCCCATATGGCGACGTCGGCACTGGTCTTGCCAAGCACTTCTTCAACCGCTGCTTGGGAAGCAGGCGGCGTGGTTAAGGCATTTTCTGTTGCAGGCATAAGGACATCTTGCACATAAAATCGCGACGTCAGCATGGAAGTAATGGCTTTTTCAAGATAACTAAAGCCTGAAGGGCCATTGACGTTAAACGGTAATACTACATAGCTTGTGCTGGCCAAAGCAGCAGATTGTGCTAAAAAAAGCACAGTAGTCATAGCCAGCATGAACCTAACAAATCTTTGCATACATTCTCCTTATGCAAGCAGCGGATGCTGTTGCACATACAAATCAAAATTTCGGTTGTGACGTATGAATCGCATAAATATTGTAAGCAAAAGATGTACAACAATACGGTCTAGGTATTTTGCTAACCTAGATGCTTGCGATTCTTTTGTAATCATACACTCTCTTGCACGGCTGTGCAAGTGTTCTGTAGATACGATAATAGTAGGCTAAAGGCGCCTTTGCGGATTATGACATGCAGTTAAAAAGGCAGACACAAACCTTCAATTGTACCAAAACTACGACAAGGGTAAAATCTAGCGCAAGGGCCAGATACACTAAATGATGAAGTAAAATTCAAGGAACAGAAAAAGAAATAGGCAATAGGCAAAAAGCTATGAAGTGTAAAAAACTTCAATCGGCATAAGGAGGGGTATGAAGACAGCAGGGCAGGTAAAAAAAGACTCCTGCACAATTCATTGTGCTGAGTCTTTTGGAGCGTTGGCGGCAGCCAATGCGACCAAACAACGCGAAGCCTTATACGTCTTGCTAAAAAGCTTTGCTTTTA
>CAYJIX010000093.1:0-6641 GCA_964370375.1 uncultured Desulfovibrionaceae bacterium | reverse complement strand
ATCTTTCATGCTAAAGAGCTGGCGCACTTGTGTTTCCAACTCTTCAATGGCTTTTTGGCCCGTGCCGGACACAGCCTGATAGGAGGACACAATAACGCGCGAAATGGCAGACACATCGTGCAAGGGCTTTAACACCACCACCATTTGAATGGTGGAACAGTTGGGGTTGGCAATGATGCCGTTGTGATCGTTTAAGGCGTCGGCGTTGACTTCAGGCACCACCAAGGGGCAACGGTCATCCATGCGCCAGTGGCTGGAATTGTCCACCACAACGCAACCTGCCGCCACAGCGTGGGGAGCGTACTTGCCTGAGGTTGATCCCCCTGCTGAAAAAATAGCAATATCAACGCCCTTAAAGGACTGTTCGGTTAGTTCTTGCACGGTAAGTTCGCCATCGCCAAACTCTACCTTATTGCCTGCTGAACGTGCTGAGGCCAAGGGAATAATTTCTGTGGCCGGAAATTTTCGTTCATGCAGGGTTTTTAGCATTTCCCGTCCTACCGCACCGGTAGCGCCCACAACAGCAACAACAAGCTTTTTTTGAGACATGACCTTTCCTTATGTAACAGGCTATAGGTTAATAATAATAGGCCCATATGCGCATACGCGCGCAAAAAAGGCAAACATGAGAGGGCGTACATGTCATCCTCTCAAACAGAATATGTATCTTTGTATGGGAGCTGTTCTTTTGTCAAGGTTTTATCGGGTATAATCGCAGGAGTTGTGGCAGTTATTTGCTGTTATCGAAAAAACATTTGGCAGATACAAAAATGCAGATCTGCAAAAAAACAAAAGCTAAACATGAGGCGGCAAGTATTAGCATATG
Organism: uncultured Desulfovibrionaceae bacterium; assembly: GCA_964370375.1. Lineage (GTDB taxonomy): Bacteria > Desulfobacterota > Desulfovibrionia > Desulfovibrionales > Desulfovibrionaceae > CAYJIX01. The sequence continues at coordinate 5,815 of CAYJIX010000093.1, read as the reverse complement.
CTTAAAGCTCTTGGCCCTAGTTGCGTAACGTATGTATTTTTTGTCCGTTGTACGTAATCTAAAGGCATACCATTTGTGCCCTTTAGGGTATAAAAGACAATGGACTGCCACGTCACCCTTAGCGAAGCTCAGGTTTCCTCGCAGTTGACACTGTGGCGCGAAGGTTTTGTGCTACATTACGGACGTAGTGACGCGAAATCCTCTGTTTCAAATTCCTTTGCCAGCACAAAGTCACTTTTACGAGGCAAGGCTGTTGTACCACAACGTCACTGCGAGGACGAACGCAGTGAGGACGTGGCAGTCCACCTGTGCCTTTTATACCCTAAAGGGCACAGGCGGCATGCCTTTAAACCATGTGCAAATCTGATTTTTCTTGTACTATCGAGATGTTATCATTTTTACACACTTTATGTAATTAGAGCCAAGAATGTACTGCTTCATAAACAAACAACCTGCAAAGAGCGCGCTCTTTGCAGGTTGTTGTCATTATATCAGCTTTTAGCTGATACGGTATGGTTTTTAGTAAGTGGCGTAAAAGCCAAGCCAATACGAAGTGCCTGCAGAGCGGTTTTCATAGCCGCTGCTGACTGCTGTTTCAGATGAGGTATTAAAGATGTTATAGGCATCAAGGCTCAGACCAAAGGTGAGGTCTTCATCTTTATACAAGTCCACCTCTATGTTAATATCAGAAACAAGTCCGCCTTTAATATGGCCTTCTTTATAGGCGTCTACATAATCGCCATCAGGGTTGACCCAACTGCTTGAGGTGCTGGTGGTGCTGCCGGACGTTGTACCATAAGGCGTTTCATCGCTGTAGCGGCTGTCATACATCAAGCCTTCAGAACTATCACGCCAACGGTTTACCCAGTTGACACGAATCCGATCATCCCAAAACGAGCTGCGAATATTTAAGGTTAAGGTTAAAGGCGCGTTGTAATCGTCTGCAGGCAAGCTGCTACGGCTTACGTATTCGCCATTATAATAGACGTTGCCGTAATCGTAGTTTCTGCCGTATGAGGTAGAGAGGTCTGTTTCGTTGTTGTAGGCACCGTTAAAGGTTTTGGTTTCAGATATGGTGGCACCCAAACCAATATAGTGACTGCCCCATTTACCCAAATCAAAACCACGGCCTACCGTTAGCGTTGCCCCTTTATACTGGCTGTAGCCATCGTTGTTGAGCTCGTAGATGCTTTCCGTATAATCCAGACCATCTACGGTGAGATCTCGTTCGCCCACTTCCTCGGTTAAAAGCTGGTTTTTGTATTCCCTGTAGGTAAAATCAAGGGAGTAATCAAATTCTGCAATGGTTCCCATAAGGCCCACAGTGTATTCATCGGCATGGGGCGTTTTTACGCCGTCAATGTCAAAGGTTCTGTCTGCGCCCAAACGGTAGGTTGTTGTGGGATCTAGTCCTGTAAGTGTTCGTGTTTGTATTGTTTTAAAAGGTCTGTATTGGTCAAAGGCGTATTGACGCAAGGCAGAACCGTAATAGCGGTTATACCCGCCAACCACACGGAACATGTCGTTATTGAGCACATCTACTTCAAGCTTTAAACGCGGTGCAACGTCCACATTGTCGGTAAAAAAGTCCGTATCAACACGAAGACCCGGCGTAAAGGTTACCCGTTCAAAGTTGAATTCGCTCTGAACATAAAAGCCTAGGGTTGTTAAGCTGTTTGACTGGCTTGATTCATCGTATTCAGAAAGGGTACGAATAGACATGGTAGGCAGTACCACCCAGATATCGCCTGCGGCTTCTTCTGCCCATACGTCCATGGCTGTAACATTAAGCTCAACGCCTGTATCCACCTTCCAGTTGAACCAGCCTTCGCCAAAACGGGGGCTTTCATAATCAAGCTTGGCTATGAATTGATCTTTTTGTGTTTCTCTGTCGCCATAACCACCCCAGGACTGATCAGCCATCGTGTCTGTAAAAACATAGTTTTCATCGGCATCGATGCTGTAGCCTGAATGAAGATAGCTAAGGTTCACATCAAAATCACCATACATTGTGGCGTATTCGGTTTGCAAAGCCACACGAAGCGCGTCGTTGGTCATATTTTGACCTGATCTGTCCCACCCTGTACGCCAGCGATAATCTTCATAGGGGGCATAGCTTGCATCCAAGCTAAAGCGTAAATCTTCGGTGGCTTGCAAGGTTGCTTTGGCAAAAAAGTTTTGGCTGAACCTTTTTTGGTCTTTGGTTTCAAGAACACCTTCAGTGTCATTGTCTTCAAACGTTAAAGGAATGTTTGAATAGGTTCCGGTATAGCCAAACATTACGGCAAAATTCTCCGTTACCGGGCCTTCTGCCAGCACCGAATAATTGTAAATGTCATAGTTTGGCTGGGAATAAGCATCTTGTGAGCTTTCATCGGTATCGCGCGTGCCGTACCAGCGGCTTTCTGTCATGGCACCTTTTAATCTAAAATGCCATTTGTCTGTTCTGGGATCGCGAAGCGAAGCATCCACAACACCGCCCACAAAATTGCCGTATTTGGCAGGCACGTTGTTGGTGTAAATATCGATACTTTCGATCAATTCTGTATCGTAAAAAATGTCCTGATCACCACCTGCCGGGATAAGATCATTTTGGTTACCGCTAAGCAGGCCATCGTTGCCATAACCTTCAAGCCCAACAGGATTTAACGTATTGGTTATGGTCATGCCATCAATCATAAAATTGTTTTCATACGGTTTTGCACCGTAAATGGATATACGAGGAGGGCTGATTTCCCCACCTTGTTGCGAGCCTCCTTCCGTAATACTGTATTGCACATTGGGCATGGCTTTAAGCGCGCCCGTAACAGTACCCGTTCTGTTGGGAATGGTGCGCAAGGCTTCGCCCTCAATGCTGTATAAACCGGATGTGACCTCCCTATCCTCAACAGTTATGGCAGGAAGCTTGTGGACGGTTCCTGTTTCTTCTGCCTCGGTTTGAGCTTCTTCTGCCTTAGCAGGAGCTACCTCGGCAGGAGCCTGCGTTGTTGTGGGCGCAGCAGGTTCTGCCTCCTGAACAACAGGCGTGCGCGGCGCACCAGAAGGCAGCAACGCTCTGCCTTCAGCAGCCATGGCACCTGTGGGCCATAGTATGGCTATGGCTAAAATAATGCCATAATTCCAACGAATCTTTTTTTTCATACAATCCCCTTCTATGATGCATGTTAAAGATGATACTTTAGTATTGACTGTGCTTGGGCAGTACGTTGCTATGCTTTACACACTTGCCAAACTTCCAATGACTAATCCTATATTTTTGTGAGCGCAAAAAGATGGTTCTTGCGCTACACAGGATCCCCTTTTTTGCCTGCTTATTGCATGTTGTCTTCGTTATGCGTGCCCCAAATGCGTGCCCCAAATGCGTGTTTAAATGCATGCCCGACGCGTTAAAAAACACTCTCTTTTACAGATAACAACTTTCATTATCAGAAAGACCCTATAGCTTCACGAAAAATACCCAATGACCGCCTTTATATTTTTAAGGTAGCATTTTTCCATACGTTGAAGAAAGGCATTGCATAACCAGCGGCAACGTATTGAACATACATGGCCTATTGTTCAACAAACACATCAAAAAAGTGTTGCCGCTGCATACGATTTGTACCGCACAAAAGCACAACAGCGTGCGTAAAAATACGCGCAAGCACAACAATTCTGCGCAGCAAACCAGCGCATCCATGCAAGGTGTTGCATTACGTACAAGCACGACAACAATCATTCTTCAATATGTAAGAGGCCCCTCCCCTAAGGAACAAAGCGTACAATACGTTACAGCCTAAACCGTAAGTACAAGTCGTGACAATGTTGCACCCTGCAAAACCGTGAACATAAAATTTGTACATTTTTAGGACATATACACTTTGTTGAATTTGGTTGTCAATATCATTTTACCCGTTCAATTTTGCTCATACTCAAGTTTTGCAACAGCATGAGCACAATATCTTGCCAAAAAACTACTGTTGCCACCAAATTTTTTTGCTGAAAACAACAACGAACAGTCATTTAAACACAAAAACAAGGCCTTTGTCGTTACGTTTGATCCAAGCAACGATGAAGCATTTTGCCTTTGTGACCTTGCTAAAAGGATGCACACAACCAGCGTTCCATCCATGGTTTTTGCTTTTGCCTTTCTTTGGTTCATGTGCTAAAGAAAAGTAGTCATTACAATGGGGCGATGTGCCAACCGATCAAGGCTTGCAAAGGCTTTTTTGCGCAGTTGCACCCGACTGCAAAAAGAACACATTTTGTAGAGCATTGTTTTTTTTGCACCGTCACCACCTAACCCTGCATGCACACGGTGAACTTTGAAAAAAGGAATACATATGGCAGACATAACCCCAAGGCGGCGCGCCAGACTAGAACAAGTATTGTCCTGGCGGCAAAAGGATTTGACCCTGGTTTTGTCCAATATCCACGACCCACACAATGTATCGGCCATTTATCGCAGTGCCGACGCCTTTGGTGTGTCTGAAATCCATTTATATTATACGGATACCACTTTTCCAAGCCTTGGCCGTAAAAGCTCGGCTTCTGCGCGAAAATGGGTTGATACGGTGCGCCATTCGGACAAAGAGGGACTTATCAATACACTTCACGCCAAAGGTTGCCAAATTTTAGCCACAAGCTGTTCTGCCACGGCAAAACCCGTTGGCGAATACGATTTAACCCGCCCCACAGCCATTGTCATGGGGAACGAGCACAAAGGCGTTCCCGAAGAATTGGCCACAGCCGTGGACGGTGAATTGTATATCCCCATGTACGGCATGATTCAAAGCTTTAATGTGTCTGTAGCTGCCGCCATTTTGCTTGCAGAAGCCGCACGCCAGCGTGTGCTTGCAGGCATGTACAGCACCCCAAGCTATGATGAAGCAGAATACGCCGAGCGTTTGGAAAAATGGATTAAAAAATAATATTGCAGAAGTTGTGATTGTTGCTGTAAGGTATGCAAAAAGTCATTTTTAACGTGAATAAAACAGCTTGTAAAAGCTTTTAATACTACAGTTTACCACAACAACCATGGAGCTGTACTGTGCACAAAATATCAAACGCAGAAGCTTTGTATGCCGCCATACGTGCGGCAAAACATTGTGTTGTCCTTACAGGGGCCGGCATTTCCACCTTGTCTGGTATTCCGGATTTTCGGGGTAAAGACGGTCTGTACAAACGCGTTGAAATTGACCCTGAACGCTTGTTCCAGATTGAAGCCTTTGTGCGAGATCCATCGTATTATTATTCGTGGGCTCGTGATTATATCTATACATACAAAGAAGTTACACCAAACATTGTCCATCATGTTTTGGCTAAACTTGAACGCCAAAACCATATTAAAGCCGTTATCACGCAAAATATTGACCTATTGCATCAAAAGGCAGGCTCTTCAAAGGTGCTGGAAGTACACGGCTCGCCTGCCCTGCACTATTGCCTTTCCTGCAACAAAGAATATTCGTTTGACGAAATCATGGACATGCTAGAGGCAAGTCAAACCCCGTCCTGCAAAAAATGCCAAGGCATTATCAAACCGCGCATCGTATTTTTTGGTGAAGCTTTGCCGCGAGACGTTTTGCAAAACGCCTTTGACCATGCCCAAAAAGCAGATCTTATGCTGGTGCTTGGCTCGTCCTTGACCGTGTATCCGGCAGCATCAATACCTGAAATCACCTTGCAGCAAGGCGGACAACTTGTGCTTGTCAATGCAGACCCAACTGCCCTTGATCGGTACGCAGAAGGAACGTTCACCGACCTTGCTTCATTGTTTACCGAACTTGCCGGCATGGTGCAGTTGCCTAGCAAGTAGCAGATTGCTAACAGGCTGTTG
>CAYJIX010000092.1:0-6885 GCA_964370375.1 uncultured Desulfovibrionaceae bacterium | reverse complement strand
ACACATAATCATACCGTCGTTGATGACTCCGATGACAAAAGCGCCCACGATAGTACCTCCGATGGTGCCCAGACCACCTGACATGGAGGTTCCTCCTAATACGGCAGCGGCGATGGCATTCATTTCCCAGCCCTCCGCTGTTTTGGGGGTGGCTGCGGCCAGTTGGGAGGAAGCGATGATGCCTACCACTGCGGCACAAATGCCAGAAATCATATATACCATGATTTTGTCTCTATCTGCCTTGACCCCGGAGAGCTTGGCGGCTTTTTCATTACCACCGATGGAGTAAACGTGCCAGCCAAAGGCAGTCTTTTTCAGCAATAGGCTAAAGAGGACAGCCAAGATGGCCATAATCAAAAGGCCTGCAGGTATGCCGAAAATGTTAGAGCCAAAAAATGCCCAACCCTCGTTGCCCAAGGACTCAAAGCCCTTGAGGTTGGAGTAGGTGGCACCGTTGGAGTGAATGTTGGAAAAGCCACGAATGGCATACATCATACCCAGTGTGGCGATGAAGGGTGCCACATTGAACTTGGTGATGATGATACCGTTGACAATGCCGATGAGTCCCCCGATGAGCACCACGATTACCACCACAGCGGGTACGCTGAAAAAGAGAGTGACGCCCAGAAAATCTAGGGTCAAGCCATTTTGAATCAGCCCACCTGCCACCATGCCTGCAAAGCCCACAACGGAGCCAACAGACAAATCAATACCTCCTGTGATGATGACGTAGGTCATGCCGATGGCCAAAATGCCATACAAGGCCACATGCTTGCCCACCAAAAGAGCGGTGGACATACTTAAAAAGTTATCTGCTGCAAAACTAAAGAACACCAGCAGGATAATCAACACAATAAAGGTGCGTCCTTTGAGTAGTGTCATGGTTAAGGAATGGTTTGAAAGGTTATTTGTCTTGTTCATGTCCGTGTTCCTCCTATTTGTGTGCGGTGTGGTGGCCCTTATAGGACTCCAGCACCAAAGCTTGCTCTGTGATGTCTTCCCCAGAAAGCTCGGCTGTTTTCATGCCGTTGGAGAGCACTATCACACGGTCGGCAATGGCGATGATTTCCTTCAATTCAGAGGAAATGACCACGATAGACAGACCTTGTTCTGCATATTTGTTGATGATGTCAAACACCTCGGTTTTGGCACCGATATCGATGCCACGGCTGGGCTCATCCATCAATAAAATTTTCGGATTGGTTAATATCCCCTTGCCGATGACAACCTTTTGCTGGTTGCCACCCGAGAGAGACAAAATAGGGAGTCGTTTGTCTGCCACCTTGATTTGGATATCCTTGATTTGACTATCCACCATGGCGTTTTCCTTGGCAAAGTCTACAAAAGCAAACTTTTTGTAGCTGGATAGGGCAGAGAGGGAGCAGTTGCGACCGATGTCCATGGTTTGCACTAAGCCCTCACGCTGGCGATCCTCTGGCACTAGGGCAAAGCCGCGTTCTATTTGCTGTGAAATGGAGGTGATTTTTTGAGGCTCTCCGTTTACATACACCGTTCCTGTGTGCTCGGGGCGCAGTCCCATGATGCATTCAAACACTTCGGTACGCCCAGCGCCCATTAAGCCGTAAATTCCCAGAATTTCTCCCTTTTTCAGGTTGAAATCAATGTCTTTTAGCAGGTGACCACCGCCACTTTTGGGCAGGGTCAAGCCCTTGACCTCCATAACGGTTTCTTGACTGCCCCAGTCGATGGCGCGGTCTTTTTTGGGGTAGCTTTTCCCCTCACCTGTCATCTGCTTAACAATCCAAGGCACGTCAATGTCACACACATCCGCATCCGCCACGTATTTCCCATCACGCAAGATGGTGACGTGGTCGCCGATTTGCATTATTTCCTCCAAACGGTGGGAAATATAAACAATGGAAATACCCTGTGCTGTCAGCTCGCGCATGATTTTAAACAGAACCTGCACCTCCTGCTCAGACAGAGAGGAAGTGGGCTCGTCCATAATGAGCACCTTCAGGTCGTCATCCACCAAATTGCGTGCGATTTCCACCATCTGCTGTTGTCCCACACGCAGATCAGAGAGCAGGGTGTCTACGGGGATGGGGTGCTCCAAGCGTGCTAGCACCGCTTCTGACTGGGCTCTATGGAATTGGTTGTCCATACGTAGACCCTTGCGTTTTTCCTTGCCCATGAAAATGTTTTGAAATACAGGCAGGTTGGGAAAGAGGTTTAACTCTTGGTGAATGATTCCGATACCCATGGCTTTGGCTTCACCCGCATTTTTAAAATGCACCTCTTTGTCGCCCATGTACAACTTTCCCTCGCTGGGTTGCTCAATGCCGGCAATGATTTTCATCAAAGTGGACTTTCCAGCTCCGTTTTCTCCGATGAGCACATTGACCTTGCCTGTTAATAGGTCAAAATCCACCGTGTCTAAGGCCTTGGTGCCAGGATAGAGTTTGCTGATTTTTTCAGCATGGAAGCATACGCCTTCTCTACAGGTCATCTCTCCTCCTCCTTAATCCACTGTCAAAACCACAGGGGTAATCAACAGCTCGTCATTGCCGCTTTCGGAAAACGTGCCCACAAAGGAAATGGTTTTGCCGTTGAGACTTGATGGTTCTGCTGGCGCAATCACGTGTTCATCGATTAAGCGGTGCAGTTCTTTGGAAATTTCCGCCCATTCCTGTTGGTTGGTGTAGTCCCCAAAGCTGATAAAGTCTAGCATATCCCTGGTGGAAGAACCCTTGTACACACTGCCGATTTGCAGTAAAATACGCTCTTCTCCCTCGTAGCCATCCAAGGCTACCTCCATGATACCCGCAGCGGATTCTTGATCTACCAGAGTAATTGTACCACTGCCACGGACAGCGTAGGTGATGGTGCCGGATGTGCCCATGGAGTATTTTCCGTAGGTGTCTACCAAGGACTTCAGATCCCCGTTGGCCTCCGTTAAAAAAGTAGGCAAGTCCACGGACTGTTCCTCGATGTTGGTTTTGGTCTGTTCCCATAGACCTTGGACATTTTCTGTGGCGTCAAATTCCACATTTCCCGTTACCAGGTCAATTTCATCTGTTTTTACTATTTTAACACAACCGCTCAGCGTGGTGATAGTGACCGTTGCCAAGAGGAGCAGTGTGAGAATGGTCTTTTTCATATAATTGCCTCCTTTTTGGTGCTTCTTGCTGTGGAAAGGAGCTGTGGACATTTTGGCCACAGCCCCCGCTTAGTTTCTTAACCAGTATACACGAATGCGCTCAAATGCTCAACGTTTTCTGCTGTGATGGCGACACAGTCAACCAATTGCTTTTCGGGAAGACCTGTGCTACCGTTTTTTAGGTATTCATCAGCCTGTTGCACAGCCATTTCAGCCATAAGTGCACATTGTTGCAGAGCAGTACCTGTCATAGTGCCTGCACGGATCAAAGCAGCAGCTTCGTCAGAACCGTCCACGCCGATGATTTTAATGTCAGAGCGACCAGCAGCGGCACAGGCCTCGGCTGCGCCCACAGCCATCGTGTCGTTACCGCAGATGATGCCAGTGATTTCGGGATTGGATTGGAGGATTGTTTCGGTTTTTTCATAGCCCTCGGTTTGTTCCCAGTTGGCGGTTTGTACCGCTACCAGTTCAAAGCCGGGGTATTGGTCGATAACTTCATGGAAGGCAGTGGAACGCACACCTGCGTTGGTGTCAGATTCCTTGCCCAATAGCTCAGCATACTTGCCTTCCTCGCCCATAGCTTCAACCCAAGCTTCTGCAATAGCCATAGCACCTTGATAGTTGTTAGCTACGATTTGGGAGATAGCAACTCCTTCTTGGTTGATTTCACGGTCAATTAAGAAGGTGGGGATGCCAGCTTCTCTAGCCTTTTCAATTGCAGTAACCGTCACGTCGGCACCTGCGTTGTCGCAGATGATAGCAGCAGCCTTGTCGGCGATCGCGTTGTCAAACAACTCTGCTTGTTTGGTGGGGTCGTCATCGTGGGAGACAACCTTCACTTCATAGCCCAGTGCGGTAGCAGTGGCAGCAGCGGTGTCTGCTTCAGTTTTAAAGAATGGGTTGGAGTGGGAAGGTGTGATGATGTACATGATGTTGGATCCACCACCGGGTAGAGATTCAGAGGTAGTTTCTTCTTCTGTGGTTTCGGGTGCGGCTGCTTCGGGGGCGGTAGTTTCGGGGGTGGGCTCGGTGGTACCACCGCAACCAACCAACATGGTGCCCATCATACTTAGGGCCAACAGGGTGCTCAAAAATTTCTTCATAATCATTCTCCTCGTTTTTTTATAGTTAAATTTAAAATAAAACTATCATGGTTATAAGGGGTCGTGTTTATATAATTTTAGAAAGCGCTTGTTGCCACCGTGCGTATAGCACGTCAACGTCCACAGCGTTCATCTTGGGTGTGAATAGTGAAGTTTGCATTTGGGCAAATAATGCCTCTTGCTGATATGAGCCGATAGCAATGCCTGCCACATAGGCCGCCCCGATACCCGAAAGCTCTTCGGCATGGGGCACGGTGAGGGGTATTCCGCTTAGGTCACTTTGAAACTGCATCAAATAGCGGTTACGTGTGGGACCACCGTCACAGCGAAGCTGTTCAATGGTCATATTCGCCGCCATCTCCATGGCCTTGAGCACATCGGTGATTTGATAGGCGATGCTGTCCACCGCCGCCTTTATCACCTCTGCCTTGCCTGTGGTACGGCTCATGCCCCATAAAAGGGCTTTGGCTTCACTATTCCAATGGGGGGCACCTAGTCCACTAAAGGCAGGGATAAGGACAGTGGTATCTTGGGGGTTTGCCTTGGCTGTCCAATCCTCCACCTCCTTTGCACTTTCAATCAAGTGCATATCTTCTTGCAACCAGCGAATGACCGCCCCTGTGTAGTTGATGTTTCCTTCTAACACATAGGAGGGGACTCCGTCAAAACTCCAGGCAAGGGAGGTGACCACCTGTTTACTTGCTACAGGGGAGCTGCCTATGTGCATCATCACAGAGGAGCCTGTGCCATAGGTGGACTTCACCATGCCGGGTTCCACACATCCCTGACCAAAGAGTGCTGCGTGGGAGTCTCCCAGCACGGCGTGAATAGGGATGGCTTCATCTAGGTAGCCACCAAATGTGGTGCTACCAAAGTTACCGTTGGAATCCTGTATGGTGGGTAAATCACCCACAGGAATGTTAAACAGTTTGCATACTCTCTCATCCCAAGACAGCGTTTTTAAGTTCATTAGCTGGGTGCGAGAGGCGTTGGAACAGTCGCTGGCAAACACTTTTTGTTCTGTCAAGCAGTACACCAACCAGCTGTCCATCGTGCCGGCGCAGAGGTATTTGCCATCTAAGCCTGCCACGTTTTGATAAATCCAACTCAGTTTTGCAGCGGAAAAATAGGGAGACAGTGGCAAACCTGTTGTCTGTTGTATGGCATCGCTGTGTCCCTGCAATCCTTGGCAGATATCTTTCCCTCTGGCGCATTGCCAGACAATAGCGTTGTAGACAGGCTCGCCTGTTTCTCTGTCCCACACCATGGCAGTTTCCCGTTGGTTGCTAATGCCCACGGCTTTGAGCTGACTTTTTTCAATACCGCTCTCCTCCACCGCTTGTGCTACCACAGTCAGGGTATTACGGTAGATTTCCATGGGGTCGTGCTCCACCCAACCTTGGGTATCCACATGCTGGGCGTGGGCTTTATCTGTGCGGTAAATCAGCTTACCTGTGGCATCGAAAATCAGAGCCTTTGTGCCTTGGGTGCTTTGGTCAATGCCCAGTATATACATTTATAGATTCTCCTTTACCACCTTGGTAATCCCCTGTGCGTTGAGACCATAATAATCAAACACTTGAGCAGAAGTACCGGTCACAACAGGGGCATCGGGCAAGGTCAAGTTGATGACCTTTTTGGGATTGTTGCGTCCCACTACCTGGCTGACCATAGAGCCCAAGCCTCCAAAGGGTGCATGTTCTTCCACTGTGACCACCAAGGACACGTCTTGGCAGGTTTTTAAAATACTTGCCTCGTCCAAGGGCTTCACACAGTACATATCCAGCACGGTGGCATGAATGCCATCCTCTGCTAGCAATTTTGCCGCATCGTAGGTGGGCTTCACCATCTCCCCACAGGCCACAAGAAGGACATCCTTGCCCTCTTGCAGTACCGTGGCTTTGTCCATGGTAAAGGGGCAGGCTTCTTCACTATAAATATCGGCTACAGGATTGCGTCCCACTCGGAGGTAGGCGGTTTTGTCGTCTTGTAGCAAAGCTTCAATTAAGCAACGGGTTTGAAAACGGTCGCTGGGCAAGTATACACGCATATTGGGGATGGCACTCATGGCGGCAATGTCTTGGGCGGAATGGTGGCTCATACCAAGTGCGCCATAGCTGATGCCACCGCTAATGCCGATTAAGGTGACGTTGGTGTCAGAGTAGGCACAATCCACCTTGGTCTGCTCATAGCTACGGGTGGAGAGGAAGCAGGCGGGAGAGGCGGCAAAGGCTTTTTTGCCACACTTGGCAAGACCAGCGGCCACGCTGACCAGATTTTGCTCTGCAATGCCCATTTCCACGTATTGGGCAGGGAAGGCAGCGGCGTAGGGCGCCAGAGAGGCGCTGCCCTTGGAATCGCTGCACAGGACAATGATGTCCTTGTCGGTGGCGGCTTTTTCCATGAGCACCTCACAAATGGCTTGACGGTTTGGGATTTTATTCATGATTACCCTCCTCCCCTCTTATCTGAAAGTCGTTGATAATTTCTGCATATTCTTCGGCGGTGGGCACCTTGTGATGCCAGTTGGCCTTGTCTTCCATCACAGCGGAGCCATATCCCTTGATGGTGTTAGCGATAACCATGGTGGGTTTACCTTTCACTAGTTTGGCATTTTCAAAGGCTTGGTGGAGTTGGTCATAGTCGTGACCATCCACG
>CAYJIX010000091.1:0-7004 GCA_964370375.1 uncultured Desulfovibrionaceae bacterium | reverse complement strand
CCTTTACAACATATTCACAGGGTCAAGATCAAGGGAAATGCGCATTTTTGCAGAGGTGTTGGCAGCTGTGACCGCGTTAAATACAGCACGAATGGCTGACCAAGTTTCTGATTTAAGCAAGCAGTGAAAGCGTTTGCGGTTGCGCAACAAGGCCAAAACAGCAGGGGCTGGGCCAAGAGCCAGCACGTCGTGCTTCCGTGCAGCCTCGCGCAGGATGGCTGAAAGTTCCTGAATTTTGCCCTGCCCATCTGCAAAATCCACAGGAAAGCTTATTCTGATAAGGCCTAGGTGGATAAAAGGCGGATAGCGTCTTTTTTGCCGTAAGGCCAGCTCATGGGCAAAAAACCCTTCATAATCGGCTTCTTGGACATGCTTCCAACAATAATGGGTGGTATCGCGTGTTTGAATGAGCACCTGCCCGGGTTTTTGCCCGCGCCCTGATCGTCCTGCCGATTGCACAAGCAGTTGAAACGTTCGCTCTGCGGCGCGATAGTCCGGCATGTTCAGTCCCATATCGCCGTCAGCTACAATGGCCAAGGTCACGTTGGGGAAATGATGCCCTTTAGAAAGCATTTGCGTTCCCACAAGCACTTGGGCTTTTTGCTCAGCAAAGGCGTCCAAAATTTCTTCCATGCGGCCGGGACGCCTTGTGCTGTCGCGGTCAAGGCGCAAAACCTTACAATGTGGCGGTAAAAGCGCAACAATATCTTCTTCCAATCGTTCTGTGCCCTGCCCCATGGGATGATAGTGGGTGCCTTGGCACTTTGCGCAACGAGTGGGAAACAAAACCGTATGCCCACAATAATGGCAGACAAGGCGCTCTCTTCCCTTATGATAGGTCAGCCCGATGTCGCAATGAGGGCAGCGCATAACCTTTCCGCAATCAAGGCACACCATAAGCGGCGCGTACCCACGGCGGTTGAGCAAAATAACGGCCTGCTCACCGCGCTCCACTGTTTCGCGAAGCTCTTTTAGGCTCTCCTCTGCCAATAGCCCTGCTTTTTTGGACTCAAGCGGCACAAGGCGCACCGTAGGTAAATCCGTATTGCCAACCCGTGCAGGCAAGGTATAGCCGCCTATTTTTTGTTCTTTAAAGGCTTGATAGGTTTTTATGTCAGGCGTTGCAGATCCAAGGAGCAAAAGAGCATCTGACCTAAGTGTTCGAAACCATGCGATTTCTTTAGCGTGGTAAGAAAGGCCGTCGTCCTGTTTGAACGAGGCGTCGTGTTCTTCGTCAAGGACAACCGCCCCCATACAAGGAATGGGCAAAAAAAGCGCCGAACGGGTTCCCACAACGACACATGGCTCGGTGCGCGTGGCAAGTTCGCGAAAAATTCGTTCACGCAGGCTTGGATGTTGATAGCCATGGTAAAAAAACAAGGGCACATGGGGCAAGGCTGCTTTGGCATCACGTTGCAGCTTTACGGCCAAGGCCACCTCAGGCGCAACAATAACAATTGAGCGGCCTCGATGAAGGCACGCCCTTGCCAGTTCAAGATATACGGCGGTTTTACCGCTTCCTGTGATGCCAAACAGCAGTTTGGTAATGGCCTTTTTTGCATCCAAGGCTTCACAAAGCCCGTCCAAGGCCGTTTGCTGCGGTGCTGACAGGCTAAAGGGCAAGGTCGAAACAGGCGCCACCCATGGTGCGTTTTCTTGGGTATAATCCTCTTCAATCTGTTGCAATGAGATATGGTTGTTTTGGATCAAAGCATCAAGGGCTGTTCCGCTTTGGGAACCCAAATGCTGCAAAATGGTGCGGCGGCTTGACGTGCCGTGTTCGTGGAGCCATTCTAAAATCTTGACCTGGCGCACAGCCCCCGGGCGCACGGGCCAGGGGGGTGAACATTGCAGCTGGCACAGTTCCATGGTGGCGGCGTCTTTTTTTGGGGCCAGCATAGTGATATTGCCTTGCAGCCACTCATGCCCCAAGGCGGCCTGCTCGTCATCATCCTTGCGCGCCACCACATCGCGAAGCAAGATCTGCTGCCCCTTTTTTCCCTGAGTTGGAACGTGCAAACGCCATGAGGCCTGCTTACAGCTTGGCGGCAGCATGGTTGCCAAAATCTGCCCAGGCGTGGTTGCGTGTCGCAAAGCCAATTCTTGGGCCAATTGTACAAGTTCTGGCGTGATGAAAGGGTGACGCTCTAAGGGCCAAACAAAGGGGCGTATCTGGATTTTGGCGGCAAGTTCATGGTCTTCATGCCCGTTGTCCAGCAACACGCCCACACGCAAGGCTCCCTTGCCCAAGGGCACGGCAACGCGCAGCCCCACACAGCACAAATCCTTAGGCAACCAAGAAGGCGCCTTGTAGGATAAGGTGCTGTAAGGTGCGCTTACAAGGGCAATAGAGTACAGACATTCCATAAAAAAGACGTTTTAGCCGTCATTATCAGCACATACCAAAGCGCGGATTTTTGCCTTCAGCTCATGGTGAAGTGAGGGATCTTGCAAGGCAAAAAAGATATTGGCAGCCAAATAATCCACCCAATTGCCTGCATCCACGCGCATGCCGTCTAGTCGTACAGCAAGCATACCATGATCTTTGGCAAAGGCGGCAAGGGCATCGGTGAGCTGAATTTCTCCGCCATGGCCCGGGGCTACGTTCTCAAGGTATTGAAAAATCGTGGGGGGCAATACATACCGTCCCACAATGGCTAAATTAGAATCCACACTACCTGGCTTTGGCTTTTCCACAAGGTGCTGCACGTCAAAAATTCCGCCGGCTTGCTGCAAACCCACAGCAATGCCATAGCGGTTGACCTGATCGGAAGGAACCTCCATAACGCCAATGACCGCCTTGCCTGTTTGTTCGGCAACTTGCACAAGTTGTGATAGGCCAACACCTTGCCCGTGCACAAAATCATCGCCAAGCATGACAGCAAAGGGTTCGTGACCTACGGCATGTTTTGCGCAAAGAACCGCATGCCCAAGGCCCAGCTGCATCTTTTGGCGCACAGCCGTAACATTCACCATTTCGGCAACGTGCCGCACATGCTGTAACAATTCGTGCTTGCCTGCCCGTTCAAGAACCTGTTCAAGTTGGGGGTTGTAATCAAAATAGTCTTCAATAACACTTTTTTCCCGACTTGTAACCAAAACAACGTCTTTAATGGCTGCTTGCAAGGCCTCTTCAACCACGTATTGGATGACAGGTTTGTTGAAAATGGGCAGCATTTCTTTGGGAATATTTTTGCTGGCAGGCAACGAGCGAGTGCCCCAACCTGCTACAGGAATAACAACTTTACGTATAGACATACGGGCTCCGTCAATACTCGTACAAAGTCAACTTTATGCTATGGTTGATTTGAGGAAAAACACAGCAAAAAAACAGGTAACAATCGATAGCATACAACGCCAAACGCGCCATCGTATCAGCCAAGCTCTTGTTGCACCATTTCAGCCAGCTTTTGCGCCCACAACTGAACCGTGGCATGGTCTTCACCTTCAACCATAACCCTGCACAAAGGCTCAGTGCCTGAATAACGCAACAAAACGCGCCCACGACCTGCCAAGGCGTTTTCACATTCTTCTATGGCATTGAGCAGGTTTGAAGCTTGCTCAAGGGGGAGTTTACGCTTGATGGGTACGTTGATGAGCTCTTGCGGATACGGGGTTAAAAGACCGGCAAGCTCAGAAAGAGGCCGTTTTTGCTCACACATGATGCGCATGATCTGCAAAGCTGCCAAAAGCCCGTCGCCTGTGGTACTGTACTGGCGAAAAATCAAATGACCTGAAGGCTCTCCCCCCAAAAGCGCACCGTTTTCTTGCATGGCTTCAACCACATAGCGGTCACCAACTTGGGTACGGATAAGCTTGCCGCCGCGCTCTTGCATGAACACTTCTAACGCCATATTGCTCATAACCGTGCCAACCAAGGTGTTGTTTGGCAATAAAGCGTGCTGCATCATATCTTGTGCGCACAAGGCCATGATCTGATCCCCGTCAAGGATCGTGCCGTTCTCATCAACAACAATAAGTCTATCTGCATCACCATCAAGGGCAAGGCCAATATCTGCACGCGTTTCGCGCACCTTGGCTGCCACATGTTCAGGATAGAGCGACCCACACAATTTGTTGATATTTAAGCCATTGGGTTCTGTTCCCAATTTAATGACCTCAGCGCCTAATTCCTCAAGGGCTAAGGGCGCCACCATATAATTGGCCCCGTGAGCGCAGTCAATGACCACACGCATGCCGTTGAGGGAAAGATGGCTTGGAAAGCTGTTTTTCAAATACACAATATAGCGTCCCGGCGCGTCCTTGATTTTATAGGCGCGTCCGGTATTGGCAGGATCAGGATAGTCCCAAACTGTCTCGGGATTAAGGACAAGTTCTGCCATTTTGGCTTCGTCCTGATCGGCAATTTTAAAGCCTTCTGCCGTAAAAAATTTGATGCCGTTGTCTTGAAAACTGTTGTGCGAAGCAGAAATCACAACCCCAAGGTCTGCGCGCATGTTGTTTGTGACAAACGAAATGGCAGGCGTTGGCAAGGGCCCCACAAGGAACACGTCCATGCCCATGGCAAGGAGCCCTGCTGACAAGGCGTTTTCAAAAACATAACCGGACAAACGGGTGTCTTTTCCAATAACGACACGGCTACGACGCCCCTTTTGCCTATAAAGCGTACCTGCAGCAAGCCCAAGGCGCAAAGCCATGTCCACCGTCATGGGATAGGTGTTGACTTTTCCGCGCACACCGTCTGTGCCAAACAGTTTTTCATCCATTGTTTGTTCCTGTTATGAGACATGCTTTTGTGTTAAGCATGGTTAGCAGCCTGTTGTAGAACTTTTATCAAAGCTCATGACATCGTGTTTTCAAAAGGCGTTTTAAAAAGCAACCTTATACCACATCTACCAAAAAGGCAGTAAGCGGAACGCGTCTTACAGATATAATGAGCAGATCGATTGCTTTTTTGGGGTATAGCCTGTTAAACCTTCGCTTTTTCCAGCATACAAGCTAACGCAAGCATCTTGTGCGCTGGCTGCACATGGTGGACTCTATGGTAACGTACGCCATGCTGCGCCAAATACACAACAGCCATTCTGGTGGCTTCGCCGCGTTCGGCAAGGGGGATGCCCAAAAGGTCGCCAAACAGCGATTTCATAGAAAGCCCCACGTACAAAGGACGCCCAAGCGTATGGAACCGTTCAATATGTTGTAAAATCTCCAACGAATGCTCAGCTGTTTTTCCAAAGCCGATACCCGGGTCAAGGACAATGTGTTCCTCAGGCAAACCCTGCTGCACAAGCTTTTTCATGTGCGCTTCAAAAAAGGCCAAAATATCGTCCACCACATTGTTATATGTGGGGGCAAGCTGCATGGTTTCTGGGCTGCCCTGACTGTGCATGAGCACATAGCCGGGCTTATAGCTGGCCAATACTTCGTACAGGGCCGGATCCTTTTGACAGGCAGAAATGTCGTTCACCACATGAACGCCTTGTTCAAGGGCTGCTTTGGCAATGGATGCTTTATAGGTATCAACCGAAAAAAGCGTGTCTGGACACGATGTTTTTAGCTGAGCAAGGACAGGCAAAAGCCGCTCGGCCTCTTGCGCTTCCGGGACAGGTGCTGCAAAAGGGCGCGACGATTCTGCCCCCACATCCAGCATGAACGCGCCCTCATGGGCAAGCTGCACACCGTGGGCAACAGCAGCCTGAACAGAGGCATAATGCCCTCCGTCAGAAAACGAATCCGGCGTCACATTGACAATTCCCATAAGCCCGGCAAACGGCGCGTGACGACTTGGGCTTATTTTCCAAACAGGGGGCGCGGTAAAGCTCTCGCCTTGTGACATAAAGCAGCCGAGCACAGAAGGCTCGGCTGCTACGGTCTTATGCATCATTGGATGGGCCTGACGGCTTTGCTGTGCCGTCTGATCCTTTGTCATCATCGTCATCAAGAATAAAATCGTCTTCCTGAGCGGCGGTGGCAGAATCTGCATTGCCTTGTTCCGTTTTTTCGCTCTCAGACGCTGCCTTTTCACTGTCAGCTGACGTTTTTTCGCCGCCAGACGCAGTTTCCACCTCAAAAGGCGGTAAATCCTCACCTTTTATGATAAGGTCAATATCTTCACCGGTGATGGTTTCGCGGTCAAGCAAAGCATCAGCCACTGCATGCAAGATGGCAACATTTTTTGTGAGCAAATCATGGCATTGTTCGCGGGCAGATTCCACAAACTTTTTCACCTCACCGTCCACAACACGGGCTGTGTCTTCGCTAAAATTGCGCACATGCCCCCATTCACGTCCAATGAAAACCTCGTCGTTCTGCTCACCCACAGCCATGGGACCCACCACATCGCTCATGCCCCATTCACACACCATTTTACGGGCCATTTTTGTGGCACGCTCAATGTCGTTGCCGGCCCCTGTGGTGATGGTGTCAAACACAATTTCTTCCGCAACACGTCCTGCCAGCAACACCATAAGGTTGTGGCTAAGGTAGCTTTTGGAATAGCTATGCCTGTCAGCTTCCGGCAACTGCATGGTAACCCCAAGGGCTCGTCCACGCGGTATGATGGTAACCTTGTGCACGGGATCTGTGCCCGGCAACAGCTTGGCTATAAGGGCGTGGCCTGCTTCATGGTAGGCTGTCGTGCGCTTTTCATCGTCAGACAGCATGAGGCTGCGCCGCTCTTTGCCCATAAGGACTTTATCCTTAGCTGATTCAAAATCAAGCATGGTCAAGGAATCTTGGCTTTGTCGTGCCGCTTGCAAGGCTGCTTCGTTCACAAGGTTTTCTAAAGCCGCACCGGAAAATCCCGGGGTTCCGCGGGCAATAACTTCAAGGTTCACGTCTTTTGCCAACGGCGTGCGCTTGGTGTGCACCTCTAAGATGGATAAACGCCCTTTAACGTCAGGCGTTGGTACAACGACCTGCCTGTCAAATCGGCCCGGGCGCAACAGCGCAGGGTCTAACACGTCAGGACGGTTGGTGGCAGCAATAAGGATAACACCTTCGTTGGATTCAAAGCCGTCCATTTCAACCAAAAGCTGGTTTAA
>CAYJIX010000090.1:0-7006 GCA_964370375.1 uncultured Desulfovibrionaceae bacterium | reverse complement strand
TAAACAAATATTCCTATAATTTTTCATGGCTTGGGCGACCCATTATTCAGTATCCGCAGGATATTGTTGCCATGCAAGAGCTTATTTTTCAAGTTCAGCCGGATCTTATCATTGAAACAGGTATCGCCCATGGCGGCTCACTTATTCTTTATGCCTCATTACTGGAATTGAACGCCTTGTGCACAGGGCAAGAAAAAGGGCATGTGCTTGGCATTGATATAGACATTCGTGCACACAATCGCAGTGCCATTGAAGAGCACTCCATGTACCAACGGGGGCGCATCACCATGTTTGAAGGGTCAAGCATTGATGCTAAAATGGTTGGTAACGTGCATGATTTTGCAAAAAAATATAACAATATAATGGTGCTTTTAGATTCTAATCATACCCATGACCATGTGCTGGCTGAATTACAGGCCTATGCTCCGCTCGTAAGTAAGCATTCTTATTGTGTGGTTTTTGATACTGTTGTCGAATATATGCCCGAAGACGCCTATCCTGACAGACCATGGGGAAAAGGAGACAACCCCATGACAGCGGTGGATGCCTATTTGCAAGAACATCCTGAATTTTCTATTGATGAAACGATGGATGCAAAGCTGCTTCTTTCCGTGGCACCACGAGGATACCTTAAAAGATCCTGACCGTGAGGAGAAAAAGAAACAATGAATGAAGCCTTGTCACAATACCAGGGCCGGCCATTGCGTGTTATGCAGGTCATCCCTTTTTATCCGCCGTATCTGCAACAATTGTACGATCTTAACCCTTGCTTGGAGCAGCTAGATTTTTCTGCACAAAGCCAAGCCCTTGTTAAAGGCTGTTTTTCCGCTATTCATGTTTTCACGCCGTATTTGCAAGGATGTGAAACCTTACTTGCTGTTTCAAACTGTGCCTCTTCACAATTGGCTTGGCTTAGGGAGAGTGGTGAGTCCATAGACTCAGAAGACGATTTGCCAAATGAAATCCTGCGCCGCCAAGTTGCGCATTTTAAACCTGACATCCTTTATTCAGATGCGGAAGAGGGCTTTACGAAATTCATCCAAACCTTGCCACATCCACGGCCTGCTATTATGGCATGGCGTGCTGCTGACGTTTATATGCAAAGCCCTTGGCACCATTATGATGCCATTGTATCGGGCTTGCCAAAGCTTTTAGCCTTTGCCAGAAGTAAAGGCGTAAAAAACACCTTTATGTTTCATCCCGGCATGCCTTTGTGGGTAGCGGATCAAGTCAGCTTATTACCTCATGAGGTGGATGTTGTTTTTGTGGGCAGCATAAGCGTTACAACAACACAGCATGTACAACGGATAGCGCTGCTAGATATGTTAGCGCAAGCTGCTACAAAGCATAACTTTTCTTTAGAGCTTTACTTAAATTGCAATGAAAGGCTTATACTGCCTAGTATGCGACCCTACGTGCGTCCTGCTGTTTTTGGCCTTGGTATGCATAAGGTTTTACGTAGGGGGAAAATTGTTATTGATGATAGGGCTTGGCACGGGGTTATCCTTCCAAACGACAAAAAAGTTATGGATTTAGGGGGGGATGATACGTCGAATATGCGCATTTTTGAAGGCATTGGCGGCGGTTCCATGGTGCTTACGGAGCATTTAGAAGGTGTTGCGCGGTATTTTGAAATTGATAAAGAAATAGCCACCTATAAAAGCCATGCAGAAGCTGTGGAGAAAATCCTTTACTACATTGAGCACGAAGAAGAGCGGGCACGCATAGCCAAAGCAGGGCAAGAACGTTGCCTCAAAGACTGGAATATAGAAGTGGCAGCACAGAAGTTTTTGGAAATAGCGCAAAAGCTTTTAACAAAAAAAGCAGACAGTGTTTAATGACCAGCTTTAGCTGTTAGCCAAAGTCATTGCCTTTAGTTGTGTTTACGTCTTTACTTTGAATATTTGTCATGTTTGTAAATGCCCTCCCTTCCATTTGAGCCGCAAATCCACGCTTCACAATCTTGTTGCCAAAATATCTATTAAAGGTTAGAGGAGTGACGAAATTTGCTGTGTTAGCATAAAAAAGCTTCGAGAAGAAAATGTTACAAGTACAAATTATTGATTTGGTTGAAGGTATATCACGGGCTTTGGACTCGATGACCACAGATTTGGCAAACCACCATCGCCGTACTGCCATCATTGCCTTGCGCCTAGCAGAAGTGCAAAATTTTTCATCCACCACCTGCCGTTATATCCGAAACGCTGCTCTTTTGCATGATATTGGAGCCTTGTTATTACGGCGAGACATCACCATCAGTGATATTGAAAAAAACCTCTACCAACATGCTGTAGCTGGCTGGACCTTGCTTAGCCACTGCACTATTTTGGCCCCCATTGCCAATATGGTACTGTATCATCATACGCCGTGGCATCAGCATACCTCTATGCCAAAGGAACGGCACATGGATGCCCGTTATGGCGCGTTATTAAACCTTGCTGATACGGTGGATATTCTTTTACGCCGTAAAAAGGATCTTTCTCAGGTTTTGCAAATAGTGCAAGCCATGCCCAAGGGAACCTTTGTTCCCGAAGATGTAGCCGCCCTTGTGCACATTTTTAGTTACGAAGACTTTTTTGAATATTTCCAAAGGGGTTTTCCTAAACCCACTATTCCCTTTGCCTCGCGTATTTTAAATACGGAAGAGATTATTGAGTTTTCTTCAATATTTTCATACGTGATCGATTCAAGAAGCCCAAGTACTGCCACACATACGGTGGGCGTTGCCGAGCAAAGCCGAACTCTATACAGGCTGACCGGTGCAGATGAGGACGCCGTAAGCGACCTGTACGTAGCCGGCCTGCTGCATGATATTGGCAAAATAGGTGTGCCTGTGGCGCTTATTGAAAAAAAGGGAAAGCTAAGCCCAGATGAATACAGCATTGTGCAACAGCATGCCAGCATTTCGCGGCAAATCCTTGTGCCCATTCAGGGCCTTGAAAAAGTAGGCTTTTGGGGAGCCTCGCACCATGAACGGCTAGACGGCAAAGGATACCCCAGCGGTATTGGTGCTGCGGATCTGCCTTTGGAAGCACGCGTTATTGCTGTGGCCGATGTGCTGACCGCTTTGACAGAGGATCGCCCCTACCGAGAGGGTATGCCGGCACAAAAAGCTTTAGAAATTCTTGCTTCAATGGTACAAAATGGGGGGCTTGATGCAGACCTTGTGGCCCTTGCCCATGAAAATATTGATCTGCTGGAAGAGCGTCGCCGCCAAGCCCAAACCACCGCTGCCATGCGTTTTCAAATTGACAGGGGCCATTTTAAGCAAGATATTTTTGATAGCTTTCATAAATACGGGGAATCATTGTTGGGTGTAAACGTATATTTTAATGAAGCTATTCCTAATTCCCCAGCATGGAAAGAAGCATAAGTGACGTGGCTTTATAAAAAGCAAGTCCTGCATTTTTAGCATCGACAATGAAGATAGCTTCTTTATAAAAACAACAACCACAAAGCCCATGAAAAAACGTGATTTGGCAGCATATTTTTTGCCAAATCACGTTTTTTTAGATCAGAAGACAAGCAAACAGATTAGAATCTGTAAAGCACTTTTATGGAGCCGGTATGGGTTTGTTGGTCAGAGCCATATTCACCATCATAATAGGCACCAAGGGTAAGCTGGTCATACGTCCATTCAAGCCCTGCTTTTGCAAGGAAGGTGGTGTCGTCAGAGCTTAATGTCGTATCATAACGTGTTCCTGAAAAATCAATGCTGGAATCAACATCAGAATCAGTAAGGTGTTGACGGACACCAACGCCAAGGGTTGGCGCGATCATGCCCGAATCAAGGGCCCAATTGCCTTGCCAGGTCAGCTTTGCGTCTGCAAACAAGGCAGAATGGGATTGGCTATCAATGCTCATGTTGTATGCAGGAAGGTTTGCAAAGGCAAAAGCATACGAACCTGTATGCGAATAGATGTAGGACAAGCCAATTTCAGGGACAATGATATTGTTTTTGTTGATTTCAAACACATAGCCTGTTTTGGCTGCTGCAAAAAAGCCGTAGGATGAATATTCATCATACGCAGAATCAGCAGCTACGCGATAGGTGGCATCATTGGCACTGTACGCCAAGGTTGCCTGACCGCCTATGTACCACTGTTTGTTCATAAAATAGGTTGAATGAACGCCTAAGGCCATGGAGGTGTGGTCATAGTCTAAATGTTGGTCGTCGCTGTTTGCAAAGTTAAAGTCAAAGTGAAAACCCAATTCAAATTCAGGCGTAAACAAATAGCTTGCACCGCCTGTCAAACCAAAGGATGACGAATCAAAATCGTATTCACTGTTATTGGTATAGGATCCGTAAGGCGTTGCAAACATGGTCCATTTGTAGTCATCCGCCATGGAGCCGGCATTCATGCTGCTTGTGCCCGCATCAACAAGCAATCTGTCGCTATAAGCCTTGATAAGTGTAGAGCGCAATTTGTCAGAAATATTGCCCAGTTGTTCAATGGCTGTTTCTAAAGCTTGCGCGGTAAGGGGCAGGTTTGGCGCGTTCTGTTCAGCTAAGGATAGCTTTACCTTAGGGTTATCGGTATCGCCATCAATGAGCTCGGCTACCAAAAGTGGGGTTTCTGTTGCAACGCTTTGGATGATTCCTTCCAGTTTGCCGGTTTCAAACTTTGTTTGTTGCTCCATGGCAAAAACGTTTTCATCGGGATCTGTATCAATGGCAACCATGTTTGCAATGTCATATGCTTTATCCATTACAAAGCCTTGGCCTTCCTCGCCCGGGCGCAAAATCAGGTTTGCCCCGTCAAGGTTTACAACCACGCCCTGTTCTGCACCAAAAACGGCATCATTGGCTGACCATGTGCGCAGGGTTGTTGCCCAGGTATCCACACTATAATTTTGTTTACCATAGGCTTCATAGGCAAAAGCTTGTCCGGCAGTGCTGCTTGTTGCAGAAACTGTGATCTTTCCGGTATTGGATAAAACGATAGCATCAGCCGTACCACTACCATATGTTGTTACAAAAAAGCCGTAGGCCTTGGCTGTGGCAGTGTTTGAGGCATCGGCTGTGGCTGTTACTTCAATATCAATCGTTCCGGTATTTGTTAAGGTATAGGTGCTGTACTCCGCAGCTCCTACGCGCAGGCCATAGCCGTCACCGCCTGCATAACCACCTATTGCTTCTGCAATCGATACCAAGGTAATGGAACCGTTGTTTGTAAGGGTTTGATCGCCACCCTCATCTGCATAAAGGCCATAGGCGAACGTATCAACATACCCTGCTGTGCTCGTTCCCTTGGCAGTTGCCGTGATGGATGCTCCTGCATGGTTGGTAAGGCGATTGTCGCCGTCTTCATCAGCGCGCATGCCTATGGCATAGGCATCGGAATATTGTCCGCTAGCAGTGGCTTTTGCAATGATCCTGCCTTTATTGTCAAATTGATGGTCGCCGCCATCTTCATCAGCGCGCATGCCTACCGCATAGGCATAGCCATAGTCATTAAGAGAGGTGGCTGTGGCTGTCATTTGCAAAAGGGCATTGGTATCGTTCATAAAAATGTGGGAGCCGTCTTCATCAGCAAACAAACCACGAGCAACAGCTGTTGCCTCATAGGGGGACGTGGCTGTGGCTGTGGCTGTTATGCTGTTGGTGTTAATAAGCGTGTGGTCGGCGTCATCATCGGCATAAATGCCGCTGCTGTAACTCGAGCCAGTGCCATCCCCTGATGTGGCTGTTGTATGGCTTGTGGCCGTGGCAGTTATGATGCCGTGATTATTGAGGATGGAGTTTATGTCATCATTGGAGTCTATAGCATAGACAGCAGCATACGAGTCGCTAGCGTTGGAAGTGCTTGTGGCAGAGGTAGAGAGGGTGCCATAGTTGGTCACATTCCTTGTGTTGCCGCTGCTTCCATTTACCTGCATACCGTAGACATAAGCCTCATTCCAAACACTGTCGTCACTTGTTTCAGAAACCACTTCAGCACTAACTGTAACGCTGCCATGGTTGGTAATTGTGGCATCTTGTGTAGCATCAGCATACATGCCATAGCTGCGTGCGTCATTTTTAAGGCTTTGGTCTGCTGAATTCATGTACGCATGGGTTGTGGCTGTAATTGTTGCACCGGCGGCATTGGTTATGTCTACAACCGTGCCTGAAATATCCATCCCGTCAGTAACAAGATAGGGGGTATCGGCACCAGATGTGGCGGTGGTTGTGGTGGTTATGGTGCCGGTATTCAGGACCGTGTGCTCACCCGGGCCGTCAATTTGGATGCCATCCGTACGGGCTTCAATGGCATCTAGCTCGATGTTTATTGTGCCGTTGTTGGTGAACGTATAGTTTTTGGTCGTTAATTCGTCATGAGTGCCATTCATGCCAATGGTAACGTCGGTACCCCCAAGCGTATATTCGTCACCGGGATTGATGGTGCCGTTGTTGATGAGGGTGGCCTCTGTGGTGCCAAGGCTTGAGGCGTCCATGCTTGTTTCTGTTTGTCCGGCAGGGTTTTCCACAGAAGCGGCAAGGGCAATACCTACGCCAGCGCCGCTAAGGGTGAGGGCCCCGGCTATGATAAGCGAACCAAAGACGTTTAAAAGGGTGCATTTTTTCAATACAGCCCTATACCGATTGATCAAATTGCCTGTGGCGTTTTTTGTTTGCATGATAGCTCCTTCAAAATATGAGTCGGTGTACAATGAATAAAACCACTTCTAAAAAAGAATTCTACCATGAAAAAATACGGATTTGCAAATGTTGAAAAGTCAAGAAAAATATACCTTTTGAGGGTGTTTTTAAAAAATATTTGATTTTATAGAATAAATTTACAGAATCAAAAGTATGCTGACCAAAAAAATATTTTTGTTTTAAAAAAAACCAGCCCAACTGGCGTTTTTTTGTGCCGATAATAGACACAAAACCGCGCTGCCATGGCACTTCGTAAGCATGCATTACGAAACGCCATGGCAGCGCGGTGTACAAAATGGAGCATATTTTCAGCCAACCATTAAAATTCACCACTAGGCAGTACCTATCCATCGCTAGGGGCAG
>CAYJIX010000089.1:4467-7099 GCA_964370375.1 uncultured Desulfovibrionaceae bacterium | reverse complement strand
CCCCCATGACCCGATTAAAATTTACCAACTGACGCCGCATATCGCCCCTTTTCAGCCGCCTGCACACGTTAATACCCCACCAGCAAGAATATACCCATCCTCATCTGATATAGCCAGCACCTGCCCGGGAGCACCGGGCATTGTGGGGTTTTCAAAGGTTACAATAAGCCTATGCCCGTCAAAGTGAACCCTTGCAGGTTCCGGCCGTTGACGGTAGCGCACGCGCACAAAACATTGTAAAGGCCAAAGGGCATAGTCCACTAAAATATTTACCTGATCTGCTGTTTGCGTTGTGCCCAAGGCCGCATGCTTTGTGCCCACAATAAGCGCATTTTTAGCGCAATCTTTAGCCAGCACATACAAAGGTTCAGACCATGATACGCCAAGGCCACGGCGTTGCCCTTCTGTATACTGCCACAAGCCTTCATGCTGTCCCAAAACGCGCACGCCTTCAGGTGTTTGCAAAACAATAGGCCCTGAAGGCGGCAAGGCTATGTGCTGAGCTTGCAAAAACGCGCGGTAATCATCGTTTGGCACAAAGCAGATTTCCTGACTTTCGTTCGGGGCAGGCACAGCATAACCGCGCTCCAAAAGCCAGGCGCGAATGGCTGTTTTTGTCACCCCTGCCAAGGGGAACAAGGCTTTCGTAAGCTGCTGCCGCGCAACCAAGGCCAAAAAATAGCTTTGATCCTTGCCTGTGTCCATACCTTGTTGCAAGGCAAAACCGTAGCGCGGATGCTGCACTGTTGCGGCATAATGCCCTGTGGCAAAACGCTCAGCCCCAAGGTTTAGGGCTTTTTCTGCAAAAAGACCGAATTTGATCGTAGCATTGCATACGGCGCAGGGGTTTGGAGTGCGGCCTTTTTGATAGGCTTGTACAAAGGGGGCAATGACATTTTTTTGAAACTCTTCACGCATGTCTAGCACATGAAAGGGAATATCGCGCGCCTGGCAAAAGGTTTGCAAGCCGTTTATGACGTCGTTATGTGCCTTAGCTGTAGGCTGAAAAAGCCCGTGCAAGGCCACAACACGCTCGCCTTGTTCGTGCAAATGGGCCAAAGCATAAAAACTGTCTGCTCCGCCACTTACTGCCACGGCAATGGTCATGCTCTTGGTATCCGCTGTTGAAGTTGAAAGGATGCATCGCCCCTTGGGTGAGGAAAAAGACTGCTTTGTGCAGACACAATCCCAAAGGGCGATGAAGAGGATTTGTATAGCCTGTTATCGTGCAATGGTTTGGTTACGCTCTGGCCCCACCGACACCATGCTCATGGGTACCTGCACCAAGGCTTCAAGGCGCAGCACAAAATTTTTGGCCTCTGTGGGGAGCGACTCCCACGACGTGCAGCCATCAAGAGATGCGTTCCAGCCTGGCATGGTTTCGTACACAGGCTTTGCACGGGCAAAGGCCTTGTTGCAGGCAGGTACAGAATCGTACAAGGTGCCGTCAACATCATAGGCTGTGCAGATTTTAAGCTCGTCTAGGCCCGAAAACACGTCCAGCTTGGTCAAGGCAATGTCTGTAAGGCTGTTCAGGCGAACGCTCGTGCGCAAAAGAGGAGCGTCTGCCCAGCCGCAACGGCGCGGACGGCCTGTGGTGACGCCGTATTCGCCGCCTTTTTCGCGCAAAAATTCGCCGATATCATCCTGCAATTCTGTGGGGAAAGGCCCTGAACCCACACGGGTTACATAGGCTTTGGCAATGCCAATGATCCGATCAAAGCGCATGGGCCCGATACCGCTGCCGGCAGCAGCTGCCCCTGCCACGGTATTGGATGAGGTGACAAAAGGATAGGTGCCATGATCCACGTCAAGGTGTACCCCTTGCGCGCCTTCAAAAAGCACATGCTCCCCGGCATTGCAGGCCGCATCCACAAGGCGTGAAATGTCTTCCACATAGGGGTTTATCCGCGCGGCTAATGACTTGGCATGGGCCAGCATCTCTTCAACATCAAGGGGGGCTTTTTCGTACAAATTGGCAAAAAGAATATTTTTTTCGCGCAAGGCCAAGGTGATTTTATGGCGAAGCTCGTCATCGTCTAGGGCAAGATCGCCTGCACGAATGCCCACGCGTGCCACTTTATCCTCGTAACACGGGCCAATACCGCGCCCTGTGGTGCCGATTTTTTTATCAGGTTGCAAGGCGGCCTCACGGGCCTGGTCCAAGCTCACATGATAAGGCATGATCAAATGGGTTTTTGCGCTGATTTTAAGACGGCGTGGGGAAACATCAATGCCTTGCCCTGCCAATTTGTCCACTTCTTGTAAAAAAACCATGGGGTCAAGCACAACCCCATTGCCGATCAGACACGTGGTTTTTTCACGCAAAATTCCTGAAGGCACAAGGTGCAAAGCGTACTTTTTATCGCCGATAATAACCGTATGCCCTGCATTGTTTCCACCTTGAAAACGCACAACATAGGCTATATCGCCGCCAAGTAAATCAACGACCTTTCCCTTACCTTCATCACCCCATTGGGCACCAACAATCACCACATTTGCCATAATACGCTCCCCATGCTGCACAAGCACATGATCTAAAATCGGGACATTTGTAACACACAAGCCTACATCGTAACCTTACAAAACCATAACGTCAAGACAATGAGGACAGGCATAGGCATGAGGCTAG
>CAYJIX010000089.1:0-4367 GCA_964370375.1 uncultured Desulfovibrionaceae bacterium | reverse complement strand
GCCCTATCTGGTCCCTGTCTGGCCCTTATCTGGCCCTTATCTGGCCTGTCAGACGTGTTGCTATTGAATAAAAATGAAGGCGCAAAACAAGATAACACTACCCATAAAAGGTTCTCGTATGTTTTCATGGCGTTACTGCTATGCTTTTGTGACAAAACACATTTTTTTACTCACCACAAAAAAGCCCCCTCATACAATGATGAAGGGGCAGTTTTCAGATTCTCTAAAGCAAGAATCCTAATACAATCAACACCTATCGCTTAAAATTCAAAGCGGAAAGTGCCGGAAATCATATGGCTTGTTTCATGTTCAGAAGCTTGAATGTCATAATTGACACCAAACGTCATCACATCGTTACCAAGGTTAATTCCAAGTCCGCCGCTAAAAGCAAAGCCATCCACATTGCGCATTTCAAGTTCGGCAGCACCTGATACGCCCGGGATAGAAGCTTTAGATAGGGCGTCAAGGTCGCCAGCTGCGGCAACAAAGCCAAGGTCAAGATTTGGCGTAAAGTACCAGCCATTGTCCATGGTCATTTCTTTTTGGAAGACAACACCCACAGGGAAGGACCACACGTTTTGGGTTTCGCTTTCCACGTTGAACACCGTACCCCCGCTATTTTTCACATCATAGCCATCGGTGGTCACGCTCACAAAACGCACACCTGCATGAGGGATGATATCTACGGCATCGGTTTTGATCAGGTATTCAGAAGTCAGACCAAGGGTGATAGCAGAGGCATCCACCTCAACGCTATTATTGCCCATACCAAGCGAACCGGGAACATTTTGGTTAAGGTCATTATGCGTTTGAGAGTAGCCAAGGTCAGCCACTACGTTAAGGTTATTTTTAAAGAAGGCACCGTACACGCCAAGCCCCCAAAAGTCGAAGTCATTGTCGGTTTTGCTCAAATCGCCTGTGGAATCGGCATACCCTGCGCCTACGTTTAGGTTTACACCAAAGCGGTACATATTGTTCACGGTGTAGTCTGCGCCAATGGCCATACCGCCAAGACCGGATGTGTAGTCATGGTCAAAGCTACCGGCTTCAAAACCGTTGACATTGTTCCATGTATACAGCGGCATGAGCCATAGGCCAACACCATTTTTCATGCCATCTTCTTTCGAGCCTGCAGAGATATTGCCATTGGCATCCATATGCATTGCAGCCACATTTTGGGCATTGGAGCCAAGCTCACTGAAGGTGTTACGGGCAACGCTGGCATTTGCTGCAGACATGGCCGCGTCCATAGTCACTCTGCCAACAGCACCCACTTGTGCTACTTGGGCAGAGCTTTCAATGATGGAAGCGACTTCTGTCGCTCTTTCAGAGCCATATCCAAACGCACCGCTATTGTCGGTTAAACGAGAGATGAGACGTTGCCCCATGTTGAGCGAGTTCACATTGGTACCGATTTCATCCACCATGGTGTTGATATGATTACCCATGCTGTTGGTAAGTTCCGGATAAATGACATTCGCATCCTTGGAGTACAGATATACGAGGAAATCTGAATCAGCATATGCCGATGGAATTCCTGTTGCAGTTGACGTCACCACTTCAACACCTAGGAGTGAAGAGCCGGAGAAGAGGTTGTCGGCAGTCCAACCTGTTTCACCTGTTGTGCTATTTTTTCCAATGCTAGCGGTATCAAAGCCTTCTGCCACATTGATGTATTGACCACCCATACCGCCTGCAATGACGAGCTTTGCGTCAAAATCCACAGTCAACTCACTACCGCTACCTGCAGTCAGCGCCACGCTGTCAGTGGCAAAAAACGCAGGGGCGTCAATCAACGTTAAGGAATTGGCGGCAAAGCTAGCTGTGTTCGCCGTAAAGGTGACAGGCGTACCGTCGCTTAGTTCCCACACACCGGCAGGATTTGTGATGGAGGCAACATTCACATAGTCACCATTCACCACAAGGCTGGCATTGGGTGTTAAGGTTAAGCCTTCATAAAAAGCGATGCCTGCAGAGGTGTTGTTCACATCGTCAGCAGGATTACCCCAAAAAACAATACCCTTTTCCACAAGGTGTTGTATGTCTTGCCTAAAGGCAGTTGTGTCGCTGGTGCCAATGGCCACCATGGAATGACTGCCCACATACATACCCACATCACCTGTAGCAGCAGCATCAAAGATCACTGTACCCAAGGCAGCCTGTGTGGCCTTATCCATGGTATTGAGCGCAGGATCCGCATTCCAAGCTGGGTCAGCTCCAAAGATACCGCTTATGATGGTTTCATTTGCGCTGTACAAACCTTGGCTAGCAGGGGAACCCACGGTAAAGTCACCAAGACTTGCTGTACCTGTAACAGTTACAGCACCCTTTGCAATCTGACCGCTATTGGCAGTCAAATTCTTCACTGTGAGACTGCCAGTTTGGTCAGTAGCACCGGCATCACCAACATACAAGGTATTAACAGTTACATCGGTGGCAACAGCACTACCGCCCTGCTGTACAGTCATACTGCCGTTAGGCAGGTTCACGTCACCGCCCACAGTTAAGTTTGCGCCGCTTTCCACTTCCACTGCTTGACCGCCGCCGGTACCACCGGCAACAATATCGCCGACTATTTCTGTATCACCAACGGCTGTGTATTTACCGCCATCGCCGGCTCCGGCAAAAGACTCACTCTCTAGAGTCACATCACCGTTAAGCTTGGCAACATATTGACCGCCGGCAACACCAGTATTAAATCCGGCACCACTTTCCACGTTCACAGAACCGTCAAAGGCATTACCTTGGGCTTCACCTTGGCCTGTGGTCACAAGGGTGGTGCCTGTTTTGATGTTCAAGTCCACAGGATTGTTGGGGTCTGTTTGCTCCAGACCGCCCACTGTGACTTTACCGCCATTGTTCACGTCAACGGTGGTACCTGTTGTAGGCGCACCCGTCTTAAAGGTCTGATCTTCGGCATTGGTACCGGCAGCAAGATCGCCAATTTCTGTGTCGTCAGCATAGGCAACGCTGACACCATCAAACTTAAGGGTGGCTTCGCCGTCAAGGATAAGGGCGTTGCTACCGTCAATCAAGAAGCTTTCATAGGCTTCTTGACTCATGGTGCCTGTGAGGCCGCTAATGACCAAGTCGCCAAAGTATAAATCTTGTACATTGGCTGAGGATGTATCAATGAGCCCACTTAAAGTGCTGGCATCAAGGTTAAACGTACCAAAGTCAACTTGGTTTGCCACCAATTGCCCTGTACCGCTAGCAGCAAACCCACCGGCAACAATTTTCAGCGTTCCTTGCGTGGTATCCAAGGCATGACCTTCGCGTACCAAAAGGCCGGCATTCTTGTTGATATTTAAGGCCATGCCATTGCCAAGCGTAGTGGTAGTGGCAAGAGTTTCGCCGCCATCAACGCCATCAACAGCGCCGATGATTATGGAGTTTGTACCGGTGGTTACGGCAGTACCAATAGTACCACCACCAGAGAAGGTCACGTTCGTGTTTACAGTCACACCAACGTCATTGGCAGTGTCTAAAGATTGCGTCACAATGATGCCATTGTCCAAACTTGCTGCACTGACATCAGTCAAGTTCAAGGTTTCAGTGACCAATGAGCCGCCATCAAAGGCAAGCTGACCGGCACTTGCAGCACCGCTTACTAAGTTAGCAGAGTCGATATTGAGCGTAGCCATTTGTAACGTACCGCCAGCGTCAATAGTATATTTACCATTTAAGCTGCTTATATTTGCCTTTGAAAGGTCAAAAAGTGCCTGACTTCCACTTGTTTGGCTTCTACCCACTGGTTGACTTGTATCAATAGTCACTAATGTTTCAGCTGTATCGATGTAGGTTTCGCTAACTAAAAGGTCACTGCTGTAAATGCCAATACTGCCGGCAGAAGCGTCTAAAGCAGTCACGTTTAAAACACCGCCGTCCACAACTTGCAGGTTGGAATTACGGGCACCGCTAACAGCATCAAGGCTTATGCTATTGGCAGTCACTGCACCGCTATACACTGTAAATGCAACAGAACCTTGACCAACAAATGTATTCATGAGCGTTACATCAGCCACGCTGCCACTGCTTAAAATAAAGTTGCCAACACCGCCAATACCGGTTCCGCCGACAGTGGCATTAGTACCGGAAGTGATGTCAACATTACCCAAGTCGGCATTGGCCAAGACCATGCTCACCGAACCACCGTCATTACCACCAAGGGCATCACCGCCTGTAAGAGTAATGTCATCTGCAAAGGTGAATGTTCCACCAACACTGAATATAGCATGACCACCGGCACCATCAACTGTCGCATTACCGGCCGTGAGGTTGAAGATACCGCTGTTATTGATGAAGTTTCCGCTTATAGCGAAGCTTGTACTACCGATAACACCCTGACCATCAAGACCTTTAATATT
>CAYJIX010000088.1:0-7254 GCA_964370375.1 uncultured Desulfovibrionaceae bacterium | reverse complement strand
TTTTTGTAACATCTTGTTATTGCAACGATTGTAGCATCTCTCTGGCTTCATCAAGGTGCGGAAAATGCTCAAGGGCAAGGGTAAGTTGCTCCACGGCTGATTCTATGTCAGAGGCAGCCATAAACACTTTGGCAATATTCAACGCGACCCGTTCATTGGTATGGGATAAACGCGGATTGCTTTTAAGGGCTTTAAGCACGTACTGATGGGCCGTTGAAAATTGATGGTCATCGGTGTACGCCATAGCAATATTATAGAACAAAATGCCTTCGTTTGTGGAAAGGCGAAGGGCCCTAGTGTATTCTGTAACTGCTTCTTGCCATTTGCCTTGCAAGCGCAAAGCAATGCCAAGCTGGTTGAACAAAACCACATCGTGTTCGGTAAGGTTGGGGCTGCGGCTTTCGATATTTTTACGCAGATAGTATTCGGCTAGGGCCGGATCGTCTTTTGCGCACACAGTTGTGATGCGTTGCATAAGGCTGTGGCTAAATCCTGTTTGATCCTTGCTGATATGGCTGATGATGGTTTCAAACAGTTCGTGTGCTTGCTCTTCTCGTCCAAGAATGATCTCAAGCTCGCTCATATCCATTTTGCGGTACACGTTGAGCGGCGAAAGGGTGTCCATATGCTGCAAGCAAGCCAAACGTTGCATTTGGTCGTCAAGTTCGGCATAGAGCTCTGCAAGCTTTCCTAAGGGGATGAGCGGAGTATCACCGTGTGAAGCTTGTTTATAGTAGCTTTCGGCTAAATCAAGGCGGTCTTTGGCTTTTAAGGCATCCCCCATGAGCGTATGTACCGTCATGTTGTCTGGATGCTCCATAAGCAGGATGTTGCAAAGCTGTAAGCAGGTATCGGCATCGCCTTTTTCAAGGGTTGCGCGGGCTTGTTGCAATTCTTGCGCAAAGCGTCCGTGGGGTTTGACAGTCACGGCTAATTTGGTGATGAGCGCGTTAATGGATGCAGGTTTTAGGATAAAATTGGCAGCGCCCATTTCGTGAGCAAAAAGCAGTTTGTTACGGTCGGGGTTCGATACAACCATCAAGGTTTTAAGGTTATAGCGGTTTGTACACTCAGCCAACAGGTGCGTCATGTCTGCGCCGTTAAGGGTCTGTTCTATAACAAGTACAACATCTGTGTACACTGACAACGCAAAGTCGATGGCATCCATAAAGGCATTTGGCACTTGAGCCACTGTAAAGGCCTTGCCATAATTGAGGCCAAGCTGTTTGGATATGGTCATACGCAACAATGTAAGAAAAGTAGCGTCGTTCGACAGCACCACAAAATGCCCATTTTGCTCGTTCAGGTACGTTATAAGCGTATCCTCAAACAATGAAACAGGACTTGTGCCTTGTGTTATTTTAACGTGTTGGGTCATGGTGTTATACTCCGCATGTTATTTTTCTACCTACGCTAAAAAAGCAAAGATGACAAGACGCTTTTGAGATGCCGCTTTTGACCCGTCGCCTTTGATAGGCCGCTTTTGGTACATTGTTAGGCTATGGTTTGGCTTTGTTCTGTATCTGATTTGCAAAAAAGGGCCATATATTCCTGATTGCCCTTGGGCCCCTTGATGGCAGAAGGCACAATGCCCTGCAAGGTTAGGCCAAGCTCTGATGTTGCGTGCTGCACTATTTTATCCACGGCCTCTTGTTGTAAGGCTTCGCTGCGTACAACGCCGTGGTCGGTTTGGTGAGGGCCAAGTTCAAATTGAGGTTTTATGAGCACAAGCACTTTTGCCATCGGCTTTAACCAAACCATGCATGGTGGCAAGATAAGGGTTAAAGAAATAAAGGAAACATCGCCCACCAAAAGGTCTATCTTTTCCGGAATAAGGCTTGGCGGTGCGGTGCGCACGTTGACTTTTTCAAGGTTGATGACACGGGGGTCTTTGACCAAGCGTTCGTGCAATTGATTGTGCCCCACGTCCACGGCATAGACTTTACGCGCGTTGTGCTGTAGCAAACAATCGGTAAAGCCGCCTGTGGACGCGCCAACGTCAAGGCAAACCATGTCCTTTACATCCATCGTAAAATGCTCAAGGGCAGTGAGCAATTTGTACGCACCGCGGCTGACAAAACGCTCAATCCCTGTAAGTTCAAACAAGGTGTCGTCAGGGTATTTGTGCCCCGGCTTGTCCACTTTGATTTTTTGTTCGGGCTTTGGCCCTAGCTGTACCACTTTACCAGCCATGATAAGGCGTTTTGCCATTTCGCGGCTTTCTGCAAGTCCTTGAAGGTATAGAAGTTCGTCGGCGCGTTGTTTCATAATTACTTCTTTATATGTTAGGCTGCCCCAAAAGGGCTGTCTGGGGTGTCAGCTGGACAATTTTTGTCGGGTCATGGGGGGAAGACCCCACTCCCCTCCTAAAATAGTCCGCTTCCTACCAGACAGCCCTTTTTCAACAGCCTGCCACATGATGAAGGGTTACGTTAAAAAAAGATACTTTTTGAACAGTCTGCCCATGATGAAGGGTTGTCTAGTGTGTCAGCTGGACAATTTCGATTGGCTCTTCCCCCCATGTTCTCATGACAAGGCAAAAATTGTCCAACTAACGCCATACCTTTTTTGTCTTTTTCTTCGACAATTTTCATTTTGGGCAGGCTGTTCAAAAAGGGTTGGATGGTAGGAAGAAGCCGTTTTACAGGGCGGCATAGGACGCTTTGGTCCATGCCGTTCTGCAAAACGGTTTCTGACACCCCAGACAGCCCTTTTTCAACAGCCTGCCACATGAGTTGAAGTATACTCAGAAAGCACTCTCTCCACATCCTGCCACGAACGGCACGCAATAAGATCTTGCCGCAATTGCGTTGCATGGGGCAAATGCTTGGTATACCGCGGTACAATGGTGCGCATTTTAAGCAGCGCCACCTTTTGTGAACAATACGTTTGGGCAAGCTCTGCATGGCGGCGGATGCGTGACATGACCTCGTGCCCTTCAGGGGGAAGGATTGAAGGGATTTCGTCCACAGCTTCGTCAAGGTTTTTCCCGTTCAAACTTTCCAAAAGGCGGTGATGCTCGGCAAAAATAGCAGGATTGCGCAACGCACCCCGTCCGTACATGACCGCATCGGCCCCTGTTTGGGCAAGGCAACGGATGCCGTGGGCCGCTGTCAATAGGTCACCGCTGGCAATAACAGGGATGTTGACCATGTTTTTAAGTTCTTTAATGGCTCTCCAATCTGCATTTCCTGAAAAGCCCTGCTTGGCTGTGCGCGGATGCAGGGTCAGCCAGCCGGCAC
This sequence comes from uncultured Desulfovibrionaceae bacterium, assembly GCA_964370375.1. Lineage (GTDB taxonomy): Bacteria > Desulfobacterota > Desulfovibrionia > Desulfovibrionales > Desulfovibrionaceae > CAYJIX01. The sequence goes on along the minus strand of CAYJIX010000088.1, from coordinate 4,012 downwards.
CTGCTTCAGCAAGCCTTGGCCCAAGCTCGGCAAAGCTAAGCTGCTTGTCATCCCAGCCAAGGCGCAGTTTAAAGCCAACACGTCCATGGCCCGCCACGTCGATCATGGCCTTTGCACAGGCCATGGCGTTGTCAAGATCACGCCCCATGGCGGCACCTGCGCCTGTGCGTGTGACCTTAGGCACAGCGCACCCCATGTTGCAATCAAAAAAACGCGCGCCGGCCTGCATAAGGTGGCGTGTGGCAGCTTCCATAAAATCAGGCTCGCTCCCAAAAAGCTGTACCACAAGCGGCGTGTCCGCCTGCAAAGTGTGCAACAATTCTATGGTGCCCACGCTGCCGTACATAAGGCCCTTGGCACTGACCATTTCGGTGCAGCAGACAGTGGCTCCAAGTTCGCGGCAAAGTAAACGAAACGGCAGGTCAGACCAGCCTGCCAAAGGGGCCAGCCACGGGCTTTGGGGGTTGATGGGCAGGGTGTTTTGAGCCTTTTTATTGTTGGACGTGCCCGTGTCCATATCCGTGCCAGTGTCCATGCCCACATCCATACGCGGAATAGCGCAAGCACGTTCGCCCAAAAGCACGGCTTCTAGTTGGCTTTCTTTGGTAATTGCATTTTCGTTTACAGGTACTATATTTTTCAAGGCGGATACCTCTTGCCTCTTTAGCAAAAATCTTCAATTATAGGCCGAGCCACTATACATGACTTTTCAAAAATAACCATACAGCCGGACTGGTACGCTATGTTATTGACAATATTAAAATATCCAAATCCAATCTTGACCAAGGTCAGTGAACCCGTTGCCGAAATCACAGAACAAACCCGTGAACTTGCCGAAGGCATGCTTACTGCCATGTACAAGGCAGAAGGCATTGGACTTGCTGCACCACAGGTTGGGCACAGCATACGCCTTATTGTGGTTGACGTGTCAGAAGAGCACGACAGCCCCATGGTGCTGGTCAATCCAAAACTAACCCCCGTTGAAGACGAAGGCCTTTTAGAAGGCGAAGAAGGCTGCCTTTCTGTCCATGACTACAGGGCCAAGGTCAAGCGTTTTACTAAGGTGCATTTAGAGGCCACAGACCTTGACAACAAGCCCGTATCCATGGAAGCAGACGGCGTTTTGTCCATATGTTTGCAACACGAAGTGGACCACCTTGATGGAAAATTGTTCATTGATCGCATAAGCCGCCTAAAGCGCACCCTTTATGATGGGAAAGTGAAAAAATGGCTGCGCGATCCTGAGGGGCCCTGCTTATGAAAATAGTGTTTATGGGCACTCCTGATTTTGCCGCTACGGTTTTACAAGCGGTACATGATTGGACAAAAAACGCGCCTCATCGTGAACTTGTGGCTGTGTATTGCCAGCCGGATCGCCCTGCAGGGCGCGGCAATAAAGTGCAAGCACCTGTTGTAAAAACCTTGGCACAGCAGCTGGATATTCCTGTATATCAGCCTTTACGGTTCACCCCTGAGGATGAAAAAACCTTGGCGAACCTTTTCCCCGATGTGCTTGTGGTGGCAGCATACGGCCTTTTGTTGCCGCAATCGGTGCTGGATATACCAAGGATCGGCCCTTACAACGTACACGCGTCGTTGTTGCCGCGTTATCGCGGTGCTGCGCCCATTCAGCGCAGTATCATGAACCAAGATAACGCCACAGGCATCACCATCATGCGCATGGAAAAGGGCCTTGACACAGGCCCCATGCTGTTGCAACGAGCGTTAGCCATAGGGCTTGACGATACGGCAGAAGGCTTGAGCAGGCAATTGGCAGACCTTGGCGGACGCTTGATGATAGAGGCTTTAACGCTTTTTGAAACAGACACGCAGCCTCAGCTTATTGCGCAAGATGATGCCCTTGCCAGTCACGCCGCCAAATTGGCCAAGGCTGACGGGCAGATAGACTGGCAACAGCCGGCCCTTGCAGTACACGCCCATGTGCGCGGCGTTACGCCATGGCCGGGTGGTCAAACAACGCTTACATGTGGCGACACGTTGTTGCCTTTACGCCTAAAGCCCGGGCGTGTGGGCAAACCATGGAACGATGGGGAAAAGCCGACACCAGGTACCTTGCTTGGCCTTGTGGATGGCTGTTTGGCTTTTGCTTGCCTTGACGCGCCGTACCTTGTGGAGATTGTGCAGCCTGCAAATAAAGCTGCTATGACGGCTAGTTCCTTTTGGAACGGCTATCGCGGGGCAGGCAGTTGAAAAAGGGCAGCCCGCTGAAAAACGGCAATCTACTTCGTCAGGCTTATTTTTTCTTTCGGCATGGACCGAAGAGTCCTATGCCTTCAAGAAAAAATTTTGCCTTCCTCGTATCTTACCCTTTTTGAGCGGGCTGCGCATGATGTAGGGTGTTTGGGGAAAAAAGCAGAATAAGCAAAAAGCAAAAAAGGCAGAAAAAACCGCGCTTGCCTTGCCTCCAACCCTTTTTGAACTGCCTGCGCAGGATGAAGGGTGTTGTGGGAAAAAGGCAGAAAAGGCAAAAGGCAGAAGGAAGAAAAGCATGGGTGTCAGAAAATGTTTGCCTTGTCATTTGGGGAAACTTTTCCTCTTAAAAATATCGGCGCTTACACATTGAGCTAGTATGACTACACCTGATAAAAACCAAGCTGCTGCTTGCAAAAAAAAGCCTGACGAAACAGCAGAAGTTACGGGCAAGCGTTTGTTTATCGGCCTTGTGCTTGGCACAGCCTTGGTGCTTTGTGTCATCCTTGGACTGTCTTGGTTTGTGCCCACCTTGGGCTTTAGCGAAATCCACCCTTTTTTGCCCATTTTGGCAGGCATTTGTACGCTTATGGCCATAGCCTTTGTGCTATGGCTTGCCATTGGGCTTAGTTTATATGTGTATACAGGTCACCCTTGGCTTTGTGCCGATAAGTTGTGGGTTGTCACAGCGCGTTTGCTGTTGCCAGTTATGGAAGTTTTGGCGCGGCTCATGCGTTTTTCTGTGGAGAAAGTGCGCTCCTCGTTCATCAAAGTGAATAACGAAATCGTGCGCTCCAAAAAACAGCAATATCCAGCTGATAAGGTGCTGATTTTGTTGCCTCACTGCGTGCAAGCAAGTGTGTGTTTACGGCGGCTTAGCCACAGCATTGACGCGTGTACGCGCTGTGGGAAATGTCCGCTTAAGGGGTTACTTGATTTGCGCGATGCTTGGGGCGTTACCTTAGCCATGGCAGTTGGGGGCACCATTGCACGGCGTATTGTGGTACAGACAAAGCCTAAACTTATTATCGCTGTGGCCTGTGAGCGCGATTTAACCTCTGGGATTCAAGATACCTGTCCGTTGCCTGTGTTTGGCATTGTCAATGAAAGGCCGTGCGGCCCCTGCCTTGACACCTTGGTGCCTCTTCATGAAGTGGAGGCAGCCTTAAAACTTTTTGTGCTGCCAAAGGCAGTATAATACGGCACTCAAAAAAACCACAAAAGAAGCCACAGTGTACTTTTGAAGCTTGCACAAGGGCTTTGAAATACACTTTTTATAGTAATTTCAGATAAAATTACTATCTTGACTGCGAGCGAAGGCAAGCACTGCGTAGATACCTGTGCCTTTTAGGGTATAAGTGCCATTTTATTGCACGGTTAAGTGCCAGAGCAAGTGTGCCTTTACTTACGTTGATATTAGTGATGTCAACGTAAAACACTACCTAGTTGATGCTGAAAAACGTATTTCCATACGCTTTTCAGAAGGGCACGCCCACTCCAAATGCCCCTTCGGGGACGCCGGAAGCAAGTTCCGGCTCATTTTACGTGGCGCAAAATTTTCGCTGCCGCAAAATTTTGCTAGTCGCCACAGAAAAACTAAAGTTTGGCGTCATAAAAATGCCGGAAAAGTGCATTCCATGCCCTTATTTCTGGCATTTTTATTTGTTCGTTTTTGCTAAAAACCAATTTATTTTCAACAAGTTGCATTGTTTTTCAGTGTCGACTCCTAGTTAAGAGCCTTTTTTGATTTTATCAATCACTCCATCAAGATAACTTTTGTATGCAAGTGTCAGATTAGATT
>CAYJIX010000087.1:0-7371 GCA_964370375.1 uncultured Desulfovibrionaceae bacterium | reverse complement strand
TTCAGCACAATCGCCGCAATAGTAAACGGCAATGGCCTTTCCTGTGCAATCCATACGCTTTGTGTGCTTGACTGACCGCCGCCTGGGATAAACTCAATATCGCCAGAAAAAGGCGTTACAGCCTCGCCCCACATGTCAGGCACAAAGGGGAAATCGTACATGTTGTCCCTGCTTGGCCCGTATTGACCGCCCACAGAGTTTTCAATCCTTACCGTACACTTTCCTACGCCTCGAACCTGTCCAAGCGTTGTACCGCCCTCAACGTCCCCCTCAACGGGCATGGGAGCAAGCAAGGACGTGTACGAAAGGCCCACATGCACAACCTTTGCCGCATAGGGCAGGGCAACAGTGCCGTTTGTGACGGTCAAGCCTTCAACGGGGCTACCGTCTGCAAGGGCCACCACATCCAACCCTTCAAGGTGCTGTAAGCCTGTAACGGTAGCTGTTGCCGTGTCGCGCCGCTGTGTGATGCCTGAATCCACAAAGAAGGCTTCTGTTACGCCATAAGGTGCCAGCCATTTTTGTGCCATTTTTTCAAGGTAAAAGCGCGTGTTGTTTTTGTTGGTGCGCTCAACAACCATGTAAATATCTTCGCCGCTGTCACCTGCAATGGTCACAACAGACCTGATTCTTCCGCTTGTGGTGTGCCGACTCCAGCCCCATATGTCATGCTCTTTCATGTAGGTGAGGGCAAGAAGCGTTCCGTCATCGCGCACAATATAAATGCTCGAGCTTGGCGTTTGCTGGTACGCCCATTGGCGCAAGCTGTGCCCGTCAAAAAGGTGCGGTGCCATGATGGAAAGGTCGTTCCCTGCATAGCCGTCTTTTTCAAGGCTGTAAAAAAGGTCGCGAACCCGTGCGCCGTGACGCTGTACATGCAGGACAGAGTTGCCAATAATGATGGGGAAAAGGTTTGCCGAGCCCCAATAGCTTTGGGCCATGATATGCACGTTTGTGGCTGATATGATACCCGATTCACCGCTTACCTTGTATTCGCTGCCGCTGGTTCCAAGGAGTAAGTCGCCAAAGCTGGCAAGCCAAGTTATGGCGTCAATCGAGCCAGATGCAACCACATATTCCACAGGGTCATCTTCCTGTAATGGACGCGATTTTCTAAAGTTTTCAAAATCACCCACACGCGACATGTAAAAGGTGTTGGGGTTAAAACTTGTCCCTGCCAGCACCATGCGCTGATTATGAAACGACACAATGCCCGGATTGTTGCCACCTGCAAAAGGGTCCCAGTCTTCGCGCGGCGTGTCGGCAATGTCTGCCTCGTAGTTGTTGTCAGTAAAGGTGAAGGCCGTTCCTGCACCATACACAGGGTACACGGTATACGGTCCCAATGTTCCAGCAGGTGCAGCAGGGCTTGAGCCGGCATTGCCAAGCGTATATGACGACTTGTTGCCTGTAATCGGCGTAGCATCGGTCAATGCCCAAAAATATTCATAGGTTGTTGTCGTGGTTGTACGCCAATAGGTGTAATAATTATCACGCTCAGAATATTCATGCTGAACATGGTCTGTTGTAACTGTTGTTTTTTGAACCCATACAAACAAAGCGTCACCAAGAATAAAAGCGTTTTGCTGGCTGTTTGCAACAACGCTAAGCAAACCTGTTGTGTCGCCTTCTTCAATCCAATCTTGGCCTATATACTTTCTGCGCGTTACGTTTCTGGTCATGTTGCCAGAATACTTTGACATCGTGGCGTCATCGTCACCCACCTGCAAGCCTGTAACGGCCCCTGACGCTTGATTGTTTGCAACGCCGATAAAACCGTAATAGCCGGCTTCCTCACGGTAAATGTTGTATTCAGCAGCTCCTGCCACTGGCAAAAAATCCACATTGACATAATCGCCAAGAACCCAATCGGACGGATGCTTGCCCAACACTTCCCCAGCTGGTGAAGCCAAGGACGTTTGCCCGTTCACATCCACAGCCACAACCTTGTAGCGCAAGGTGTGATAAAGCTCACCTTCTGCGCTGGCTTCTGTTTCATGAAAGGTCACAGTGGGAGCCGTTGGCGCGTCAAGCGATGAATTGAGCACAACCTCTTGAACGCTCCATGTAAAGTTAGGGCTTTCGCCTGTACGCATAAGCTTATGCAAGGGATAGTTTTTGTGCGCAAAGTAAACAATATCACCAACTTGCGCAAAGGATAAGTGCGGCAGGTCAGCCACATCCCACGGCGTTGCTACGTTGATGCTGTCAATGAGGCCGTCATATTTTGCCACGCGAAGCAGTTTATCTGTCAGTATCAGCACAAAGTTATTGCCTTTTTCCTCATTAAAAGAAAAAGGAAAAAGCACAGCATCGTTGCTCACGCCGCCGCCAAGGTCAGCCATGAAGGACGTTCCGGCGCGGCGGTCAACATTGCCGTGTACGTTTGGCAAGAAGTTTTCCATGCACTGCACGGAATTTTTGTACCGTGCCAAATCGTAACGTGCCGACATGGACGGGGCTACTTCGCCGCCAGTGAAGTTGTTAAGGGCTATACGCATGTGTGTTCCTTTTAGCAGGTGACTGAAAAGGGGCCGTATGCGGCGTCAGAATATTTTTTGTAGAACGGCATGGACCAAAGAGTCCTATGCCGTTCTACAAAAAACCTTCTTCCTTGCCTTCGACCCCTTTTGAGCCACCTGTGAAAAAATGGTGGATTGAGGGTGTCATCCATTTTTTTGAAACGGACTTTTTGAGCGGCCTGTTCATGTGTTGATCTAGGGGCATCGTCATTTCGCTACGCCCTTTAACTTCTCAAAACTTCTTAACCCTGCAATGCCAAGCATGCCCATGACAAGTTCCATAAGGTGCCCTGATACGCTAGGCAAATTGATTTCAGGGTAAAACGCTTGAACATAGGGCCTGACAAGAAAATCGTTAAGAATAGACAACGCACAGACCCAGCCCACAGCAGGACGCCAACCAGCCACGAAAACACTGCCGTGTAGGGCTTCGTTTTTATTAACGTCAAGCTGCCCCATTACTTGCAAGTGACTATTCTGTATTTGCTCTCGAAGGAGTTCTGCTTGCCGTTTGTCGTCCCCTTGAAAAAGGTCAATAGCCTTGTCAAGAACTGTACCAATTAAGGGGATTGCTGCCATGATTGGTAATGCCATGTGTTACCTGCCTTTGTGTGTTGGTAGAATGCGTGACGTTTTTGGGCCCACTATCTTGTACCTTCTGTCTGTAAATGTTTTAAAATGGCTCTATTGCTTGATTGTACGCAGGGCCCACGCTGTTTTTACTACGCACGGTTTTGCGTTTTTTGGTAAAACACACACATACGGCCCCTTTTCAGCTCCCTGTTAATACTTAAAAAACACCCTTTGCGGATGCGCCTTACTCAATCCCACATGAATAAAATTGCTTTCTTGGTTCAATCCAATCCGCGGCACGCCGTGTTCGTAAAGCTCTTCCACCAGCTCGTACAAAAACATGGATCCTGATAGGTGTATATCAACGGCTGTGCATTTGCCTGTGTCGGTATTTTCGGGCACATGTTCACTTTTGGCAGAACCACCCACAGCGCGATTATGCTCTGCACAGCGCACAGCGGAATTGATACGCATGCTAACGCCCATGTCTTTGCGGATAGCATCAAGCATGACAAGCAGCCGCTCGTCCATGCTGTCGACACCAAGGCCGCATTTGCCGCATTTGCATGTAAATTCGTGAGGCTTAAAATGCATAAGCTGAATATGTTGCATTGCTGTGTTCCTTTTATTACAGGACCAAATATTTGCCGATAAACGCGCCAATAGCTCCGGCAATGGTGATGTAGGCTAAAATCCATTGTTGCCGTTGTTCAAGCATCCGTAGCCTCATGCCGTGGTCTTGCAGTTGCGTAATGATAGCCTCATCAATCTTTTGTTGTACAGATTTCAAACGCTCTTCGATTCTGGCGATAGTTGTTGTAACGTCTTCTCCCATGGTTATCCCTTATCCCCTTAATTCGGGCGGCAAATGTTTATACGCGCGTTCTGATTCATAGGATTGTTGGCAATGCCCGTCCTGCCAAAAAAACAGCGTATCAATCACGTTTTTAGGCCATGATCTTACCCCTGCCACGTGCCAGCGCCATGCACGGCTGGATAGCGTTTCATCGGCATATACTTTTTCACAAGGTAAGCTTGCCAGCACGTTGAATAACTGGTCTACCGCTATGAGCAATTGCCACAGGTTATGCCGTATACACTTCATATCCACACCCCCAAAACCAATCCCACATACACGCCAAAAAGGATTCCTAAGCCAAAAACAAACAATCCTGCATTATGTGCTGCCATGAAACCTCCTTGTTATTCGTGTAAGGGCTCCCCTGCATCGATTTTACGCAAGAATTCTTGCGCGTTTACAAAGACGATATCCAGCATTTCAGCAGTGATGCCAAAGTCGTTGGCAACACCGTCAAGGGCGGGGTGGCTGCGTTCAATGTAGGTGGCATAATCCCATTCAAGGCGGATGCTGTCAGGGGCTGTTGCCACATAGCTTTCAATCTGCGCCAAGGTAACGGGATTGGGCATGCTTGCTGTTAGTGCGAGAATAATTTTCAAAAACTCACGCTTTGTCAGGCTGATGCGTAAAGCCTGTTCGTTGAGCGGCACTATTGGTTCAACAGGAGCGTGTCCTTTAAGGTACACAAGGCCGTTATAGGCAATTTCCACCTCGTCTTTTGTTTTTTGAATGGGGAAATCTTCATGTGCAAAATTGGCCCATTCGCCAAGCTTGCCTGCTTCGTCAATGGATTTGATGTGTAAAATGTCTGGTATGGCAAAATCAATCATAAGACCTCCTAAACTTCCCCATGGGCTTTGACGAAAATCGCATAAAACACTTTAGTTGTATCAGAAAATTGGCGTACTCTAACCTCTCGACCTGCAACACAAGGGAGCGTAAAGTATAATGTGCCTCCGTTAGCAGTTCTAAAATCGCCACCTTGAGTCAGCTGTCCTGTAGACAATGTGCAATTTAAGCTTTGCGTTGTGGACTGCCCGTGGTTGTTCTGCATCCTGATACAGATCCATCCATTTGTTGGCGGCGTGTAGGTGCTTTCCCTTGGGGCAGTGCCTGTTGTTTCGTTAAGAATGGATGTTACAACAACAAAGTGGCTTGACGTGGGCATACTGAGCAAGCTTACTGCACTTTTGCCGGCGGCTGTAAGGTTAGAAAGGTCTGTTTCTGCCTTGTCATTTTCTAAATAGACAACGCTGTTGGAGTTAGTTCTTGAACGAGAATCTGCCAATTCTGCCGTTTCTCGCGCGTCGTTTGCCAAAGTGTACGCAGAATCTGCCCTGTTTTGGGATGATGTCACATCTTGAACAATAGGTGTTATTTTTGCCTGTAAATCGTTACTTATCACAACACCTGTCCCTGTTCCTGCAAGGACTTCGCTTTGCGTGGCTAATTGCACCTTGCCCTTTACGGTGGTGCTGGCGTCAGGGATAGCTTCGCCTTGTTGACTTGCAAGCCATTCTGCCCAGGCTTTTGCACTACGGCTATCAGGTTGATCAGGATCCGGCGCGGTATCGCTTTCTGCCCAGGCTTTGGCAATTTCTACTGCCCCTTTGGCGTAGCTAACCTCTGCCTGCATGGCGGTGTGTTGCGCTTCGCCTTCTTGTTGCAGGCGTTCAACACCGCTTTGAGTGCTGTTTGTTATGTCAATCAAGGCGTTTTTTTTTGCAGCGTCCACTGCCTGTGATGATTGTTCCGCACTTTGCGCAGACAAATCTGCGCTTTGTGCAGCTGTTAAGGCATCGTCACGTGCCGTAAATATTTCTTCTGCCAACAGTTCAGGCGGATCCTGGCTGCTTGGTGGTACGGCAATGGCTCTGTTGGCCAGCTCAAACAATTGTTGGCGTTCAGCTGTTGCCTTATCAAGGGCCGCTTCAATGACAGACGGGTCAAAGCGTGTGCCTGTAATCAGGTCAACTTCCTGTACAAAGGGCATGTTGCGTAAAATAGTCAGCGTGTAACCTGTTGGGAGCGGTGCTCCTTCATGCAAATAGGTTACTGTGCCGCCTGTATCGGTCAACGTGGCAGTCCAGTTTGTAACGACAACAGCCACATCTTCCGCGTCTGTGACCTCTACTATGAGCTCTGACACATTCCACACTTTAAAGGCAAAAGGAAAGGCCGTTGCCGTGTCATTGCCGTAATATACAGCTTTGGAAACGTTACTTGTAATCATACATACCCCTTGCTAAAAGCCATGTATCAGGCTTTTCAGGTTGTTTTCCTTCGTTCATATCGGCTTGCATGGCGTTTGGTATGGACATGCGGTACAGCTCCTCAAGCTCAGCCACACGCGCGGCGTTGTTTTTCAATAAGGGCACGCACAGCATGGCGGCAAGTTTTCGCGCAAGCATGGTCACAAACAAATCGTCAAACAAGCTTACGTCTTCAATGTCTGCCGTGTAGGCAAGCAACGCCCTTGACGTGTTGCACAACAGCACGCGCCCTTTTATATCGTTGTCATATGCCAAAATAAAACGGCTTGCTTCGTCATTGCCATATTGCGCGCAATCGTTCCCGTCAGGGTACAGTTGCCGTGCGTGTAAGGTGTCTTCGGGCAGGGTGTAAGCGTAGGCGTATTCCTTTTCATAGCCTTCTGTTAAAGGCACTTGAGCAAGCCATGCTCTGCGTTGTGCAAAGTTCCATGGATAATCACGAAGGGCTTGCCGCCGTGCGTTGTCGTAATACAAATTGCATTGCACAGCTTCCAGCGTGTTTTCTTCTTCGGACGCAACTGTGCGCGTACCGATAAAACCTAGGGCCATGTTCCAGATGGTGAGTTTTGAGTGCATGGGAGAGTATCTCCTTGATGTTTATATAGGGGGGAGGGAGTTGCGCTGCTGCTTGTGCGCAAGTTCTTTTGTTTGTACAAGGCTTTCGCCATGCACTGTTCTTTTCTGTCTGCGCATCGCTGTCGTGTTGCGCATGTCTTTTTGTTGTACAAGGCTTGCGCCTTGTACCGTCCTTTTGTTGTATTTCGCGAAATTCATCTTTTTTATGCCTACTGCGTCAAAAGATATTTTCCTTGTATGCATAGAAAAATCTTATAATTTCGCAATACCACAAAAACCAGCACCCCGTTTTTTTGCGCTCTCAGAGGGGCGTCTTACCTTGTCTGGCCTATCAATATAAGGATGCAAAAAAACGGGTTCTCGAAATCCCCCCCTTACATTCCCCCCCTTATCGCAAGGGGGGGAGAGGTTGCGCTTTGCGCAACTTGAAAGATTAAGGGAAATGTTTTTTTACTTCTTCCTCAAGCTTTCATCTTGGGCAGGGGGCTCAAAAGGGGTGAGAGGCGAGGAAGGCGAGTCTGACAAAGCATATCACCCCTTTTCAGCCACCTGCTAGCCGACGACAGTC
>CAYJIX010000086.1:0-7433 GCA_964370375.1 uncultured Desulfovibrionaceae bacterium | reverse complement strand
TTATAGCGAAGCTTGTACTACCGATAACACCCTGACCATCAAGACCTTTAATATTCAAGATAGCATCACCGGCATTTTGGGTGAGGGTCACATCGCCGCCTGCTGTTACAACGCCATTGATGCTTACAACGGCATCGGCACCGGCTTGAGTACCACCGGTAATGTTGATATCACCAAGTTCACTGCCATTAAGTATGCCTACGGCGGCATTTGCGGCATCGGCAATAACGTTCAAGGCATCATTGGCACCTAAATTAAAGCCCGAAACCAGCGAACCGCCCCCAAGCACATTGACCATATTGCCACTGGTTCCGGCAAAAGAGCCAATGGTTTGACCTGACATATCTAAGTCACTGTAAATATAGACGTGACCTGTGGTAGCCACATCACCTTCTATGCTAGAATCAGCAGTATCACCTAAGATAATGTCAGCACCAAGAGTCAAAGATGTTGTAGTCACAATGCCCTTGCCAGCTTCACCGCCAAGGCGCAAAGTGCCATCTTTCACCTGAATATCACCTATACCTGCTTTAGTGAATACGTCACCGCCATCTGGTTCGCCGGTAATACTTAGGTCAGAACCATTATCCACAACGATAGAATCCCTTAAGTTACCGTTGACAGAACCAACAATGATGGTGCCGCCATGGTCAACCAAGCCGGTACCGATGTTGACAATGTCTCTGTAAACAGTGCCACTTTCAAGGTTGCTCAGCACGAATAGACCTTCAACATCCACGCCTATAAGTTCGAGGGTGGCGTTAAGGCCTTGGATAAGCGCATTTTCTCCGCCCACAAGCAGCTTATTGTACTCTTCCAAGGTCATGCTCTTGCCTTCCAAGCCTGTCACTTGCAATGTGCCCCAAAAGGCGTCATCCACTGTACTGATCGCGCTATCATAACTGACATTGCCTGCAATACTAGCAAGGCCAAGGTTGTCATTATCCACAATCAAGGTGCCAAGGCCGTCTTTTCCAAGTATACTTGAAGTCACCACTTCGTCTGGGTCAAGGTGTGCAAAACCATCTGCATTAAGGGTCAGCGTACCGCCGGACACGTCAAGCGTAGCACCGCCAAGGATATTGAGGCCATCACTTGCACCAACAGTCAAGGATTTACCGGCGCCCAAAGTGGTGGTGTCCATGCTCACAGCACCGGCATCGTTTAAGGTATAGCCCACTACCATTTTACCGGCACCGGCAATGGTCAAGTTTGTGTTAATATTGGACACAGGAATAACGCCAACATTGTCACCGGAGAAGATAAGGGTAGAATTAACAGTGGAGCCATCGTTACCAAGGAGTATATGGGCAACTCCTTGACTACCGGTAATATTGCCTTCTAAACTTTGCGTTTCGATATGTACGCCGTCATTAAGCTGCGCAGTGTCAGTGGTAGCGACAATAGTCAAGATACCGTCTACGTCCAGCTTAGCACCATTGACAAAGCCAATCTCACCGGCAGCAGCGGCACCGGATACTAACTCTGTAGCATCAATGCGCAAACCACCAAGGTTTAAGGTACCGCCATTCAAGTTGTAAGCACCGCTTAAAAAATTGCCAAGAGAACCGAAATCTATATTACTTAAGTCAAGGGTACCGTTCAATCCTATATTTACTTCCAAAGCATCAGTGTCAATATACGAGCCGACACCGCCGGTTACGGTGAGGGTGGCTGTGTAGTCATTCGTACCTGCTATGTTGATAACACCTTGAGCACCGAGGTCTATACCGTCTATATCTCCCGCGCTTAAGGTGGTGTTTTGTGGACCCGGATTTGTAGCACTCTCGTCAACCGTCACGTTCACAATGGAAGTTTCCGCTGTGAGCATGAGGATTTTTTGGGCGGTGACAGATTCGTTGGTGACACTGTACACGGCAGCACCGCCTGCGCCGCCAAGCCCTGCGGCTACAAGGTCAGCATCAACACCATTAACACCACCGTTAAGGGTTACTGCTGTATAGGTATCGCCGTCATTGGCATTTAATACAGCGTCACCGCCTGCGCCGCCGTCAAATGCACCATCAGATGCACCGCCGACACCGCCCACCAAATTGTAGGACTGACCGTCAACACCGTACACATTGACCGAACCACCTGCACCGCCGCCGGCAACGTTTGTGGCATTGCCGCCTTGTCCGCCAAGGTAGCTATACGTTCCTGTAAAGCCGCTTAGGTTAGCACCAGCTAGATCAAGCGATGCATCACCGCCCATTCCACTTCCGCCGGTTTCACCGATGCCGCCTTGCACAGCGATGATACCATCACCTGATACAGTTCCGCTGAGTACTACATTTGTATTCTTACCGGCACCGCCATTTTCATAGTTGCCACCGGCTACGATGAAGGCAGCAATACCTTGACCGTAGGTTGCCTTGGCAATAGCATTGGCACCGTTTTGAATGAGCACATCACCGTTAATCTCTACAAAGGTATCTGAGCTACCCAAAGCTTGTGCCACAAATTCGGCATTGTTCATGCTTGACGTAAGCGTATTGGCACCTACGTCGCCGCCTCTGACAGTCAAATTTGTAATGGAACTGCTGGCACCGCCGTCAAGCACAAGCTGTGAACCGCCGCCCTTAAAATCACCGGTATTGGCACCGCCTGTGATGTTTATATTTTCAGCCTTAAGAACACCGGCTACGACCATGCCTGTAGTGCCGCCGTTGGCAGTAGTAGCCTCACCGCCTGTGAGGTTTACAGTATCTGTCACAGTCAAATTCTTAGCAAAAGTAACACTGGCATCGGCTTGGGGAGGAGTAGCTGTTGAAAGATTATTCGTACCGATTACATTCACATTGTTGGCTTCAATGTCCACCTTGAAAATGTCGTTGGCACCGTTGGTGTAGTTCATATCGCCAGTGACATTTATGGAGCCGTTGCCACTAAAGGTGTTACTATTTTGGGACGTATAGTTTTCGGCCACGTTCAGTATGCTGAAAATCTCAGCAATCACACCGTCACCCACGAGGGTACCGAGAATGGTGCCGTCTATGTCAACAGCAGAGTCATCACTTACTTCAAAGCTAGCACCGCCCACGGTAACAGTTTGACCGGCCGTACCAAGTTCACCGCCACTGCTTAAGAGCACATTGATTGCAGAAAGGTCAAGGTCAGCAGCGCCGCTTTGAGCATTCACCGCATTCAAAGTACCGCCCCGCACTTGTAAGGTTCCGACACCGCCTATGCTAGCAGTGTCTTGCAAGGTCAAGGTAGAACCGTCAAAGACCTTCATTTGACCATATTCATTGATGGTGATGTCCTTCGTGGCAGTGGTGGTGGCAATGATGGCGTTACCGTCAGCATCGGCAGCAGACCCAATGTTCACTACACCGCCGGCGTCACCAGTACCAGAAACAACATTAGCAGCACCGTCCACCGTCAACGCAGTGGCGATGGTTCCGGTATCAGTGAAGGTGAGAACGATACCTTTATTCGTGTTTTCATCATTATCACCGATGGTAATGCCGTTAACGCCAGTTCCGCCAGTCAAACTTTGGGTTTGAATGTCTATCCCGCCAGAACCAGTACCAATGGTGGCTTGAGGAGTACTACTGTTCACGGTCAAGGTGCCGTCAACGTCCAGCAAGCTACTACCATAATCAGAGAAGTTGATCTGTCCGGCAGTTGCAGAGGCAAAGTAATCAGACACGAAGTTGCTATCTGTAATGACTAAATCAGCAACGCTTAAGGTACCGCCAATGAGATTGTAGGCGCCTTGTAAGGCGTTTTCGACTCTTATAACATTCACTTGAGCGTCGGTGAGGTCTAACGTACCGTAAGTGCCGATGTTGACCACTAATGCAGCACTGTCATTGTACACGGCCTTGGCAGCAGCACCGTCAGTGACGCTTAAGGTAGCGATGTTGGAGGAATTTCCCCCCTTGATGTTGATGATACCGGCAGCGCCACCGTGATCGCCCTCACCGTCTATGAGCAGTAAGGTTAAGTCGGTCGCAGCTGTAGCACTTGTCACATTCACCACAGAAGATCCATCTGCGTTCATTTTTATGATGTTGACAGAAGATGCTTCGTCCTCTACGTCAAAGCGTGTTTCACCGCCAACTCCGCCGGCACCGGAACCATCGGCAGTACCGGCAGTACCACCGTTAAGAGTAATAGTGTCATAGCTAGAATTGGCAGCAGCTTGCAAAATCACCGCGCCGCCAGCGCCGCCGTCTCCAACATTGCTAGCACCGCCTGTTCCGCCTGTGAGGCTATAGCTGCCGCTAGAAGGAGAAATGATAACATCCCCGCCGGCTCCACCGGTAGCACCAGCTACAGTTCCGCCCGTACCGCCTTTTCCGCCAGCGTAATTAAAGGTAATGGTATCAGCAAGAGTACCGGTAATATGTATTTGAGCAGTACCGCCAGCATCACCTATAGCACCAGCCACATCGCCACCGGTACCACCGTCACCACCTTGGATGTTCAAGGTGCCTGTGCCGTGGATGTCGCCGTTAATGGTGAGGGTGGCATCGGTACCTGTACCGCCCAGAACGTTTAAGGTACCAGAGCCGCCTGTGTTAGCGGCAACAGTAGCACCATTCGAAAAGCCCACATTACCGTTTATTGTATACTCACCGCCGCCCACGGTGAAAATGGCATTACCTCCGCTAGCTGTATCATCTGCATCACCACCGATAATGGCAAGGCTTACACCCGTAGCACCGAGAGCCCCAAGGCTCCCCCCGGCATTGACGGTCACAGAGGCATCACCGTCGCCGCCATCACCACCGTATACGTTGGCAATATTGGCATTGAAGGCCACATTGAAAACATCAGTGGCGCCGGCGTAGAAGTTAGCGTTATTGACAATATTCAAGGTGCCACTATCACCGGCAGTGCCCCAAGTGTTTCCAGCTCCGGAAAGAAAGTTGGCACTGACATTCAAGATGCCGTTGAAATCACTGACCGTCACGTCATTGCCTCTAAGCGAGCCAAAGACTGTTGCAGCATTATCACCTGTGGAATTAGCATCTACGGTAATTGTATCGTTTAATATGGTAGCGATGCTGTCTCTTTCACTTTCTGCAAGGCTTATGCTTCCAAGCTTGGCACCGGCTTGGAGGTTCACATTGGCGAGACCAACGTCCTTATAGTTAAAAGATGCTGCAGTAAAGTCTTCAACCGATATGACTGTGCCGGCAATATTGGTGATATTTTTACCATCAAAATCGAAGCCACTCAAAAGCAAGGTACCATCGTTGGCGATATTGAAGTCGCCGGCGTTAAGAGCCAGCCTAGCGGTTCCGTTTAACACCAGCACACCATTATTTTGTACGTTGACAACACTGCCAGCGTTTACGGTCAAAATGTTGTCGTCAGCAATGGTGGTTTGGTTTGCAGCAGTTGTCGCACCGAAGGTGTCAGTGCCTTGGAAATTAACGATACCGTTAGCCGCAACATTTATGCCCATAGAGCCGCCACCGGAGAAGGTGAGCTTTGCGCCGGATTCTAGGTTGGCACCAAGGACTGGATTACCCTCAATGTTCGTACCGCCAAGCAAGGTCTTGGTTTCGATATTGACGCCGGACTCAAGTGTAGCCGTCTGTTCAGCAGTGTCACTATCAAGTGTTAAGGTGTCGTTTACGCTAAGGGTACCGCCGGCAGTGGAGTCAAAAGTGATTTTACCGGCAGCAGGAGAGTCTACAATCAAGTCAGTAGCAGCAATGGTCAAGCTATCAACTTTTAAGATGCCGTTGTTGCTAAGATGGGTAGTACCACCAAGTGCCTTAGAGAGGTCAGCAACCGCAGAAATGTCTAAAGTAGCACCATTGAACACCTCGATAGCACCGCCGGCATTGGCAGTAAGATCGCTCATAGAAATAACTTTGCCGGCCCCGTTTACGTTCAAGATGGCAAGGCCGCCAGTGTTATCGACGTTAGCGGTTCCGCCTTGCAACGTTACACTCGAAGTAATGTTGCCGTCACCGTTAAGTGTCAAGCTTGCATCCGCACCGACCCCATTGGCACCGGCATTGCCGCCAAGTATCTTTACCTCACCCCCCGTGGTGATACTCGCCGCAGTCAGCGATTCGCCAGCCCCGCCGTCATCTTTACCTTGGATGATAATGTCATTATATCCGGCATTCAGATTGCCGTTTATGGTATTTGAGCCCTCAAGCGTAAGCGTAGAAGCATCATCCAGATTGAGCGAGGCGGCATTGACGGTGGCGCCATTTAAGGTCAAAGTTATTTGATTAACATTTACATCCGTATTAACATTGCCGTCAGAGGCAGTAAGGGTTCCGTTTACATATAAATGCGCACCACTAATATTACCGCTCCCCCGCTCAATGGTTCCGGCATCACCACCTGCAGAAGTATTTAAATGAAGTGTTCCGTCAACTTGTAAGAGGGCTTGGCCTTCGTTAGCCTGAATTGATACTACACCGTTAACGGTATGGGTCAGACCTGTAGAAATCACGTATGTAGCGTCGTAAGCATTACCAACAATATTGCCCGCCACCACACTCAATGTGTTACTAGTGATGCCTGTAGTGGTGCCGAGATTACCCTTCAGTAGCGTAACGGTGAGATCCCCGCCAAGCGCCTTATCACCGATTGTCATGGTGTTCAAAGGCACATCACCACGCCCGTCAATATTCAAATTAAAGGTGCCTGAAGTAGGGGTGCCGTAAGTATCTGCTGTAGCCGTAGTAACCGTATCTGCGGTTGAAGGTGCACCACCGTCAGCGTTTAAACTTACACTAGTATCATCACCGATACCTGCAATATTCACATTATTTGCGTAGGCCACACCCACGCTGCCTGCCACCAGCATGGAGACCACGGCAAGAGAGCCGAAAGTATTTAAAAGGTTACATTTTTTGAGCACGGCTTTATACCTGCTCATAAGATTACCAATGGCGTTTTTTGTCAGCATGAGATACCCCTTCGTGAGTGATGAAACGATCCATTACGTCTACAAATAAACAAGTGTATTCAAATACGATATTGCCCTTCCACCCGTACAGTTGGTATCATGCAAACAAACACTAACCCAAAAAAAGACGGTGAAGAAAGCCAACGTGGAGAGTGTAACGAAAAAGTCAAAACAAGGCAAAGCAGAATTTACAGCAAAATTTACAGGACAAGTAAAATTTACAGGCATATAAAGCCTACAGGCCATGAGGACAGAGGCGTTTTTTGCCCTGCCTGGCTCCTGTCTGGCCCCTGTCTTACTTGACAAGTGTTTTACTATTTATAAAAAGTATGGAGCTTCTTTCTTTTCATGGTATCACGAGTGATGAAGAAAAAAACATCAACGCTTTTCTGCATATGGTCACGACAGTCCCCCTAAGCTAGCAATCCCCTGCTTTTTTAAAGCACGATGATGAAGGCAAAAAACAGGCTCAATTGCGCGCTTAGTAGCCTGTTAGGACAACCTGACAAGCAGGCACCTTGCAAACTATCTGTCAGTCACA
>CAYJIX010000085.1:2339-7526 GCA_964370375.1 uncultured Desulfovibrionaceae bacterium | reverse complement strand
GATTAGAGCGTTTTTAGCTTTTGTTGCTGTTTGATAAGGACATTGAAAAGCGTTCGTGGCTCGTTTTAGGCCGCGTGCTTTGCATCATGGTGCTAAGCTTTGTGTTTGGTACCTCATGGGCCGTGTTGCGCGCGGTATTTGTGCAATGCTGTTGTTTTTTTTGCCGTATGTTTGTGTATAAATGTAATATTATATTGACTTATTTTAAAGTAAAAAAAGCTATTGTTTTACTAAGTAACTATGTTACATAGTGCTCGCCTTTGCACAAAAGTATGCATGTGGCCTTTTATTAAACAATACTACCAATATAAGAGTACATTCGTCATGTTTAGCTTGTCTCGTAAAACCGTACACCTTCTTTTTTGTTTGTTGTTGCTCTATGGTTCGTGGGGTTCTGTGCCTTTGGGCAATAAAATCGCTTTAGAGTATTTCCCCGGATTTATGCTTGCAGGGTTGCGCTTTAGTGTGGCAGGTTTCGCGCTTTTGGCCTATACCTTTGTGCGCCGCGAAGCGTCTAGGATCACCCGAACAGATATCAAACATAATATCATTAATGGTTTTTTTTTGGTCATGCTTAGCAGTGGCTTTGTGGCCAAAGCACAAGAAAGCGTGCCTTCGGGCATGGCAGCCGTTTTGTTTGGAGCTGCGCCCATATGGCTTGTCCTTGGAGAATGGCTTTTATGGGGCGGAAAAAGGCCCACTTTTGCCCAAGCAACAGGGCTGATCCTTGGTTTTTGTGCCCTTGTGTGGCTCAATTTCTATCAGGGGATGAGTAGCGAGGCTTCTGTTTTTGGCCTTTTGTTACTGCTTTTTTCGACATTTGCTTGGGTGTACGGCACGCACCTTTCCCAGGTTTTGCATAACAAAAGTACCCTTTCTGTATTGCGTACAACGGGCCTTGTGCTGTTGTTTGGCGGCCTTGAAACCTTGCTTTTGGCCCTTTTGACGGGCGAGCGGGTCGATGTTTTTGCTTTGCCTGCTGGAGCGTATTTTTCCTTGGCCTATCTTGCGTTTTTCAGCTCTATTATTGGGTACACGTCGTATTTGTGGATTCTGTTTAATTCTCGCGCCATTGTGGCCATTTCTTATGAATATGTAACGCCTGGCATAGCCATTATCCTTGGGGCGCTTTTTGCTGAGGAACCGCTTGACGTGTCTGTTCTTTTGGTGAGCATACTGTTGTTGTGTTCGGTCTTTTTTATGACAAGCAACGACAAAAGCTAGGTTTTTAAATAAAGATGCTCTTTTTAACTGCCTGTGGGATAAAAAAACACTTTTAAAGGCGAATATTTTATTGGTGCGCAAACGGTGTCATTTTTTTTAAAGCCTGTGGAAGCTTTGAATCATGAGCTTTTTGTCAAAGCTTTTATGAAACGAACTTTTACAACAGGCTGTTGTCCTTTGTCATAGCCCTTTAGTGCCTATTAACGCTTTTGCAAAGGTGTTTGGTACAATTGTTTTACGCTTGACCTTGTTTACAGAAGGGAGTAAAAACAGTAGTGAAGCAAGTATTTTTCCTGTTTTTACAGGTGTAAAATAATTTTTTTTATAAAAAAAACATATTGTTACAACAATGTCACAAGGAAAATGTTATGAAAAACTTAAAAGTCTCACAAAAGCTTACTCTTGGTTTTGGCTTTATCATGTTAAGCCTTTGCGGATTAGGCTTTTTTACCATCAGCGAAAAACGTCAAGCTGCAGAACAAGCCCTCGAAATTGTTGAAACAAGCCTTCCTGAAATTTTTGAAATTGCAGAATTGCGCGAAGCGTTCAACGCAGCTTACCTTGGCATGCGTACCTACAGGCTGACACGCGATACCAATAATTATACAAACATTCAAAACGAGTTTGCTCGTGCACAGGGCGCGCTTGATAATCTGTCAGCGCTTGTCACAAAATTTCCTAATCTTCAGGAAGTTCGCACATTTATAAATTCTTTCACACGCGTATACGATCAATATACAGCCTCTGTTCATGATTCGCATGGCACCTTGTTGGACTTTTTGCAAAATCAGAAAAAGCTGACGGCACTTGATGACAGTATCGATAAAAGCATGGATGAAGTTGTCGTTGGTGTTGAAAACGAGATGGTGAACGCACGGCAATTCCAAGATGCCGCAAGGATAGACAGCCTTGCGCACTATCTTGTTTCTATTACAAAATTTAAGTTAACACTTTCTTCCATCCGTTTGGATATTTTATCAAGCATTGATAAAAACGACAGCAAGGCCTTGCAAAAAATCCATGAGGAATTGGCAGAGCTGTTATTGCAAACAAGCGAAAATATAGACACATTCACCATGCCGAACCTTCGTGAAAGGATGATGTCGGTCATTAGTCTGCTTACCGAATACAACGCTCTTTTAAAACAAAGCGCGCAGGAAATTCACGATCTGAACACATTATCTGCGTTACGCAGCACGTTTTCTAAGGAAATTCACTCCTTGGTCAATCAAAACTTTGCCGATATCGGGCAAAGCATCACTTCCGAACAAATGGAAGCGGTCGAAGGTTTAGAAGCAAGCCAGCTTAGCACCATTATTTTTATTGCTGTTCTGCTTGTTTTTGGCACGCTTTTCGCCACATTTTTAACACGCAGCATTACAGGCCCCCTCAACAAAGGCATGGAGTTTGCGCAAGCCGTTGCTGCCGGCAATTTGGATATGGATTTGCAGTATTATGCCAAGGATGAGCTTGGCAAGCTTGCCGATGCTTTGCGAATTATGGTTTCATCGCTCAAAGACAACATCAAACTTGCCCAAGAGCAGGCGCAAAACGCTGCTAAGGCTACCGAAGAAGCCACACGCGCCATGGAACAAGCCAAAGAAGCACAACATGCAGCAGAAAATGCCAAACGTCAGGGCATGCTTGATGCAGCAGGGCAGCTGGAAGGCATTGTTGAGGCTGTCTTTAGCGCGTCTCGTGAACTGTCTGCCCAGGTTGCCGAATCAGAACACAGTGTGAGCGAAAGCTCAGAGCGCATTACAGAAACTGCCTCTGCCATGGAAGAAATGAATTGCACCGTGCTTGAAGTGGCCCGCGGTGCAGGCGATGCAACCCATGTTTCCAACGACGCTCGTACCAAAGCAGAAGGCGGAGCCCATATCGTACAAGACATGGTCAAGCGTATCAGCCAAGTGGGCAGCCAAGCTCAGATGTTAAAAGACGACATGGTGCAATTGGGCGATCAGGCAAAAGCCATTGGCCAGATCATGAACGTTATCTCTGATATTGCCGATCAAACCAATTTGTTGGCCTTAAACGCTGCTATTGAAGCGGCACGAGCAGGCGAAGCAGGCAGAGGCTTTGCCGTGGTTGCCGATGAAGTGCGTAAACTTGCCGAAAAAACCATGCAAGCAACAGTAGAAGTTGGCAGCGCCATCGCAGGCGTGCAAAGTAGCGTTGAGCGCAACATGCAAAATGTGGACAGCTCTGTGGAAAGCATCGTGGCTGCAACCGATCTGGCTCAAGAAGCAGGGCAATCCTTGGACGAAATCGTTTCTTTGGTGGATTCTTCTGCCGATCAGGTGCGCACCATTGCCACTGCCGCTGAAGAACAATCAGCCACTTCTGAGGAAATCAACCGCGCGCTCAGCTCTATCAACAGCGCGGCATCTGAAACTTCACGCGCCATGAATGAAGCCACAATCGCTGTAAGAAACTTAACAGGACAGGCTGAAAAGCTTGAACAGATCATTTCAGAGATGAAGGAAGCATAAACAAGCGAATTCCTACATAGGAACACTTATAGCACCATGCCCCCGTTGTGTTTTTTAGCGCGACGGGGGTTTTTGCTTGTGTAGGTGGTGGCAAACGTCGTGAAAAATCATGAAAAATAACGTTAGCACACCATTATATTTAATCCTGCAAACGTTTTTATATGTGAAGCACTTTTATGATTCTTGATGTTGTTTTTTATGGATACTGTTTTAGCTTTTTGTGGTCTTGTTGTAGCAAATACAGCAAAACCTTGGTGGTTCTGCTGGCTAAGGTTTTTACGTTTACCATGTTTAGGATAAACCTTTTTGTATTTGGAATTGTTGCCTGTCCTCTTTTAGGTGTTTGAAAAACATACCAAAAACTGCATGTTAACGAACAATAAAAAAATTGCAAATAAGGCAATTTTGACATAGTATTAAAAAAAAAGCTACAAAGTACAGGAATTTATATATGAAAATATTAGTTGTTGATGATGATTATGATATCAGAAATATTATCAAGCTTTATTTATTGAATGAATCATACGAAGTGTTAGAAGCAGAAAACGGAATTGAAGCTCTTGAAATTTTAGACAAAGACGTTGATAATAAAATCGACTTGGTTCTTCTTGATTCTATGATGCCACAAATGAATGGTACACAAACCTGCCTTGAAATTCGTAAAAAATATACGCTTCCCGTCCTTTTTTTAACAGCTAAATCAGAAGACATGGATAAGTTTATAGGTTTTTCTTCAGGTGCAGACGATTATATAACAAAACCCTTTAACCCTATTGACCTGATTTCACGCGTAAAAGCTCATGTAAGAAGGTATAGAAATTATACGCAAGCCCCATCACAGCAACAGTTGCAAGAAGCAAGGCTTGATGAATGCAGCTATGGCGACTTGCTTGTTAATTTTTCAGCCAGAACTCTTACAAAAAATGGCAAGGCTATAAAATTGACAAAGATTGAATTTTCTATCCTTGAACTTTTCTTAAAAAATCGAAAAAGAGTATATAGTTTAGAACAGATATATACAAATGTATGGGGTGAAAACAACATCCTTAATGCCGAAAGTACAGTTTCGGTCCACATCAGAAATTTACGAAACAAAATTGAAGATGATGTGTCAAACCCACGATATCTTCAAACCGTTTGGGGAGTTGGCTATCGTGTGGACTAAAAAAATAGACTATTCCTTGTATATTTCTTTGCTCATTCAAATGCTCATATCTACTTTGGTTAGTGTGGGCTTGTTCTTACTGCTTATTGCTCTTTCCGGGTATTATGTACAATACGAGAACGAAAAACTTTTTACAGATCAAGAAGAAGAAATCACCCTTTTAGTAGAAAACATTAGAAATCAGGTACAAAACGATAACCTTAGCTTTAGAGAAACAAAAAGAAAAGATTTTGACGATAACTATCCCTATAATATTGAATTTTATAAAATAGATGATGAAAAGCTTTCAAGATATAATTATTA
>CAYJIX010000085.1:0-2324 GCA_964370375.1 uncultured Desulfovibrionaceae bacterium | reverse complement strand
GAAATTATATTTTTTCTATTGCCTTTGCAGATACTGACGGTGTTATTGTTTTTGAATCAGAAGAAGCAGAATTTGCCTCGGAAACGCATCATGTAATTGCTGGAATTTTTTCACTTATTCTTTTCTTTGTGTTTTCAATCAGGATAATTGCTAAACTGGTTGCGTACATAAAAGTTATTGAACATGGAGTAAAAAAACTTTCAATTGATGAGGATGATTATAACACATCATATCAAATTCCTATTGTTGGAAAAAATGAACTTGCTCGCTTGGCAAAAAGTGTGAATGAAATAAAAGACGAATTGCACCAAAAAACCCTTAAAGAAAAGGCCGACGAGCAATATCAAAGAATGTTGATTGCAAACATGTCGCACGATTTACGCACTCCTCTTACATCTATTATTGGCTATTTGGATTTAGCAAAAAAGGAATTGGAAGGGCAAGATTTAGGTCAAGAAACAGTAAATAAAATAAGCTCTTATCTTGAAGCAGGCGGAAAAAGTAGCCTTCGCCTTAAAAAATTGATTTCTGATTTATTTCTGTACAGCAAAATTTTTAGCAATGACATGCAAATCAATAAGCAAGATGTGGATGTGAATGTTTTGCTTATGCAGATTGTTGAATTAAAACCACAAAAAATTGAATTTCAATCAAGGTTAAAGGATGTCTGTGCTTCCTTAGATATTGAAATTTTTCACAGAATTATTGATAACCTTTTGGATAATGCCATTAAATACGGAGTGAAAAATAAAGCAATCACGCTTGCTTCTTTTATAGAAAACGGAAAGGTTGTTGTAGAGGTCACAAATTATACAAATGACGATTTGTCTAATAAAATAGAGCTTCTAAGTAAAAGACTGTATACAGCAGATGAAAACAGAAAGGAAGGCTCATCCGGACTTGGTTTATCCATCGTTTCAGAGCTTTGTAAAAAAATCAATGCAGAATTTAAGCTACACTATGCGGAGGGCCTCATAAAGGCACAAATCAAAATATAGATCTTTAAAGAATGTTAAATTTCTTTTAACTTTCTTTCAAAATCCTTTTAGAACTTTTTTAAAAAAGCTAAAAGGATTTTTTATTTGCCTTGCTAGAGTGAATAAAAATGAAGAGAGCGAGCAAGACGAACAAAACCTGAACGCAGCAAGAATTGGCCTTTTGTACGTAAGCTTTGGAGCGAATCTTGCCAAAACAACACTGGGAAAAAAGGACTGTTATGAAAAGGACATCTTTATATTCTTTTGAACGTATTAAATCTTTGATGGTTTTGATTAAAAGCCTAAAAGCCAATCCCAAAGCCATAGGGATGCTTTTTCCAAGCAGCTCTTTTCTTTCAAAAGAGTTGGCAAAGCAAATTCCTGCACACATCATTCAAACAATTCAAAAACAGGCACAGGAAGAAGAACAAGTGGGCCAACAGCTTTACATACTAGAACTAGGAGGAGGAACAGGCTGTGTAACAAAAGAGATCCTTATAAAAGGAATACCGCTGAACAGATTGATTGTCTTTGAAAACTCTTCTGAAATGGCAAGTGTCCTTACAGCAAGGTTCCCTGGTTTGCTGGTTGTTCAAGACGATGCAGCCAACATGGGGAAATACCTTCCTCAAAATGCAAAGGTAGCTGTTGTGATTTCTTCATTGCCCTTTTTGTCGCTCCCACAAAAGATAAGCGAAAGAATTGTTGATGTGCTCACAAATACAATACAAAATTCTTTGCTTGTTCAATATACATATTCATTCAAAAAAAAATCGTTTTTGGAGGAAAAAGGATTTACTGCAAAGAGGAAAAAAACAGTATTTTTAAATGTACCACCTGCTCAAGTGATAAATTATTCATACTGTTAATGTATAAACCTATAAAAACCATAAGGAGAATCAAAATGAAAACATTAAAAACAACATTACATTGTGGTATTGTTGCCTCGTTTGCAATCTTTACTTTTGCTTTTTTAGCAGTGTTATTAGTTCCTGATGCTTTTGCAGGCTATAAAGGGCCTACCTCAAGTGCTTTTGTCAAATCAAACGTGAAAACTGCCTTACAGGCAAAAGATAATACACAAATGGCACTTGAAGGGTATATAAAAAACCATATCCGAAAAGATAAATATTCTTTTCAAGACAATAGCGGATCAATGGTAGTTGAAATTGACAAAGAAGATTTTTTAGAAATTCATGTTGATGAAAACACTTTTGTAAGAATTTCTGGCGAAGTTGATAAAGACTTTTCTAAAGTTGAGTTTGAGGTGGATTTTCTTGAAGTCATTGATGCTTCAGCACAGTCAAAGGTACAATAATCACCTTTTGATGTAGTCTTAACATACTC
>CAYJIX010000084.1:0-7598 GCA_964370375.1 uncultured Desulfovibrionaceae bacterium | reverse complement strand
GGATAATTGAATAATGGCTGTACACTGCGTTAGAAGGCTTTTTTTACTATCAGCAACCCTTTTAACAGTTTGCAAAAAACCACCATAAAATGGTATCTAATTTTTTGAAACGGACTTTGTAGGCAGATTTGCTACCAAATAGCCCCAAAACGCAGCAAAGGCAAGGCAGTGTGTACAACATAGCCTGATGAAAAAAATCCATATCATCTTACACAATGGCGCCTCACACCATTGCGCAGATGCAGGTATTGGAGTAGTATCTGCCAAGCTGTACAAGGGCAAAGGGGCGTCAAAGGGGCTATGAACACGAATTCATCATCAATTGTATTGCGCGCGCAGCATGTATCGCGTCATTTTTCTCACCGTCAAGGGCTACTGCGGCAAAATATAGCCACAGTACGAGCTGTTGATGATGTGTCGTTTCACATTCATCAAGGAGAAACCCTTGGCCTTGTGGGCGAATCAGGTTGCGGAAAATCAACCCTTGGGCGCATGGTGGTGCAGCTTTTGCCGCCAACTGCAGGAGATATAGAGCTGTACGGTCAGTCCATTTTTACAGCCGGTAAGGAAAAAGCAAACGCAAGCGGCGCGTTGCAGATGATTTTTCAAGATCCGTTTTCGTCCTTAAATCCGCGTTTACGCGTGGGTGATTCTGTGGCTGAACCCTTGCTTTGTCAGGGCGTTCCTGCCAAAGAACGTTATGCGCGCATGCTGGATATGTTGGGTCTTGTGGGGTTAAGTGCTGAACATGCTAGGCGTTTTCCGCATCAATTTTCCGGAGGGCAGCGTCAACGCTTAGCCATTGCCAGGGCGCTTATAACCAACCCTCAGCTTGTGGTGTGCGATGAGCCCACCTCTGCCCTTGACGCTTCGGTGCAGGCGCAGGTGCTCAATGTGCTTAAATCCTTACAAGCAAGGTTTGGTTTAAGTTATCTGTTTATATCTCACGACCTTGGCGTTGTGGGGCATATGAGTGATCGGGTCATTGTGATGTACCTTGGTCAAGTGATGGAAGAAGCACCGGTTGAGGCCCTTTTTAAGCATGCCATGCACCCGTATACACAGGTGCTTTTGGCTGCAAAGCCCCAACGTTATGGCAAGGCGGCGGATCTTACGGGCGAGCCTGCAAACCTTATAACCCCACCACAAGGTTGTGTGTTTCATCCTCGTTGCGATAAGGCCATGGATAGATGCCGCCATGAAAAACCCATGGCGTATCAAGTAGGTACAGGGGCAAGAACAGGGGCAACAGGGCATTTTGTGCATTGTTTTTTAGCGGAGCAGAGCGTATAAAAAATTTGGCATACGCCAAAACAGGATCTATTTTATTTTAAGGCAGTGCGATACAATAAGCATGGTTTGAAAAAGCCATGCTATCAATCAAAACAAGTAGTTTTAACGAGTTTTGGGAGGAACAATGGTAACGCGGCACACTGTAGACATAGAAGAAGCCAAAAAGGAATTTTTTCGTTACATCCAAACGCAGGGGTTGCGCAATACGCTGCAACGGCAACAGATCATGGATGTTTTTTTTGAGAATGACGATTTGCATCTAAGCACAGAGGAATTGTATGACCGTGTGCGTCTATTAGACCCTTCCATTGGGCAGGCCACCATCTACCGCACCATGAAGCTATTGTGCGAAGCAGGCATTGCCAGGGAAGTGCGCTTTGATGACGGCTTGGCCCGTTATGAATGGGCGCATGGGGCGCACCATGACCACCTTGTTTGTGAAAAATGCGGCCTTAAGGTGGAAGTGGTTGACCCTGAAATTGAGCGTTTACAAGAGGATTTAGCCAAAAAACACGGCTTTTTACCCACATCACATACTTTGTATTTGTACGGTTTGTGCCCCAGTTGCCGCAATGAAAAACCGTCTAGCCCCAAATAGCCTTTAACAGCCTATCAGGCCTTGCCCAATGAAATTTATAACCTCGCAGTTGACGCTTTTTTTACGCCAGCGCGGCGCACGTCGTAACATTGGATATTTGTTACGCTTTATCCTTGTGCTGGTGGCACTTGTTTGCGTGTATTCTATTTTATTTCATTATATTATGGAGTATGAGGGGCAAAGCTATTCGTGGCTCACGGGCTTTTATTGGACGCTTACGGTCATGTCTACCTTGGGTTTTGGAGATATTACCTTTACATCTGACCTTGGGCGGCTTTTTTCCATTGTTGTGTTGCTTTCCGGTGTGCTTTTTTTGCTTGTGATGCTGCCCTTTGCCTTTATTGAATATTTTTACGCGCCGTGGCTTGAAGCACAAAAAAAAGATCAAGTTCCCCGCGATGTATCAGCCAATACCAAAAATCATGTGATCCTTGTGGGGGTAAACCCCATGCTGCTAAGCCTTGTGGACACCTTTGTCCGCTATGGTATCCAGTGCGTGATATTGTGTCCGGACAGTCAGGTCACCTTAGATTTTTTTGATCAAGGCTATCAAGCTGTCATGGGTGAGCACGATAACGGCGAAGTTTATAAACGTTTGCAAGTGGAAAAAGCCGCCATGGTTGTGGCCCTTGATTCTGACGTGCGCAATACCAATATTGTATTCACCGTGCGTGAAATTTGCGCGACCGTGCCCATTACAGCACGGGTTGAAAATGAAGATTCTTTAGATATTTTGCAGCTTGCAGGTGCCAACGACGCGTTTCAATTTCATAAGCTTCTTGGTGAGGCCTTGGCCTATCGTGGTGTTCGCGGCGCAGCCAAATGGCGCGTTATCAGCCGCTTTGAAGGGCTTGTTGTTGCCGAAGCACCTGTTATCGGTACGTTTTTGGTAGGAAAAACCGTAACAAATTGCGGTTTGCGCGACAGCACAGGCGTCAACGTGGTGGGCATATGGCAGCGCGGCGTTTTTACCTTGCCCCAAGCTGATACCTTGTTTACAGAAAACAGCGTGCTGATGGTTGCCGGCACAGAAGAACAAATGGCAGCTTTGGATGCTTTAATACGTCAAGATATTGAAGAAAGCCAAGAAGCAGAAGCCCCTGCCGTGCTGATCCTTGGCGGCGGACGTGTAGGAATTGCTGCGGCTGAGTTTTTTGATGAAAACGACATCCCCTATACCCTTGTGGATAAAAAAGTGTGCAAGCACAAGAACGCCATCCAAGGCGATGCGGCAGATTTGGCTATTTTAGAAAAGGCAGGCATCCGCACGGCGCCTTCTGTCCTTGTGACCACCCATGACGATGACACCAATGTGTATTTGACCTTGTATTGCCGCAAATTGCAGCCGGATATTCAAATCGTGTGCAGGGCCAGCCTTGATCGTAACATCAACATGTTATACGCCGCAGGTGCCGACCTTGTGCTATCGCAAGCCACAATGGTTACAGGTACAGTGATGAACTTGCTTTCACCCGGGCAGGTTTTTATGCTCAACGAAGGCCTTAACATGTTTCGCGCGTATGTGCGCGGCCGCCTTGTGGGCAAAACGCTTATGGACAGCGATATCCGCGAAACAACCAATTGCAACCTTGTGGGATGCCGTTTGCCCGGCGGCGCCATGCAGCCAAACCCTGAGCCAAGCCACGTTTTCACAGATGGCGAAGAACTGTATATGATCGGCGACCCTGCCTCCCAAGCGAAATTTTTTAAACTGTTTGGGGATAAGCGTAAAAATTGACAAAATAGGCAGCGCGGTGAAAAATCTGCCAGGATGTGCTTTTGGTGCTCACAAAAAGGTATGCAAGGGTACGCGTATTTTTTGGGCTCTAGTTGTGTAAAGTGTGTAAAAAAGATGAAATATTGATAATACTAAAATCATCTTTGTATATAGTTTAAAGACATGGACTGCCACGTCATGTCGCTATTAGACTAATTTGTAAGCATAATTCCCGAAGCGACATTCCTCGCAGTGGCCTGCGGTAATACACGAGGTCATGCCTTTAGACTATGTACAATGAACAAAAAATACACACTTTACGCAACTAGAGCCTGTTTTTTTGAAAAAAGCATGAAACGGTGTTTTGTGAGCATCGGCTGGATACTGCATGCTACCTTCTACTGCTCCTCAAACCCCATCAAGCGAAAATACTCAGTATAAAGCTTATGCAGCTCTTTAGCAGGTTCATCTGCCATGTCCACACGCAAAGTAAGCGGCCAAGGGACATCTTGCGGTGCAAAGCTTGGGTGCGCGCTCACGTTTAGGGCCGCAGATATTTTACCGCGTGCGTCACCTCCTGCCTTTTGCCCGGCAACAAGGGCAAGCACAAGGCGTTGCCCCAAATAGCCTGTGCTTTGCTCAAAGGTTGTCACCATGGCGATAAGGGTTTCTTCGCTGACCAAGATATTGCCTGCTCCCATGCAATCCTTCCCTTGAAGGGTTCCTGCCCACGGGGAATGTTCTATAATTGCGTCCCCTGTAAAGGCAGCGCACTGTCCATGAACATCCATAAGGGTGAGTTGGCGCATGTCTTTGTCTTTATCATTATCAAGCACTGTTGTAAGCGCGTCCTGTACACTGACCCCTTGGGCGACAAGCTGCAGGGCTTGCACGCTTAACGTAGGATTTGTAGAAGCCTGCGACGCTGACGCGCCAACACCTGCCAAAACGTGGGGCACGCGGTTGCCCACAGCAGGCCGTGCGGTTGCTACCACAACGCCCAAATGCCCTGTTTGGGGACAGCGCGCTGTGAGGGAGAAGGTGGCGTCAAAAGCCCTTGTCATAACAGGTTGTACCTTGTGGGACATGGTGTTTTTCCTAGGATGAAGAGTTGAAATAAGGTGAAGATCGTATAGCACGGTTTTGCCGTTGCAAAAAGTGTTTTTTTACGTTGGCAAAGGGCACAGGTGGACTGCCACGTCCTCACTGCGTTCGTCCTCGCAGTGACATCGTGGCGCGGCGTGTGTTGCTTTTTTCGGAATGGTTTGCGTGCTTGCAAAAGTTTTTTGTTCGGGCAAAGCCAGTGGTTATACACCAAGTCACTGCGAGGACGAACGCAGTGAAGACGTGGCAGTCCATCGCAAAAAAGCATTGGCATACTATGTAAAAGCCCTCCTCACAATCTACTGTGAGGAGGGCTTGTTGTTCGTTAGGGGTGAACAGGGCTTAAAGGCAACAAAAGCCTGAACAGCTAAAGGTAGCTTTTTTCAATAAAGCTTACGTCTGCGATTCCCCTTTAAGGATTTTTCCTGCATCATCAATGATCAAATACAAGGCAGGAACAAGCACAAGGCACATAAAGGTTGCAAACAAAATCCCAAAGCCAAGGGACAGGGCCACAGGAATGAGCATGCGCGCCTGACGTGACGTTTCAAAAATCAGCGGAGCAAGGCCCACAAAGGTGGTGATGGTTGTTAATAAAATGGGGCGAAAACGCTGAATCGCCGCCTGCCTTACCGCTTCAAAAGGAGTGATGCCCTCACGGCAGCGGCGGTTGGCAAAATCAATAAGCACCAAGGAATCGTTGACCACAACCCCGGATAGGGCCACAAGTCCAAAAAGACTGATGACAGTCAGGCTATACCCCATAAGAACATGCCCGACCACTGCCCCTACCATACCAAAAGGAATGGTTAGCATGATGATAAGAGGTTGCGAATAGCTTTTAAACGGAATAGCCAATAGGGCGTATATTGCCAACAGGGCAAAAATAAACCCATAGAGCAAGGACCCCGTGCTGTCCATCATATCTGATTGGCGTCCGCCAAATTCCCATGTCAGGCCTTCATATTCGTTCATAAGATCCGGCAAAACGTTTACAGAAACATCCTCCATCAGACGTCCTGTTTCTGAAGGCGGCGTGACCGAGGCTTCCACCGTGGCAGTACGCCTTCCGTTGGTATGACGGATCACAGAATCAGCGCGTCCGTCCTCAAGTTCGGTCACATCACGAAGGAGCACTTCGCGTCCGTCAGGGGTTCGCAAAATAAGCTCTTCAAAGGTGGCTTCACGGATGCGCTCTTCTTCCGGCAGGCGCACGCGCACGGTGATTTCGTTGTAATCGCGTTGCTGGCGAAGGGCTACAGCGCCTTCAAAGGCGTTGCGCATTTGGGTTGAAATGTCACGGGCTGACAGGCCAAGCTGTTCTGCCAAGGGTTTGAGCGTCACATCAAATTGACGCGTGGTACGGCTTGTGCCTGTATCCACATCGCTGATGCTGGCATAGGTTGACAAACGCTCCCCAAGGTCAGCTGCCGCCTCTTCTAAAACTTCAGTGTCGCGGTGCGATAGGCGGATGTTAAGGCCTCTGCTGCCGCCTGGGCCGCCGCGGTCAGACTGCATGAGCAGGCTTTCAACGCCGGGGATGATTCCCACTTCTTTACGCCATAAATTGGTAAAATCATCGGTGCTCATGGGGCGGACATCCGGATCCACAAGCATGACATACACAAACATTTCTGTATCGCGAACCTGAACAAAAATCCCTTCTGATAAAGCGTCACCGCCGTTTTCTGCCACCAGTTTTTCGGCGGTATTGACCAGACGGTTTTTCACGTTATTGATCTGTTCTTTAGGTGCGCCCGAAGGCAGGTAGGCTGTGGCAAAGGCAAAATCAGCCTCTGTACGCGGCATAAGGTCAAAGCCAAGCCGTCCTGAGGCCACATAGCCAAGGGTGAGCAGCAGTATAAAAATACTTGCGGCAAAGGTGATATAACGCTGGCGCAGAACCTTGATCAGCATGCCGCCAAAGCGCACTTCCACAAAGCGCATAAAGCCTTTACTAAACCGTTGTTGCCATAGGCTAAAAGCATGAAACCCCTTGGAAAACGGATTGTTTTTGGCAGGCTTATTGAGCTCGTCGTCAGAGCGTTTACGGGTATGGGCCAAGTGGGCAGGTAAAATATACAGGCTTTCAATGAGTGAGCAAAAAAAGACCGCCATAACCACATAGGGCATGGATTCCCAAAATTTTCCCATGGTTCCTGGTATGAACAGCATGGGCATAAAGGCTACCATGTTGGTAATCACGCTAAAAATCACAGGCCCGCCCACTTCCTCTGTGCCGCGAATAGCTGCTTCAAGGGGGCTTGCTCCGCGTTCTTGCCATGAACTTACGTTTTCGCCAACCACAATGGCATCATCCACCACAATCCCCAAGGTGAGCAGAAAGGCAAACAACGTCATCATATTGATGGTAAGGCCAAGGGGATTAAAAAACCAAAACGCGCCCAGCATGGAAACAGGGATGCCAAGGCTGACCCATAACGCCAAGGAGGGCCGTAAAAAGATAGCCAAACAGATAAAGACCAAAACCACGCCCAAAAAGGCATTATCTATGAGCAATTCTTCCCGTTGCAGGTATACATCAGCGGAATTGTCAAGGACATGCAGCTTTAAATCCCCGGGCATAGTGGCGTTAAAATGCTCTACAATGCGCAAGGTGGCTGTGGCTACAGATTCCGGAGTTTGATCGCCGATACTGTACACTTCAATAAGCAGGGCGTCTTGCCCGTTAAATTCTGCCCAGCGTTTGGTATCGTCAAAGGTATCGGTAATGGTGGCAATATCGTCTAGGAGCAAGCGGCTCCCATCAGGATTGGTGCGTATGGCAATGGAGGCAAAGTCGTCCGCATAGTCGCGGCGTTCGTTCAAACGAACCATAATATCGCCGCTGGACGCCCTAAGGGTTCCGCCGCCTTGCTGAATGGC
>CAYJIX010000083.1:2151-7658 GCA_964370375.1 uncultured Desulfovibrionaceae bacterium | reverse complement strand
GGACGAACGCAAGTGAGGACGTGGCAGTCCACCTGTGCCTTTTGAGGTGTGCCTTTGGCGACGTGGCAGCCCACAATGCCTTTTTGTGCTGTGTTGGCGTGCCTTAGTCATTAGGCTTTCGCTGTTTTCCTGTAACAAAAAATGAAAAGAGGGTGCTCTTAATCCTGGCCTTTTCGTGTCATTATATATGAAAGTTTACATAATTTACATTATGGGACATTTATAAACGCGCATAATGACGTGGTTTTATATCTTTTTGACGTTGTACTTCGTGATGCACCTGTGTACATCGTGCTGAGCCTGTGAACGGAGCAAACGTGACGCAAGCTGTGTTTTTTTACTTTTTATACTTTGTTTTTTTGACTCTCTATTTGACTCTCTATAAGGCGACGCTGCTTCTCATGCTTGCCTTAGGCAACCCATGCTTTTTGTATTGCGCAGCAATCATCTGCTTACATATTTCTTTATCAAATATCCCCTTGCCACAAGCCTTGCTGTGACGTAGTATTCGCCATGGCAAGGCTGTTTTGGCGGTGATCCCGTGCTAGGCTTCGCCGCCAGCTTCGACATAATGTTTGACTGCTTTGGCCTTATTTTAGCCACTTTTTTCAAGGCTGATTTGTCGTTTTGCCAAGGCAGCGACTTGCCTTATCTGCCCTTGAAAATCGGGCAACATTTTTTTGTTTTATTTATGAGGTTTGTATGAGTTTACTTGGTTCCACATGCAGCTTTACCCGTTTTCGTATTACAGAGGATGTGCCAGCCTCGTTATGGCAAGATATTCCGTCCAAGCTTAAGCAATTTGCCTTTATGGATATTGATGAATTGCCTGAAGAGCGCGCTTGGGGCTGGACAGCTTTTGACGATATGCTGGATACAAAATTTGTAACACCACAGGATAAAGGGGAATTTTTAGCCTTTGCTCTGCGCCTTGATACGCGCCGTGTCCCCCCTGCTGTTATAAAAAAGCACGTGCTTTTGGCGTTACGCGAAGAGGAAGCGAGAAACCGTGAACAAGGCAAAAAGTTTGTCAGCCGTGAGCGCCGTAATGAACTGCGCGATCAGGTAAAATTGCGCCTTATGACTCGTTTTTTGCCCATACCTGCGCTGTTTGAGGTGGCTTGGGCTACAGACATAAACATGGTGTACTTGGCCTCAACACAGTCAAAAATCATTGATTTGTTTATGAATCATTTTACGTTGACGTTTGATTTACACCTTGAAGCCTACACGCCGTACACGTTGGCAACTCAATTGTTGAATAAGGATTTGCATATCAAACTGGACACCCTTGAGTCCACCCGCTTTGTGTAAGCTTTGCTCGTGTCATGAGAGTGCGTTTTTGCCGTATGCTTGAACGCCACCATATGCGGCACGGCACGGGACAACATGCCACGGGGCAACATGACACGCGACGATATGGGAAGTCTTTCAAAAACATAAACATTATATATAATTACTATAACTTTATTTAACAGTCTGCATGATGCTTGCAAAGGGATTTTTATGGATGATGCCTACCTTGGACAAACAACGGATATTATTTTAGGGCAAGAATTTCTTACTTGGCTGTGGTTTTGTTCTGAAACCGCGCCCATGGGCTTTACAGATGCCAAGGGGCAAGCTTTTACCGTATATATGGAGCAGCGCATTGTGGTGCAAGGCGGTGAGGGCGAAACCCTTGAAACAGCTTCTGTGTCAGGTGCGTTTTCGCCCTTGCGTGAAGTGCGACTTGGCTTAAGTACGGGAAAAAAGGTCACACGCGCTCTTGTGCGTTTTGAACAAGACGATTTAACCTGGCAAGTAACGCTCAAGGCCGAGGATTTTGCCCTAGCAGGACTGCGCACCCCAAAAATTGAGCATGAAAAAGACGACGATCCGGACGCGCTGTTTTTGGAAAAAATGTATTTGATCCAGCGTTGCCTTGACCTTTTTGATGCTACCTATGCCATGTTCCTTGCTTTGCGCGTATCTTCTGCTGCATGGGCCGAACAGGTGCAAGCCATGGGGCAATGGATGGCCCCGGCTGAATAAAAAGCTGAATATATATGAAAACATCCCCTGCCCTTACAGCTTCTGCAACATCCCCTGTGCTGGGCCTTTTGTTGCGCATTTTACGTAAGCTGTGCTGGATGGGGCTTGTGCTATTGGGCATAACTGTTGTCAGCTTTGTTGTTATCCATTTGGCTCCGGGATCGCCCACAGATTTACAAACCACCTTGAACCCTTTGGCAGGCGAAGCTGCAAGGGCACGCCTTGAAGCTTTATACGGCATTGATCGCCCCTTATACGTGCAATATTTTGACTGGCTATGGCGCGTTGTGCAGCTGGATTTTGGCAATTCCATGTCAAGTGACGCTCGTCCTGTTATTGATAAGATCATGGAACGTTTGCCTTTAACTGTGGGTATGAATGTAGCCTCGCTCATTTTAACTTTGGCACTGGCCATACCCATTGGGGTTTTGTCTGCTTGGAAGCAAGACAGCGCGCTTGACAAAACCATGACCATTCTTGTGTACATAGGTTTTGCCATGCCGGGTTTTTGGCTGGCGTTATTGCTCATGCTGTATTTTGGACTGGAATTGCAATGGCTGCCCATATCTGGCCTTACTTCCCTTGACTTTGACACCCTGCCCTTGTGGCAACAATGCCTTGATATTGCAAGCCACTTGCTTTTGCCCATCACGGTTATTACGGTGGGGAGTGTCGCCGGCATGTCGCGTTTTATGCGATCAGCCATGCTTGAAGTATTGCGGCAAGATTTTATCCTGACCGCACGTTCAAAGGGCTTGCCCATGGGCGTTGTGGTGTTTCGCCACGCGCTGCGTAACGCGCTTTTGCCTGTGATAACCTTGCTTGGGCTTTCTGTGCCGGGCCTTATTGGCGGCAGTGTGATCATTGAAACGATCTTTGCCCTGCCCGGCCTTGGACAGCTTTTTTATGCGGCTGTTATGGCAAGAGATTATCCCTTAATCATGGGCAATCTTGTGCTTGGGGCTGTTTTGACCTTGCTTGGGAATTTGTTGGCGGATGTGGGCTATGGGCTTGCTGACCCACGTATTCGCCATAACGGAGACAAAGCATGAAACGAAGCAGGCCGGATTTCATGCTGTGGCTTGGCCTTGGCATTGTGGGTTGTATGTCGATTTTGGCTCTTTTTGCGCCATGGATTGCACCGTATGACCCCACGGCCCTGCATTTAAACGCCATCCTTGAGCCGCCGTCCAGCAGGTTTTGGCTTGGTACGGACGCTTTGGGGCGTGATGTGTTTTCGCGACTTCTTTTTGGGGCCAGAGTGTCGTTATGGGTGGGCTTTGTCTCGGTGGGCATTGCAGTAAGCATTGGGGTTTTGCTTGGCCTTATTGCCGGGTATAAAGGCGGATTGATGGATGAAATCGTCATGCGCAGTGTCGATGTAATGCTGTGTTTTCCTTCCTTTTTTCTTATATTAGCGGTGATTGCCTTTTTAGAACCCAGCTTGATGAATATCATGGTGGTTATTGGGCTTACTTCATGGATGGGCGTGGCGCGCCTTGTGCGTGCAGAAACCTTAAGCCTGCGCGAACGCGATTTTATAGCAGCAGCGCGCCTTGCAAGCGCGTCTTCGTGGCGTATCATGCTGGTGCATCTGTTGCCAAACGCGCTGGCTCCTGTGCTAGTTTCTGCCACGCTTGGTGTGGGCGGTGCCATTTTAATAGAATCGTCGTTGAGCTTTTTGGGCCTTGGGGTTCAACCGCCTGACGCAAGTTGGGGCAACATGTTGCTGGAAGGCAAAGACGTGCTTGAAATCGCGCCTTGGCTTTCGCTTTATCCCGGACTTGCCATATTGGTGACGGTCCTTGGCTATAATGTACTTGGCGAAAGGCTTCGCGACCGTTTTGACCCACGCATACAGCGTCAACGTTAGAAATGAACCTCTTTTTACTACAAAGTTAAAGCAATGCTCGAACTTTTACGCATACGCAATCTTGCCCTTATTGCCGACATGGAGCTGGAGTTTACATCCGGCATGAATGTGCTTACAGGCGAAACAGGTGCCGGAAAAAGCTTTATTCTTAAAGCCTTGCATTTTCTCATGGGCGAAAAAATGTCTGCGGACATGGTGCGTGCTGGCAAAGAACGGGCTCAGGTGGAAGCCCTCTTTGCCTTGCCTGACAAGGACCTTGTGATCCGCCGCGAACTTATGGCAGAAAACGGCAGGAGCCGCCTTTACATTAACGATAGTTTAGCGTCGCAAGAAGCTATTAAAGAGTTGCGCCCTGCCCTTATTACTTTGACAAGCCAGCATGGACAGCAACGCTTATTAAGCCCTGTCTACCAGCATGATTTGATCGATCATTGGATGAACCGCCCTGACCTTTTGACAGAAAAAAATCGCCTTGTGGCAAACCTGAAAGAAAAAATTGCACAGTATAACGCCTTGATACAGCGTTCTAAAGAGCTTACGGACAAACGCGAACTGTTTGAAATGCATTTGCAAGCCATTGAAAAAGTGCAGCCGCAACCAGGCGAAGAAGAAGCATTAGAAGCCATGCGCACAACCTTGCGCAGCATGGAACAAAAACGGCAAAGCTATTCGCAAGCCCTTGATATCATGTATGGAAAAGATGGCGCTGGCTTATTGGATATACTTGCACAGTTTGAACGCGCCCTTGATGGATTGCAAAAAATGGACGAACGCTTTTATGAAGCGTTTGACGCTACAGTTCTTTTTCGTACTCAAGCGCAAAGCCTTGCCCAGGATTTGCGCAAACCCCAATATGATGATTTTGACCATGACCCGGAAGAAATCGAAGCGCGCTTGTATGCCTTTTCCCAGCTAAAGCGAAAACTGCACCGCACCATGCCTGAAATTTTGGCTTTACGCACTGAAATACAAGAAAATTTGTCGTTTTTAGATGTGTGTGAACTTGATTGTAAACAAGTGCTTAAAGAGCAGCAAAGCTTACGAGGACAATTGACCAAACTTTTAGCAACACTAGATCAAGAACGTCAAAAAGCTGCCGCATCTTTTTGCAGTGCGTTGGTGGATGAACTGGCAGGCCTTGGCTTTGGCGAGCATATTCAAGTACTTACAGCAACGCAACCTCACGAGCTTGTGGACGGATGCATGGAGGAGCGGTTGCGCCTTGTGTGGGCTCCAAACCCGGGGCAAGCTCCGCAACCTTTGGACCGCATTGCTTCCGGCGGTGAACTGTCGCGCTTTTTATTGGCTACGGTGTCGTTGCAGGCGCAAAACGACAGCTCCACGCTTATTTTTGACGAAGTGGATGCGGGCATTGGCGGCTTAACCTTGAACAAGGTGGGCGATAAACTGGCTCAATTGGCTGATCAGCGTCAAATGCTGTTGATCACACACTGGCCCCAGCTTGCTTCACGGGCAAAGCGTCATTTTCATGTGCATAAAGATGTTGTGCAAAACGAAACCTTTACCTTGTGCGCTGCCCTTGATGCAACAGCTCGTGAACAGGAATTGGCCCGCATGGCAGGACACGAAGTATCGTAAG
>CAYJIX010000083.1:0-2051 GCA_964370375.1 uncultured Desulfovibrionaceae bacterium | reverse complement strand
ACGGCTCAGGGTTTGCAAGGTAAAAAGTCAACATTCCCTTGTG
Organism: uncultured Desulfovibrionaceae bacterium; assembly: GCA_964370375.1. Classification (GTDB taxonomy): domain Bacteria; phylum Desulfobacterota; class Desulfovibrionia; order Desulfovibrionales; family Desulfovibrionaceae; genus CAYJIX01. Next base: position 2,008 of record CAYJIX010000083.1, on the reverse strand, counting down.
CCTGTTTTTGTCTGTTTTGGATTTTTTTGTCTATTTTTGAGTGTTCATGACGTGCGCAGATGCCTCACACGTTACAAAATACCTATGAAAAACAATCCCATCTATATGACGCAAGGTTTTGTGTTGCCTGACGGCACCATGATAGCACAGCCTTCTACGCAACTTGCACTTGAGCAAGCCTTTGGCGTATCGTGCCAAGGATCTGCCCTGCCCGTGCATCTGTGCGGTACGGTCACAACAACGTTTGATATGGCCCATAGCCTAAGCCTAACCCCGTGGGAAAGCGCGTTGGCTCTGGCTCAAGAAAAAGGGCGTGGGCAAATCGGCAGGCACTGGATATCACCGCAAGGCAATATCTACAGCGCCCTTGTGCTGCCGTATGAACCATGTTTTCGTCATGATTTGGCAGCGTTACTTGTTGGATCCATGGTGGCCCATGCCCTGCACGAGCACAAGGTCATGCTCAAATGGCCCAACGATCTTGTACAATGGCAAGACGGCACATGGCGCAAAATCGGCGGCCTTTTGCTTGAAGAACGTAACGAGCGCATCGTCATGGGCCTAGGCATCAACATTGCCTCTGCCCCAAGTGACGACAACATGCGTAAAGAACACGCCTTTGCTGCAGGCAGGCTTTGCATGCGCGAAAGTTTATGGACATTTTGGACAATGTTGGTGCACCGCTTGCAAGGTCTTTTTAGCGAACTTATTACGCAATCAACAACGCAACATGTTATATTTATAGAACAAGTTATGGCCTTTATCGGGCAGGAAGTGAGCATTTGCGATCCTCCGCTAGCCTCTGTAACAGGGCGTATGCTTGGTATTGATGAGCAAGGCACTATCTTGCTACAATGCGCTGAAAAGGTACAAGCTTTATCAGCAGGAAGTTTGCATGTGTCAAAAACATAACAACAAATATACAGGCTTATAACTATGTTCGACCTTCCTTCCAGACGCTCATCGCGCGCGCTGCAGCTTGGTTCTGTGCGTATTGGTGACGGCGCGCCCATCGTTGTGCAAAGCATGACCAACACAGATACCCGTGATGTGGACGCCACTTTAGCTCAAATTGAACAGCTTGTTGCCGCGCGTTGTGAAGTGGTGCGCCTTGCTGTGCCGGATGCAACAGCAGCCAAGGCTTTGTCTGCCATTCGGGCAGGTTGTAAGGTACCTTTGATAGCAGATATCCATTTTGATTACCGTTTGGCCTTGCAAGCCCTTGAAGCAGGACTTGAAGGTTTACGCATAAACCCCGGCAATATTGGAGAACGTCACCATGTGGACAAGGTGGTTGATGCGGCAAAACAGCATAACGCCGTGATCCGTATTGGGGTCAACAGCGGTTCTGTGGAAAAAAAATGGCTGGCCCATTATGGCGGCCCTACCCCAGACGCCATGGTGGCAAGCGCGCTGTCACACCTTACCATGCTGGAAGAGCGCGGTTTTTACGATACCAAGCTTTCCATCAAATCCTCGTCAGTGCTGCACACCGTTGCAGCCTATCGTATGCTGGCAGCACGTTGTGACTATCCGCTCCATTTAGGCGTTACCGAGGCAGGCGGCCTTGTGCGCGGTGCTGTTAAATCGGGCGTTGGGCTTGGCATTTTGTTGTGGGAAGGCATTGGCGACACCCTAAGGGTGTCTTTAACGGCAAACCCTGTGGAAGAAATGACAGTGGCCTTTGAATTGCTCCGCGCCTTAGGTCTGCGCCGTGTGGGGCCGGAATTGATTTCATGCCCTACGTGTGGGCGCTGCGAAATTGACCTTATTGCCATGGCAGGGCGCGTGGAAGAACGTTTGCAACATGAAACGGCCCCTATCAAGGTGGCAGTCATGGGCTGTGTGGTCAATGGCCCGGGCGAAGCCAAAGAAGCCGACATCGGCATGGCAGGCGGGCGTGACAAGGGCCTTGTCTTTTGTAAGGGCAAAATCATCCGCACAGTACGCGGACAAGAGGCGTTATTGGCGGCCTTTATGGAAGAACTTGATAAGGTACTAAAAGAAA
>CAYJIX010000082.1:0-7746 GCA_964370375.1 uncultured Desulfovibrionaceae bacterium | reverse complement strand
TTGATAAAAAACTAGTTTGCATCTCTGACAAGTCTTGCATAGTTGTAGATTCTAATAGCATCTCCTTGTGGTCCCTTGCCTTGTGGATACTTTTTGGGATTGCCGATTTTCGGATCGCTCCTTTGTGCGCCGGCGCCATGCACATCCATTGCAACTTTTTTAGATTGTTTTTTTCGTGGATTTTCAGGCCAGTAGCCCATGGCTTCGCCAAAAGCAAAGTATATTGCCGCTGAGCCATTCACCATATTCTCGTGTGTGGTAGAGGTCCAAAAAAATGGATGGCCAGTCTTTCCGTCTTCTTTTGTAATTGTAGAAATGTTAAAAGCCTTGTCTATTGCAGGCTCTCCCAATGCTTGGGGCGATTTTGTATAATCCACTATGCTGTGAAGTTCTTTTGCATCGGGCAATCTCCAATCGCTGTAACCAAGGTATTTTTCATTGTTTTTTTCTTCAACCCATGCCAGTGCTTCTTGCCATGACATGGCTTTTTGACTGTCATTTTTTGCCCACATAAGCCCTGTTGCTTCATCTGTGATTGTATTATTTGTAGTGTCTACAAAGCTATTGATTCCGTAATTCTCATTTCCTCTTACAAAACGTACAGTATACTTTTTATCTGCTCCACCGGCTGTTTTGCCCATTGGGTAGCCCTTAATTCTTCCATCGGCAAAATTTACACCAAAAACTGTTTTGTTGTTACCAAGTGTCACCCCGTTGTAAACAGTTGATGAAAGCACTTGTGTATCAATAATTCTAGTACCGTTTGAACCGTAATCAAAATCAAAAAACTCTGTGTTTATAAAAGGAACCAAGTCTCCTATGGGTAGATTTTCCATATCTGCACCGCTTACATCTTTACCGCTAAAATCAATGAGAGAATATGCTTCTTTAATGTTTGGCAATCTCCAATCTTTTTCATTTGATTGCTCGTTAAACTTTTTAAGAGCTTGAATTGCTTCACTATATGACAATACTTGATAAGATTTTTGCCATATTAAACCTGTAACATTATCTGTCACAGTTCCATCTTTGTTATCTGTATAAGAGGGCGTATTCTTGATAAATTGCGCGTCTTGCCCATAAAAAGCTTCTCCCTTTTGAGGAGCATTGATTTTTGTTTTGTTATCAAAATGTTTTTGCTGATTTGTGTCAACTATTGAATATGTAGGGCTTTCACTTGCTTGAACATAACTGTTATGGCCATAAATAAAAATTGACAATGCAATTACCAGACATGCTTTTATATGTACGTTTTTCATGTTTAGTCCTTTTATGTAAATTAGTTAGCCGACTAAGTATATGGGTATAAAAATAAAGAAATCTCTTTCTTTTTATTCTTGAAAATTCTTTCTTATTTTAAAAAGTAGCTTTCTTAATTGCTCTTCTTCCTCCATTGAAAACCCCTTAAGCATGCGTTCGCTTATGGTTTGATTTACCTTTCGTATTTGCGGCTTAAGCGCGTGTGCTTTTTCTGTTAAAAAAAACTTTTTTGAACGCAAATCATCTGAATTCGCGCATACTTTAATAAATCCTTTTTTTTCAAGACGTGAAAGCATTTTGCTTACTGTAGCAGGTGTAAGCTTGAGTGTGTCGCAAATCTGCTTTTGAGTTAGGCCGTCTTGACGATACAAGGCTTCAAATAAAGGAGGTTGCCCTTTAAATAAGCCTAGCTTTTCAAGCTCAAAATGTGAGACACGCAGCACATTAAAGGCTGTGTTGTTGAATAGTATGTCTATTGATTCTTTGATAACATCCTCCTTTCTTGTGGTTTGAAGTTTTTTTGACATTCTTTGCATTTTAGTTAGTCGGCTAAATAAAAATGCAATGTCTTTATGAACTTGTCAAGCTAAAAGTTTTAGAAAGTGAATGCGTTATTTAATGGCATGATATTACAAGTGGTTATTTTAAACAAACCTTGTTTATGCCAAATGGGAAAGGCTGTTTTTCATAAGGTAAATCGACCATTAGGCTGCCCCCATGGCCTTAAAACCTTCCATATAAAGGGCTTTGGCATGTGGGGCAGCCCCCATGTGCAACAACGTTGTGCGCAAGGGTGAAGCCTGCACGCACAATGAGCGGTGTTTGGCATTTTGGGCACAAGGTTTTAGTGGATTCGCGTTGAACATTACCCACATAAACATGATGTAGGCCGTATGTTTTGGCAATGTTTGCCGCAGTAAACAAGGTTTCTTCAGGCGTTACCGGTAGGTGTGCAAGCTTATGACAGGGAAAAAACCTTGAAAAATGCAAGGGAATATGGGTGCTTAGGCTTGCAACTTCTTCCACAAGTCGTTGTATGGCCTTTGTTGTATCGTTGTAGGAGGGTATGACAAGGTTGGTTATTTCAAGGTGTACCCCAGCTTCATGCAAAAGGCGCAAAGCCGCAAGCACAGGTTCAAGTGTGGCTTTGCAATTTGTTTGATACATGGCAGGGTCTATGCTTTTAAGGTCAACATTGGCGGCATCGATATAAGGGATAAGCTCTTGCAAAGCCTTTTCCTGCACATAGGCAGCTGTGACCAGCACATTGTACCCACCTGCGTGTTTAACGTTTTTGGCGCAATCAAGCACGTATTCATAGGCAACCAAGGGTTCTGTATACGTATAGGCCACAGAAGCCACCTTGTGCTGCTTCATCACATGGGGCAGGGCGTCAGGGGGCAGGTTTGCATGGGGAACCTGTTCAGGGCTTTTTTGCGAAATTGAGCTGTTTTGGCAATTGGCACAGCGCAGATTGCAGCCGGCCATGCCCAAGGATAAAATGGGCGTTCCCGGGAAAAAATGGTACAAAGGCTTTTTTTCCATGGGGTCTATGGCAACGCTGCACGGCTTGCCATAGGCAAGGGACACGATTTGCCCGTTCACATGACGCCTTGCTCGGCAAAAACCTGTTTGCCCTTGTTGCAATTGGCAGGCATGTGGGCATATCTGGCAGGTAAGAGTTTGCATTCGTTCCCTTTATTAGGCAGTCCCAAAAGGGCTGTCTTGAGTGTAAACGGCCATTGCTTATAAAGTCATTGGAAAAGCTTTTTTAACAAAAACAAATGTTTGTCGCGCCTCTAAGCCTGTTTGAACTGCTTGTAAAACTTGCAATAACAGGCGTTTTTTGATTTTTAAGCGCAATTTTGAGGCACGCTGCTATGTTGTATTTTTTTGCACATGAGCAAATCGTGTATACAAAAAAACTCCTGCCGTGTCTTATGTTTGCAATAATGGTATAGCAAAGGTGCTGTGCCTATAAAATATCAGGATCTGGCGGTGTTTTTTCCCAATCAATGGAGGCGTTGGTTTTTCGTAAGCGGCGCAGTAACACGTACAGGGCACCCACACCGCCGTCAGACGGTTTTGCCGAACAAAAGGCCAAAACAACGTGTTTTACAGGCTCTTGTGTTAGCCATTCTTGAACTTTGTCGCGCAAAAGGCTTTGCCCTGCATGGGAATGGTGCCCGCGCCCTGTCACCACAAGGATAGTGCGCTGATCCTTCATGTAGGCAATACGAATGGCCTGCACCAAGGCGTAAAAGGCATCGCGTATCAAAAAACCGTGCAAATCCAAATGCGCCGCAGGTTTGTATTGCCCTGCCTGCAATTGCCCCACAAGCATAAGGTCAAGGCCCAAAAGGTAGCCTTCAACGTATTCCCTGCTGCTGTTCACGGCAAATTGCAGATCAGGCGTAAGGATTTTTTGCGGCGCGGCCTTTTTGGCAACAGGTTCAAGCATGACCTTGCGCCCCCTGCCATCAAGAGGAGCTACGCCCTGCATGGCAGAAGCAAAAAAAGAAACGTCTGTGGGTTCTGTTTCTGCGCTTTGCGCTGCAAAAGGTTTTGTATTGGCCTGTGTTGTAGGGGGGGCAGTAACTGTTTTGGGCTCAATCTCTTTTTTGTGCAGATCACCTTCAGCAACGCTTTTTTGCCGTTCAGGTTCAGCGTTCACATTGTCCAAAAAGACCGGGTTGTGCAGCGGCTTGCTTTTTTGCTTTTTACGCCCTTTATCCTTGCTTAACGGGCTGGTTGCGCGCATGGCGTCAAAAAACAAGGCTGCATCCTCGTCAAGGGCTTTTTGCTCAGCCTTTGGTTTTGTAGGCTTTGGGGGTGCTTTTGGCGTTGCCTTTTGTGCGTCCTTTTGTGCCCCCTTTTTTTTGTCAAAAAGGTTTTTGTCCAGCTGGGCAAAGGGGTTGTTTGTAAACGATGTGTCGCTCATGGGTGGCCTTGGGTGTTATGGATTATGGGGCGCTGTTGTCGTTTATATTGTACGCATAAATCCTTACAAGCTAGACGGCAAAGCTGGTTTGGACAGCCGATTGTTACGTATAGTCTTTTGTAACGTTTATGCTTTCCTAATAGCAATTTTTTTAAAAAATATCAATATTCAATACCTTTTGTGGCGGCAATGCCCTGCTCATAAGCGTGTTTTACAGGCTCCATAGAAGTAACGGTATCGGCCTTTTCGCACAGCCAATCAGGCATGCCGCGCCCTGAAAGCACAAGGTGGACGTTGTGCTTTTGTGCGAGCAAAAGCAATTCTTCAAGTTCTACTTTAAGAATAAGCTCGGCTTTAAGGGCATAGAGCGCTTCATCCAGCACCATCATATCCGCTAGGGGCATGTTTTTGTGAATCCAATCAAGGGTTTTTTGAGCAGCTTCACGATGCATGGGAAAATCAGCGCTGTTTGTAAAAAAGCCCGTGCCGCCAATGTAAAATGTGTCGCCCAAAAGCTCTGCCAACAGGCGTTGTTCGCCTGCCTGCACGTCTTTTTTCATAAACTGGGCAAAAGCCACGTTTAGGCCTTGCCCAAGGGCGCGTAGAGCTTGCCCCACACAGGCCGATGTTTTGCCTTTGCCGTTACCGGTGTAGATTAGGATCATATAACCTCCAAGCAGCCACTCTTATGGTATGTTGAAAAAAGAAACGCTTTTTGCGTAGCATGTTCTTCGCTGTATGGAGCATAACATCCTATACTGCCGTAAAAACGCCGTACCCTTCATCAAAACGCGCGATCATGGAACAACCTTGCCCAGCTTTATTCATAGCAGTCTATGTCGATATTTTTTACAAGGTAAGAGGCGTAATTCGTTCAAATTCGTGGCTTTTGCTCTCTAACAAAAGACTGGCTTCATAATGCGCTTGTAAATTTGTCCAAAGCTGCATGTCTGTGCTCAAATAACGAGCAAGGCGCAGGGCAGTATCTGTGCTTATACCGCGTTTTTCGTGTATTATTTCATGTATTCGTGTGGCTGGAATACCAAGCGCAAGAGCGAGTCCATGAGCCGTTAGGTTTAATGGGGCCATGTACTCTTCACGCAAAATTTCACCGGGGTGTATAGCAATCATAGGTTTTCTCCTTGGGTAGGCTGTCAGTGATAGTCTACCACTTCTACGTCATGGGCATTCCCGTCTGCCCATACAAAACAAATGCGAAAACGGTCGTTGATGCGTATGCTGTATTGCCCTGCACGATTGCCTTTGAGTTGCTCTAAACGATTGCCGGAAGGAATACGTAATGAATCTAGTGTTTTTGTCGCATGCAAAATATAGAGTTTACGCAAGGCAGAACGCGCAGCTTGTCCAAGGCGAGGGCAATGGCCGGTTTCAAAAAAGATTCGAGTGTCCTTATTTGCAAAACTGACAATCACATTACGTTCTCCGTATTACGTTAAGCATACTATAGTTCATACGTGTACCTTGTCAATATACTTTGTAAGCATTACTTGGTAAAGTTGCATGATTAAAACAGGTATAGCCACCTGTTATTGAACGTTCGGCCTATAAATATAGGGCGGTGTTTGCGGACGTGGCCTTGGCGGCGGTCCTTCAGGCTGCCCTTCTGACGGGGGGTAGCTTCCTTCCGGGTAACTTCCTCCCGAGGTGCCGGGGGGATAACTGGGGTAAATCTGCGGTGCAATATAGGGCATGGCTGGCTGTTGCGGAGTTGATTGCTGTGTACCTCTTGGCGGTTCCACGCGTACAATTTCATCACCGCGTGCATCTTGACCTATGTATACGTTGTCATACTTGTTTGTTTCTTGTTCTGTTTTGGGCTGTGTTTGTGCAGGAAATAGGACTTGACCTGTAGCGTAACTGCTTGAACAGACACATAATACACATAAAAATACGACTATAAAACCAAGTATTCGTGATTGCATAAAGAACTCCTCTTGCGCTACGGCTAGGAAAAGGCTATTTTTTGTAAAAGTCAACCTGAGGTGAAGAAAATGTCACAAAACCGCTCTAAGGCCTATACCGATGCCGGCGTCAATATTGAAGAGGGCAACCAGCTGGTATCACGTATAAAATCAAGCATTGCCGCCACGCACATTCAAGGTGTGCTTTCTGACATTGGCGGATTTGGGGGGCTTTTTCGTCCTGACCTTACAAACATGCAAGACCCTGTGCTTGTGGCCTCCACCGATGGTGTTGGTACTAAGGTAAAGCTAGCCGTGCTTTTTGACAAGCACGACACTATAGGTATCGACCTTGTGGCCATGAGTGTCAACGATATTTTGGTGCAAGGCGCGCGTCCTTTGTTTTTTTTGGATTATTTTGCCACAGGCACCCTTGATGCAGAAAAAGCAGAAACCATTATCAATGGCGTTGCCGAAGGTTGCAAGCAGGCCAAATGCGCCCTGCTTGGCGGCGAAACCGCAGAAATGGGCGAAATGTACGCCAAGGGCGAATACGATTTAGCAGGTTTTTGCGTGGGCATTGCAGACAACGCACAGATTGTTGATGGTTCAACGGTAAGTGTGGGCGATTTGATCATCGGCCTTGCTTCGTCAGGGATCCACTCCAACGGCTATTCCTTAGTGCGTAAACTTTTGGAAAAAAGCGGCCTGCAGGCTGACGATACCTTGCCCGGGTGTGATGGAACTGTTCGTGATGTGCTTTTAGAGCCCACAAAAATTTATGTTCAGGAAGTGCGTTCCGTCATGCGCGATGTGCCCATTAAAAGCATGGTGCATATAACTGGTGGCGGCTTTTATGATAATATTCCGCGCATGTTGCCCCAATCGGTCAAGGCAGAAATACGCTTTGGATCGTGGAATATTTTGCCGGTTTTTGAATGGCTGCGCAACGAAGGCGATCTTTCCTGGCCTGAAATGTTACAGATTTTCAATTGCGGGTTGGGCTACATCATGGTTGTGGATAAAAATCGCGCAGACGATGTCCTTGAACGCTTGTCTGCCATGGACATGCCGTCGTGGATTATTGGCAGCATTGCACCGCGGCAGGGTAATGATGATGAGAATGGTGAGCAGGTGGACATCCTTTTTTAAAAGGCTGCCCCAAAAGCACCGTACACTGCTTCAATGGCAAATTTTAATTGGACCATGGGTGCATGTGGGGCCCTCTTAAAATTCACCATTTCATTGTCTTTGGCCCTTTTTGAACAGCCTGCCCCTAGCGACAGTTGAAAAAGGGCTGTATGCAAGGTAAATAAGATGCGATTGCCTTCGTCCGTGGATCAAAAGGCACACCCCAAAATGTACAGGAACCCTAAAGGGCACAGGTGGATTGCCACGGAAAAGGGCTAAAAGTTTTGTCTTTGTATATAAGGTACCTGAGCCATTTTCCTCGCAATGACCTTGAACAACGAACACCGTAACGAAACAAATGTTCTTCGTTCAAAGTCCGTACTCCTTAGCCTTGTCTGCACTTGATTCAACGTCAATTGCGAGCCCCTAGCCGTTCCTGCCCGAAGGGTGCAAAGCATAGCCGTCCGACCGAATGGCGGCGAAGCCGTTTGC
>CAYJIX010000081.1:0-7986 GCA_964370375.1 uncultured Desulfovibrionaceae bacterium | reverse complement strand
AAAAAAGCGGCGTAACATGTTACGCCGCTTTTGCATTAACTATATATACTTTATGACTTATCTAATTTTTCCGATGTAAAGAGCATATTTTGAAAGCACGCAGTCAAGCTGATCGCTTCAATGTTTTTTAAAGCAATTCTAGCGTGTTAAAAGCTCTACTTCACTTTGCAACAGCTTTTGGGCCACATCACGGCTATTGACCGTGTAGGTGCCGTCATTGACGCGGCTTTTTAACTCATCCACACGCGATTGCCGTACATCCGGTGCGCTTTGTGCCGCCTGATAGGCTGATGTGCGCAAAAGTGCAGCTGAAGACACAGTGACTCTGTCACCTGTTGGCTGACTTGCTTGCGTTTCTTTACCCCGTGTCGCAGACTCGTTTCTCATGGTGTCTGCGCGATCCAATTGGGCCTTATACATTAACACATCGGATTTAATGTTATTGATAGTCATGCTCTTCTCCTAACGTTATAGCATGGTGTCATCAACTATATGCAGCGTGATAGTCCAAGCTTGTGCCAAAACATTCTCTTTTTCATGTGCAGAAAGCTCAATAAAGCCGTCTTCTGTTTCTTTAAGAATTGTTAATTCAAGGCCTCCCGGTGGGTACTTGAATAAAAGACGCTCATTGCGCTGTGCCATAAGTGCCTCTTGAATATCTTGCACTATGGGGACATCGCTTCCTGTAAAAAGCAAATTCTCAAACAATTCACGAGCAACGCTTTCAACCATCAATTTGCGGCGTTGTTCGGCGTTTTCATCAGGATTTTCACCTGCGGCTTGATAGATTTTTTGCCGAAATCTAGCAAGCCTGCGTGACGTGACCAGCTGTCTGTCATATTGGTGCAACATGTTGCGGACAAAAAACGAAATGCTGTTCACGACTATTCCTCATACTCTCTTATCGACCATGTGCTTAAGAACTTTAGGGGAAAACAGCATTTTCTCCCTTAATCTTCAAAAATTATCCTTTAAACGTCTTCTTTATTTGAATAAAAATATCTACCTCACAAGCAGGCTCATGGAACTGGTAAAACAACGACGCCTAATAAGTGTAAGCGCAACAAAGGAGGCTAACCCTGTGACAGCCACAAGCATGAACATGACCACAATTTGATAACGCACTGCCTGCTCAGGTACAATACCTGCCAAAACTTGTCCTGTCATCATGCCGGGCAAGAACACAATCCCCACACCCATGAGTGTATTGATGGTGGGGATCATGCTTGCGCGCAACGCTTCTTTAAAAAGAGGCTTGCTCGCTTCTTTGGGTGTGGCGCCAAGCAAAAGAAAAAGCTCGATTTCAGCACGCTGTTTGCGCAAATCCATAAAAAAGCGTTCTAAAACAATGGCTAAGCTGTTCATCGTCTTTCCAGCCACCATGCCACCAATGGGAATGACAATGTGTGGTGACCACCATGGGTCAGCACCAATAATACAAAAGGTTACAAGCAAAGTCATCAAAAAATAGCTTCCTTGCATGGCCCAAAACGTGGGCCAAAAAAAAGGGATAACCTGCTCCTTTACGGTTTTGCTGACAACGCGCGATGCAAACGTGCCCACAAACAGCATAAAAAGCACAACAAGCACGGCTGACTGCATGCCAAAAAGCACGTTCAACAAATACCCCATGGCAAGAAGCTGTACTACGCAGCGAACGCCGCCAATGAAAAGATCTTTTTCAACCCCAAGGCGATATTTCCACGAAAAAAGGCCGGCAAAAAGGAGAAATAGGGCCGACAGGGCAAGTTGTACCCATGTGATCTCAATAAAGCCTGTGTTCATGACACGAGCTCCTCAATGCAACCATCAGAGAGCTTCCAAACAGTATGAGGCCTTGCAGGCGTATAGCCTGTATGAGTAATCATTACAATGGTTATGCCGTGGCTGTTGGCGTTTTCAATGACCTGCTCCACAAGTTGTTTGTTTTCTTGGTCTAAGGCACTTGTTGGTTCGTCAAGCAACCACACTGAAGGTTTGAGCAAAAGCGTTCTTGCAAGGGCCACACGCTGTCGCACGCCTAAACTTAGGGTGTCTGCCGTCATCTTCAATCCCACATGCTCAAGGTGTACAAGGTCTAGGACTTCACGCATGGCGGCTTCGTCCGGTTGTACGAGGTCTGCGTTTATGGCAAACGTAAACGGCAGCAACAAAGCATCTTGCACCGTAACAGCACCCATGCGCGGTTCTTGACTGACCAAGGCCACTTGGCGGCGTAAAAGTGTCGGTGTTATCTGCTGAATATCCGTACCGTTCAACACAATCCGCCCCTGATGCGGTGTTTCAAGGCGCACAATCAGTCGCAATAAGGTTGATTTGCCGGACCCTGAAGGCCCTGACAAAAGATAAAAGCCGCCACGCTCAATAACAGCGTGCACGTTGCGTAAAGCAACGCCTTCCGGCCAAGCAAAAGATACCCCTTCAAGGAGGAGATGTGGAAATTTAAGTTTTGGGTCTGTCAAGGTGTGAACCTCCACGTAACAGGGGATGCATGGAACATTGTCATGTTCAACAGGCAACACATATGGGCGGCGCTCTTTGCTCAGGCTTGCTGAAGGCCTTGCTTTCGCTCCCAAACAATATATACTGTTTCAAAATGATGGCAAAGTGTATTTTATAGCAGGAAAACACCATAGATACAAACGTTATCCACAGGCTCTTGTTTATAATATTCTATTGTTATGTATAAAAAACGCGACACAACGTATCGTTTTTCATACAGGTAAACCATAAGGAGTCACCATGACCCAAGATATCTCAGCCCTTGTGCAAAAAAACCTTAAAAAACTGCTAGCTGATGAAGCCGTACAAAAAGCCCTTGATTTTATTAGGGGGGATGCAGAAAGCACCTTTGACGAACTGCAAGAAATGGTTGTCATGCACGGCGCCCCTTTTAAAGAGCACGAAGTGCGCTCCCCCATGTACCGCGATAAATTAGAAGACTATGGCGCAGATGAATGTACCATTGATGATGAAGGTAATGTCCTTGGCTATATCCATGGCACCTCTCGTCCAAAAGTGCTTATTGAAGGGCACTTGGACACGGTTTTTGCTGAAGCAACCCCCCTTGCCGTAACAGAAAAAGAAGGGCGGTTTTACTGCCCGGGCATTGGCGATGATACCTCTGCCCTTGCCTCCAATCTTTCCCTTTTACGTGCCTACAGATATGCTGACCTACAGCCCGTGGGCACCCTTGTTTTTGGCGGGACTGTTGGTGAAGAAGGCGAAGGCAATGCCCGTGGAATACGTGCAATCATGCGTCATCATGGAGATATTGACGCTGTCATCAGCGTGGAATGTTATGACGAAAAATATTTGGTCACAGATGCTGTTGGTATTCAGCGGTATCTTTTCACCTTCAAAGGCCCGGGCGGACACAGTTGGACAGCCTTTGGCCTGCCAAACCCCATCCACGCCATGAGCCGAGCCATAGCCAAAATTGCTGATTTGCAAACGCCTGCCTCGCCCAAAACGACTTTTAGCGTGGGAGTTGTAGAAGGTGGCACGTCCATCAATTCCATCCCGTTTGAATGCAGCATGAAATTGGACATGCGCTCCATAAGCCTTGGCGAGCTTGATACGTTGAACGCCACAGTGCTCAAGCTTGTGGATGAAGCAGTCGCGGAAGAAAACAAACGCTGGAATCATAAAGAAAAGGTTTCTGTTGAAATAACCATTATCGGCAACAAGCCTGCCGGGCAAATGGATCTGGAATCTTGCATTGTACATGCGGCCAAGGCTGCCACAGAAGCTTTGGGTAGTGTTGTAGATCATCGTGGCGCCGCAAGCACCAACCAAAATATCCCCGTAAGCATGGAAGTTCCGTCCATTGTTGTGGGCGCTGGTGGCACATCAGGATCCCATCACAACCTTGAAGAATGGTACGATCCCAAAGACGCCTATAAAGGAACACAAAAAAACCTTCTTTTAACCCTTTTGCTTGTGGGCCTAGAAGGAGTAACAGATCCTTTAGCCGAAGAAATCACAGCCAGAGGGCCTGTGCGGTAACCGTGCTTTTTGGCTCCTGCATGGATGAGCATGCCCCAAAAACCTCTTTTAAAAGTCCTGCACGCTTTTTTGCATTTTTGCAGTAAAAGCATGCGTACTTTTGTTTGTGTTTGTTTAAAAAAACACAAACAAAACAAGAGTATAGCGTCGAAATGGCGCTCTGCCCATTCTTGGTTTTTGGTTGCGCTGGCTACTGTCAACGCGCCAAAAACCTTTGCGTAATAAATTGTGCAGGACTCTTTTTTAGGGTAAATTGTACCCTTATACCTCAATGTCTATACTTGCATTAAACCGTATTTCTATGTAATTAGAAACAAATGGCTATACAACGAATCCTTTTTCTTGCCCCTGCTCATGCTGTGACTCGCGTGTTTCCTAGTTTACGCGATGTGGGCTTTGAGGTTGGACTTGCAGAAAATGTAAAAGGTGCCACGGCATTTATCAGAAAGTCTGAGCCCGGCATTATTTTCGCACGTCCAGCGCTACCGGGCTTTAAGGTGGAAGACCTTCTTGCTGTGGGCGAAGACGATCCTTCGTTCCCTCCTATTATAGTCATTACCGACAAAGGAACTCCTGAAGAAGCTGTTCGGTACATGAGCCTTGGAGCCATGGATTATTGGCTTGAACCACTTGATGTTGATCGCATAGTCACTACTGTTAAAGGGCGCAGCAAAACAGCCCTTTCTAAAGCCCACGTGCCTGCTCCTTCATCAACGCTTGGCGCTCGCCGTCCGGAAACCCCAGGAGCCCCTCGTATTGTAGGGAGCGACCCATCCATGCGCCGCGTGCTTGGCCTTGTGCGTCAAGTGGCCGCTTCAAAAGCTTCTGTTCTTATTTCAGGCGCTTCCGGCACAGGTAAAGAATTGTTTGCTCGCACCCTGCACGCTGCAAGCGGTCGTACCGGCCCCTTTATTGCGGTCAATTGCGCTGCTCTCCCTGAACATTTATTAGAAAGTGAGCTTTTCGGCCACGAAAAAGGCGCCTTTACTGGGGCCATTGCCAGAAAGCTTGGCAAATTTGAACTGGCTGACCGCGGTACCTTGCTGCTGGACGAAATTTCTGAAATGGATTTAGCTCTGCAGGCCAAGCTTTTACGTGTCCTGCAAGAGGGCGAAATTGACCGCGTGGGCGGCACAGAAGCTGTACGTGTGGATGTGCGCATTGTGGCCACCACAAACCGCAACATGGAAACATGGGTCAACGAAGAAAAATTTAGGCAAGACCTGTTTTTCAGACTCAATGTTATCCCTCTGCGCATCCCCTCCCTTTCAGAACGTGGCAATGACCTTGAGGAATTGGCCAACTTTTTTATCCAACTTTATGTCAAAGAATATGCCCTGCCCCCCACAGCACTTTCTGACGAAGCCAAAACATGGCTTTTTGAACACGACTGGCCGGGCAATGTGCGTGAATTGCAAAACCTTATGGAACGTGCTGTGCTTTTGGCAGCAGGACGTCCCATTGTGCCCGGGCATTTTTTGCTTGGCACTGACCAATGGCCTTTGTTTGAAGAAGATGCCGAATACGAAAACCAAGCGCCTGTGCCCCTTGATGATCCAGCCATGGAAAAAACCGCAGGCACCATGCCGCCACAAACAGCCGTTATCGGCAACACGGATTCAGCGTTTCAAGGTGCTGTTATGCCTTTGCATGAAGTTGAACGGCTTATGATCATGAAAGGTTTGCAGGCAACCTCAGGCAACCGCACCCAAGCGGCAGAACTTTTAGGTATTTCAGTGCGAACGTTACGCAACAAACTGAACGAATACCGTGGTATGGGATTACAGGTTGACTAATACATCATCAGGTCTATTTAATAAGGAATAAGGCTACGCCATAAAGGCAGCCCAAAAGCTATAAACTTGTGAAAAAAGACCATAACCTTTAACACTACGATACAGTATTGTATCATATTAATAGTTTGTGAGGAGAGTACATGCTTGACATCATCCGTTCCCAAGCACAATCTTGGGGAGTAAAATTGGCTTTTGGCCTAATCATCATTGTGTTTGTTTTTTGGGGAGTAGGCAGTTTTACGGGTATGCCCTCCACCGTGGCTGTGACAGTCAACGATCAACCCATTACTATCGTTGATCTGCAACGCCAAGTCCAACAAGCTGAATCCGGAATTCGAAGCCAGTACCCTTCTCTTTCAGCTGAGGATATCAGAAACCTTGGCCTTCCGCGTCAAGTCATCCAGCAAATGATCCTTGAAGCTTTACTCACACAAGAAGCCGAGCGAGTAGGCCTTTTTATCACACCTGCCGAATTGCGCGCAAAAATTGAAACCATCCCTGTTTTTCAAAAAGACGGAGTGTTTGACCCTGGCTTGTACACGCAAGTTCTTGAAGCCCAAGGCCTTACGCCCGGGGTATTTGAAAGCCAGTTTTCCACAGGTCTTTTGATCGAAAAATTACAACTTGAAGTCACAGCCGGTGTTTTTGTATCTGAAGCGGAAGCTCGCAACATGTTCATGTTCAACGGGGAAGAACGCGTGCTTGAATACCTGCTGTTCCCTTATGAAGAGTTTCAAAGCAAAGTCACTTTGGATGAAAACGCTGCCAAAAACCACTATGACGCCAATCAAGCAAACTTCGTAACGCCTGCCACAGCAGATGTCGCGGTTTTGCGCATCACCCCAACAACCTTGGCTCCTGCCTTTCCTGTAGAAACAGCAGAAGCTAAAGCCTATTACGACTCAAACACTGCTCGGTTTGCCAAACCTGAAGAAGTCAAAGCGCGGCATATCATCATCCTTTCCCCTCAAGACGCCACACCAGAGCAAGAACAAGACGCCAGAAAACGCATCCACGAACTGGCTAATCGCCTTGCTGACGGTGAAGATTTTATAGCCCTTGCCAAAGAACATTCGCAAGACGGTTCAGCAGCTGACGGCGGCGATTTGGGCTGGTTTACTCGTGAGCAAATGGTCAAGGCGTTTTCAGACGCGGCTTTTGCTCTTAAACCCGGCGAAACCTCTGCCCCTGTGCGTTCTGAATTTGGCTATCACCTCATTAAAACCGAGGAACACCGCCCTGCATCCACAACGCCGTTTGAGGAAGCAGAACCTACTATTCAGCAACTATTGGCTGAAGAAAAAGCTGCCGGAAAAATGCAAGAAGTCCTAGACGAGGCATTAACAGCCATCATCAATGGAAAACCCTTACAAGAAGCCGGTACAGCTTATAAGCTCACACCAGAACAATTGGGTACACTTGATACAGCAACCCTTGCCACAACCCTAGGCATTTCAGCAGAAGATGTGGCGCGTATCCTTACCGCAACAGCAGGCACCGCTATAGACAGCCCCTTTATGACCAACAACGGTTACGCTTTGGTGCACGTCAATACCGTAACTCCTGAAGGGGCTAAGCCCTTTGATGAAGTGCAAGAGGACATCAAGCTACAGCTCGTCGCCGAAAAAGCCCGCCAACTAGCCCATGACGAAGCTGTTTCTGTGCGTGCCAGCTTATCAGCTGAAGCAAACGCTCCTCTATCAGAGGAGTTGCAAAAGCGTATGGCCACAGCCAAGCCCATTGGACGTGACGGACAAATCCCTGATATGGGCCAAAATCAAGGTCTAGCCGATGCCGCCTTTGCAGCAGAACAAGGCCTATGGCTCCCTGTGCCCTTTAACCTTGAAACAGGCGTTGTCTTAGCCCGTGTCAAAGAAAGCATTGAACCTAATGAAGAAATCTGGAATCAACTTTCAGCTCAGCTCATTGATGTCATGACAACGACAAAACGTGAGCAAGTGTACAGAGCCTTTGTAGAACTTTTGCAAAGCCAAAGCTCTGTTCAGGTGCATAACGAGGCTATTTTTAACTAGCCAAAACAATCATTCCACCAAAAACAGCTATACCCACAGCCTTAGCCCCTTAGCGGGTTAAGGCTGTGCTTATTTTAAGTGGTTAAAATCTAACGTCATAGAAATTTTTTTCAAAATTCACAAAAAAAGAGTTGACAAAGGGACGAGTC
>CAYJIX010000080.1:6299-7987 GCA_964370375.1 uncultured Desulfovibrionaceae bacterium | reverse complement strand
TGTCCGTAACGACCATGTTGATAACCGCGTCCCATGCCGTTGCTGTGTCCGTAACCATTGTGTTCGTAACCACTGTCATGTCTATAATTTGAATTGTGGTCGCCATTCCAATGTCCATTGTTTTGTCCGCCCTTACGGGCATACGCAGAACCTGTAGCAATTACAAGACTTACTACAAGTGCAAGGGTTGTGATGATTGATTTTTTTGTCATAATGTTCTCCATTTGCTAAATTTTTTGTATGTTTTTATCTCTAATGTAATAAAATTAAATTTTTATTAAGCTTTTTATTTTTACTAAAAAAAATGTAAAATTGCACACAGAAAATAACCGTAAACAAGAATATGATATGAAAATTTATGACAATTTTATGATGTTGAAACAAAATTTTAAAAAAAATGCATGGCAGTAAAAAAAACCACCGGCTAGGCTAGTGGTTTTGTACTATAAGCTTGTGTCGTTTTTTAGTGGTAAGTTGTTAGAGTGGTAAGCGGTTAGTGACTAGTGGGTAGTGATTAGCTGGTAGCTGTTAGTGAAGATGGCGTATCCGCTCTTGGTTCGATACCATGTTGCAAGCTCACCCCACGGGTCACTCATCGCTCCCCACTTTAATCACTAAACACTACAGACAAGGTTCAGGACGTTTTTCCCTTTTTTCGGCGGATGCACGGTAACTGTGCCGCCCTTGGCTAAGGCACCAAAAAGCACTTCGTTTGCCAAGGGGTCTTCAAGGGCTTGGCGCAAACAGCGTTGCAAGGGCCTTGCGCCCATGGTGCTGTCAAAACCTTCAGTAATAAGCCATTGACGCGCTTTGGGGGTTAAAGTCAAGGTGATGCGGCGCGGTGCAAGCTGTGCTTGAAGCAGGCGTACTTCCTTGTCCACAATGGGCCCCATAAGCTCTAAAGACAAGCTTTGGAACGGAACCATGGCATCGAGCCTGTTGCGAAATTCCGGAGAAAACGCGCTCTCTACTGCTTTTTTGCCGCGCAAGGCAGCGTCTTTACTGCTGCTTTCGCCAAAGCCCACAGGCGCGCTTGCCACGTCAGAGGCTCCGGCATTTGAGGTCATGATCAAGGTTGCATTACGAAAACAGGCTGTGCGCCCAGTGTTATCGGTCAAGGTGCCGTAATCCATAACTTGTAAAAGCACGTTGTACACGTCAAGATGGGCTTTTTCCATTTCGTCAAGCAAAACTACGGCATGGGGTGCTTTGCGTACAGCCTCGGTCAAAAGGCCACCTTGATCAAAGCCAACGTAGCCGGGAGGCGCACCGATAAGCCGTGCCACGCTGTGCTGCTCCATGTATTCACTCATGTCAAACCGATGAAAAGCCACGCCCAAAAGTTCGGCCAATTGCCGCGCCAATTCTGTTTTACCAACGCCTGTGGGCCCGTAAAACAAAAACGCTCCTGTGGGCCGACGGGCCTGCCCAAGCCCTGCCCTTGCACGAATAATAGCACTGCATACGGTGCGCACTGCTTCGTCTTGCCCAACTATTCGTTGTTGCAAATCCTCTTCTAGAGTGCGCAAGCGATCGCGCTCTTTACTGCTGACCGTGCGTATGGGCACACCTGCCATGCGGGCCACAATATATTCCACATCCTTAACGGTAACCCTTTGCGTTGGTATTGGCAGGGCCAAAGAAGGTTCGTTTACGGGGGATTCGTCCAATCGAGTGGCACTCAATCG
>CAYJIX010000080.1:0-6199 GCA_964370375.1 uncultured Desulfovibrionaceae bacterium | reverse complement strand
CAATCGAGTGGCACTCAATCGGGCTACGCCCAATCGGGCTACGCCCAATCGGGCTTTGGCGCCGGCTTCATCCATAACATCAATGGCCTTATCAGGGAGCATTCTGTCACGCACATGTCGGGCCGACAGGTCAACGGCAGCTTTAATGGCATCCTTGGTATAGCGCACCTTGTGGTAGGCTTCATAATGGCTTTGCAAGCCTTTAAGGATATTAACACACTCTTCCATGGACGGTTCTACAATATCAATACATTGAAAGCGTCGCGCCAAGGCGCGGTCCTTTTCAATATGCTGGCGGTAATCCTCATGGGTAGTGGCACCGATACAGCGAAACGTGCCTTTTAAAGCCGGCTTGAGCAGGGTTGAGGCGTCCATGGCACCGCTCCCTGACGCACCTGTGCCCACCACTGTATGCAATTCGTCAATAAAAAGAATGGTATTTTCTCGATCTTCTAACGCTTTGATGACAGATTTTAAACGGTCTTCAAAATCGCCGCGATACCGCGCACCGGCAATGAGCGCGCCCATATCAAGCGCGTATATTGTATAACCGCTAAAAAGGCTTGGGGCGTTTTCTTGCAACAAATACAGGGCCAAACCTTCAGCCAAGGCGGTTTTACCCGTGCCCGGTTCCCCAACAAAAAGAGGGTTGTTCTTGCGCCGTCTTGCCAAAATTTCTATGGCGCGTTCCAGCTCGTTTTTGCGCCCGATTAAAGGGTCAAGGCGGCCTGCTTTTGCCATTTTTGTTAGGTTGATTGTATAGCTTTGCAGGGCTTTTTCTTGTTTGGAGGTTTCTTTGTCCTGCTCTTTATTGCCTGCCTCGTGCTTTGCATCAGCCAAGCATTCTAAAATACGCAAGCGTGTTAAGCCTTGCCGTTCTAAAAGTTTGGCTGCAAAGGACTTACCCTCTTCAAGCAAGGCAGCCACAATATCCCCAACATCCACAAGAGCACGCCCCGAGGCGCGCACATGGGCCAAGGCAAATTCCATGATCCGTTGCACTGCTAGGGTTTGCGGTAAGACCTGTTCTTCCTTACGTTTTACAGGCTCAATGGCTTCCAAATGGTTGCTTAAAAAATGTTCAAGTGATGCTTTAAGTTCGTCAGTGTTCAAGCTACAGGCTTGTAAAAAATCCTTGCCCTGCGCTTCTTGCGTAATACCGTACAGCACATGTTCTGCCGTCAAATATTCATGGTGACGCAAGACGACTTCATGAACAGCCAGGTTTAAGGCTTGTTGTAAATGGGTTGTCAACATTATTAAACCTCACGCATTTCGCAACGCAAGGGAAAGCCGGCAGAGCGTGCCATATTGTGCACGGTTTCAACCTTGGTTTCTGCCACTTCAAAGGGGTATGTTCCTGCAACGCCGTGGCCGCTGTTGTGGATTGACAGCATGATGGCTGTAGCCGCATCAGGTTGTTTATGAAAAACATGAATCAAGATAGACACCACAAATTCCATGGTTGTGTAATCGTCATTAAAAAGGAGCACTTCAAACATGGCAGGACTTGCAAAGTCTTCACAAGTATCATTTTCTGAAAGATGTTCTGGTCTTACGGTGTTCATACAGTACTGCTTGCAGGTGTTGAAGGGTTTGAAGGTGTTGATGCTTTTTTACGTACAGAAGAGTGGAAAAGCTTATCGCGCAAATCCGCCACAGTAGCAAGGCCTTTATTGTCGGCATAGGGAAAATACGCGTCATACCCAAGGCGTGTGGCTTGTAATAAACGAGCGTCATGGATGCTAACAGGGCGGATTTGTCCGTTTAAATCCACCTCTCCCCAAAAAACTGCACGTTCTGGTAACGGCATGTCGTACAAGGACGAAAGCAGGGCCGCCACAAGGGCCAAATCCATGCCGGGCTCTTGCAGGCGGATACCGCCGCCAATTTTGGCGTACACGTCCACTTGCCCAAAATTGAGTTTTAAGCGTTTTTCCAATACTGCCAGCAACAAATGTAAGCGGTTCACGTCAAAGCCAAGGCCTGTACGGCGCGGAATAGACAGGTAAGAACGTGTCACAAGGGCTTGCACTTCCACAGCAAGGGGGCGTTGCCCATCTGCTGTCATAACCACTGCCGCACCGCTAAGGCTGGTATCGCGAGCGCCTAAAAAATAGGTGGAAGGGTCTTCCACAACTTCAAGGCCTTTACCTGCCATTTGAAAGACCACAAGCTCTAAATTGGGGCCAAAACGGTTTTTGAGCACACGCAAAAGCCGAAACATCTGCCGCCTGTCACCTTCAAGAGAAATGACCGTGTCCACCATATGTTCAAGCAAGCGCGGCCCTGCAAGCACACCGTCCTTGGTAACATGCCCAACCAGCATGAGGGTGACATGGTTTTCTTTGCAGCGTTCGATAAGTTCAAGGGCAACAGCGCGCACCTGACTGACGTTGCCTGGCAAACCTTCTGCTTGGCTTGAAGTAAAGGTCTGAATAGAATCCACAATAAGCAGGCGCGGCGCATTTTCTGACGATAAAAGCGGCAAAACATCCTCAACGCTTGAGGTGGATAAGGCCAATAAATTGGGGTGCAATGTGTCAAGACGTGTGGCGCGGTCTTTTATTTGCGATAAGGATTCTTCGCCGCTGGCATACAGCACAAGGTGGCCTGAGGCAGCCACAGCTCCTGCCATTTGCAACAATAAGGTGGATTTGCCAATGCCAGGTTCTCCACCTATGAGCATGGCAGCTCCAGGTACCAAGCCTTGGCCAAGCACCCTGTCCAAAGCATTCAAGCCTGTGCCGTAGGGGAGGTATTCGCCTTCATGCACGTCACTGAGCGGACGCGGTATACGCGCAGCTTGCCCTATGGAAGAACGCTGTTTTGCGCTGCCACGGGGAACTGTTTCAACCTGTAAGCTGTTCCACGCTTTGCAAAGCGCGCATTGACCCCGCCACTGTGCAGCGTGGGCTCCACATTCGGTACACACGTACCGTTCGCGTGTTTTCATGGTGTTAATTGTTCGTAACAGGTTGGGCGGCTGTGACTTTTACGCCAAACTCATACGCTTCATCCGGAGGATTATAAAAAACCACCATGAACGGAACTTCACCGCTCGGTTGCACATTGGTATTATAGGTAAGCACGTCTATTTTATTGTTTAAAATGTTTTCAAGCTCTTCTTGGTCAAGCACTCGCAACTGGAATAAGGTTGCGGTTGTGCCTGTAAGCACTTCTTTTGCAATAAGGGGGTTGCCGCCCTTATCGTACAGGGCTGCTTCTACACGGATAAGTTCGCGCGGCTCGGTAAACCCATTGACCGCTTTACCTTGAATAACCGTTAACGGCCCCAACTTTTCATTATTTATAATGTATTGGCGCACATTACGAAGCTCAATTTTGGCGATAGATTCATCGCTTTGCTGCTCAGAAGGTGTAGTCTCGCCAATATACTGCATGATAGGCTGCAAAAGTTCCGGGAAAAATTTCCAAGCAACAAAGCCCCCTCCTCCAAGCAAAAGCACAAGGATAAGGAGTATGGGAAGAAAAATTCCCCTTTTTTTGCCCTCAGGCTTGCTTGGTGGGCCGTCTGCTTCAAAGCCTAAATGCAGACCCAAAGAGTCTGACGCACCGGAAGGAGGTGCCTCGGCAGAAAAATCTTGATTAGTGTCGGAATCTTGACGGTCAAAAGAGAGCGTTGGCGGTATGG
The DNA here is from genome assembly GCA_964370375.1 of uncultured Desulfovibrionaceae bacterium. Taxonomy (GTDB): domain Bacteria; phylum Desulfobacterota; class Desulfovibrionia; order Desulfovibrionales; family Desulfovibrionaceae; genus CAYJIX01. The sequence continues at coordinate 2,544 of CAYJIX010000080.1, read as the reverse complement.
CAAAAACGTGCTTGCATACAGAACAACGCAACTTTGCATCCGGCTTGATTTGACGTTCGGGTAAATTAAAGCGAGTGGAACAATGGGGGCATACTACTATCATACAGACTCCGCATCTTCTGTAACTTCGGCAATGTACAAGGCCGGCAGCTCTCTATAACATTCGGCATAATCAAGGCCATAACCTACAATAAAACCATCAGACAAGGTAAATCCTACAAAATCTGCGTGTACAGGCACTTCACGGCGTTCATGCTTGTCAATCAGTGTGGCAAGGCGCAGACTTTTCGCACCGCGCGCAGCCAACCTGTTGAGCAAAAAATGCATGCTATGTCCTGTATCTACAATATCTTCTACCACAAGAACGTGTTTGCCTTCTAAGGGTAAATCTGTATCCTTGGTGATGGTGATATTTCCTGCTGTTGTGCCCAAAGCATAACTGCTAAGGCGTATAAAATCCAGCGCGGGCTTGCAGTCAAGGTGCTTTACAAGGTCGCTAAAAAACATGAACGCACCCTTAAGCACACAAAGCACCACCAAGGGCTTGTCTGCATATTCCCTATTTATCTGTGCGGCAATATCTGCCACACGGTCATGAATTTCTTCACATGAATACAATAAATGCAGTCGCTCAACGTGCATGCATCATCCTTTCGCAAAAAAAGTTCAACAAGGCTACGCATGTTACTGTAAGCTGTCCAAAAACTTTTTTAAATCCTGTTTGGGTATATATCCAGCTTGGTTTGCAACAATTGTGCCGCTGCGATCATATACCGCGTTATGAGGGATGGCAGACACGCTGTATTGTGCTGCAACAGCATTATTCACTTTATACACAGGGTACGTAAAATTGACGGATTTGGCAAAATCTTCTAACGCGTTGGCGTTTTCGTCCACCGAAAGGCCAATAAATACGACCTTATCGCCATATTCCTTGTTCAATTCAATAAGGCTTGGAATTTCTTCGCGGCACGGAGGGCACCACGATGCAAAGAAATTGAGCATCACCACCTTGCCTTTATGCGCTACAATCTCTTTTTCCAATTGGTCAAGGTTCATGGATGGTATGGAAGATGCATGCGCAACAACGCTTGAAAGAAAAACCATGGCAACTATAAGTAGCAGAGCTTGACGTAGGGTTTTGATCTGTTGAATCAGCACTTTCTTCATGGGGTCTCCTGCTATTGAAATGGTATGATGAAAATAAAGTACGTTCATTCTAGGATAATACCGTTTTGAAAAACGTAAAGCCCTGTGTACGCCAGCTTGAAACATGCCTTATATGTATGCCCCAAAAAAAATCGTTAAAAAAATTTGATCGCATTGCATTGCAAATATCTGATTCAAAACCTTGGTTTAGTCTACATGGTGTTTAAAAAAATAACAAGCATGCCTACTTTGAACTATTTTGAAGACGACCAAGGAAGGAGCGAACCCAATAAACCGAAAAAAGGGCAAAAAATATCACATAGGCTCATGCCAAACGTACAAACCAGGTATATGATTGCCATGTGGCACAAAAAAAACTATGCTCATGTTATGAGGAGCGTACCATGGAAATTGAAACAACACCTCTGCACGGCGTCTTATTAATCAAACCCAAAATATGGGGTGATGAACGCGGTCATTTTGTGGAAACATGGCAGCAAGAACGCTATACCCAAGCCGGTATCATCATGCCCTTTGTGCAGGACAATCATTCCAGCTCAAGCTTTGGCATTTTGCGCGGTTTACATTTTCAAAAAACCAAGCCACAAGGGAAACTCGTCAGGGTAAGCTTTGGCTCGGTCTTTGACGTTGCTGTGGATATCCGCCCAGATTCCATAAGTTACGGTTCTTGGTACGGTGTTGAATTGACACAAAAAAACCAATGGCAGCTTTGGATCCCCCCGGGCTTTGCCCATGGTTTTGTAGTAACAAGTGAACGTGCCCATTTTGAATACAAGGTGACAGATTTTTATGATGCCCAGGATGAGGGCACCTATCGTTGGGATTCGCCGGATTTGGGCATTACATGGCCTGTGCAAGAGCCTATTCTTTCGGCAAAGGATGTGGCTGCTCCTTTTTTCAACAAATAACAGGGGGCTGAAAAGGGGTCGTATGCGGCGTCAGATTGCTTCCGACCCCTTTTGAGCCCCCTGTGCAGGGTGATGGCTGGGAAAAGGAATGAAGAAACCTTTCCCATAATCTTTTGATTGCACGAAGTGCGACCTCTCCCCCCCTTGCGCTAAGGGGGGGAATGTAAGGGGGGGATTTCGAGAACCCGTTTTTTTGCATCCTTATATTGATTGGCTAGGCAAGGCAAGACGTCTATCTGACAGCGCAAAAAAACGGGGTGCTTGTTTTTGTGGTATTGCGAAATTATAAGATTTTTCTATGCGTACAAGGAAAAAGATATTTTACGGCGTAAGCGTACTTTAGTACGTGCGTAACGGAAAATATCTTTTGACGCCGTACGAATAAAAAAGATGAATTTCGCGCAAATACCACAAAAGAACATAAGCAAGGCGCAAGCATTGCTCAGCAAAAGAACAGGAGCAAGGC
>CAYJIX010000079.1:0-8130 GCA_964370375.1 uncultured Desulfovibrionaceae bacterium | reverse complement strand
GTTCTATATAAAAGGCGTTGTAACGCGAAGGGCTTTGCTTCGTACACAGCCCCTTGTCACCGCTATAGAGAGCAGAACATCCTCTGCCTTTTTGTTCATGCACCGCTCCTGATTGTGACTTCATCAACTACAAAAAGCCCCGCACCTACTCGGACAATAACCAAGTTAGGCACGGGGCAACATATTGATATGTTACTGTTTTATCTTTTATCCGGCGTGCGCCACATGTGCAAGAACACAAGCCCTGCCCCAACGCAGATGGCAGCGTCTGCCACGTTAAAAGCCGGCCAGTGCCAATTGCCTGCATAAAGGTCTAAAAAATCAATAACTGCGCGAAAGCGGATCCGATCGATAAGGTTGCCCACAGCACCGCCAAGGATTGCGCCAAGCCCTATAAAAAGAAGCGTATCGCAAGCTTTGGCAGAACGGGCCATGTAACCGATAAAGCCAAGGGCCATAATGGTTGCCACAAGAAAAAGCCAGAACTGCCATTCGATGTCGGAACGGTTTAAAAAGCCAAAGGCCGCACCGCGGTTACGAACATTGACAAGATTAAAAAAACCTTCAATGACGGTCACTTGCCCATGTTCAGGGATGGTGCGTATGACCAGAAGCTTTGTCAACTGGTCAAGGGCAGTCACAGCAGCACCAAGGCTAAGGATGATGGCAAGGCGTTTATCGTTCACGCAAAAAATCCTTTTGACACAGGCTTTTAACAGGCTGTTAGGCTGTGTCTGCACAAGATGTTTTTAAGGTACTGTCAAAGCAAGATCATACAATCTAACGCTAAGATGCGCAAAAAAAACTTCTGTGCAGACAAATGCCCTAACCTTCGTTTTCTTGTTGCAACACAGCTGTGCAGCGTGGGCACAGGTCAAGATAGTTGGGGTTTGTGCCAAGCTCTTCACTATATATCCAGCAGCGTTCGCACTTTTGGCCAAGGGCGTTTTGTACATGCACAAAACCGTTTGTTTCGCCATTCATCTCGCCATTCATCTCTTTAAGGGGCAAGGCGTTTTTTGGCTGTTCGCCTAATGGCTGGATGACAAGTTGCGATACGATGAACAGCGCGCGGCTGTCGGTTGCAAGCTTATCAAAGGGGTTTTGGTCAAGCCACAAGGTTACTCTGGTATCTAGGGCGTGGCCCACCTGCCCTTCTTTGCGCAACGGTTCAATGGCTTTTGTCACAGCAGCGCGCAGGGTAAGGATGCTATCCCAAGCTTGGCGCTCCTCATCTTTGAGCAAAAACGTTGTTGTATCTTGCTCCGGCAAGGCAAAGACGGTCTTTGTATTTGGCCTTAGAGCTTCTGGCACGTAGGAAAAAACCTCTTCCGCGGTGAAGCTCAATACCGGCGCCATGCCGCGCACAAGCAGCATAAGGATATGATACATGGCTGTTTGGGCAGAGCGGCGTTCTTTGCTGTTTTCACCATAGGCATAAAGGCGATCCTTAATAACATCAAGGTAAAATGCAGAAAGTTCCGTTGAGCAAAACTGGTGCAAGGTATGAAAAACTTTATGAAATTCATAGTCGGTATAAGCCTCTTGCACGCGCGTGTTGATCCGCGTTGCTGCATCAAGAGCATAACGATCCAGCGCGTCCAATTGTTCAATGGGCAGCATGCTTTCTGGCGTAAGGTCATGGATGTTACCAAGTAAGTACCTGCATGTATTACGGATACGTCGATAAGCATCCACAAGGCGGTTGAGGATTTCGTCTGAGATTCTGATATCTTCGCGATAATCCACAGAAGAAACCCAAAGGCGCAACACTTCTGCGCCAAGCTTGTCAATAATTTCCTGCGGAGCAACAACATTGCCCACGGATTTTGACATTTTGCGCCCGTCACCATCAACCACATATCCATGTGTGAGCACAGCTTTATACGGAGGCACATCGCGTGTACCCATACACGCTAAAAGTGATGAGTGGAACCAGCCGCGGTGCTGGTCTGAGCCTTCAAGGTACAGATCGGCAGGAAAGGTCAGTTCGTCGCGCTCCATCATGACCGCGGCAAAGCTTGTGCCGGAATCAAACCACACGTCCAAAATATCGGTTTCGCGCTTCCACTGTGTGCCGCCGCATGTACAGGTTAAGTTTGCAGGCACAAGGTCTTCAATGGGGCTTTCGTACCAGTAGTCGCACCCGGTGGGATGCTTGGCAAAGCGACTTGCCATCTCTTGCATCCACTTTGGATCGTTCCAGGCTTCACCGCACCTTTCACACAATAAGGCCACAATGGGCACGCCCCACGCGCGTTGACGTGAAATGCACCAATCAGGGCGTGATTCGATCATATTAAAAATACGATCTTCACCCCAACCCGGGATCCATTTTACTTGTTCGCGAATGGCCTTGAGCGCGCGTTTGCGCAAATCGTTGCGTTCCATGCTGATGAACCATTGCGTTGTTGCACGAAAAATCACAGGGCTTTTACAACGCCAGCAATGGGGATAAGAGTGGCTAAGGCGGCTTTTTGCCAAAAGTGCGCCAACTTCTTCAAGCTTTTCAATAACAGCAGGGTTGGCATCATGGATGCATTGACCAGCAAAAAAGCCAACGCTGTCAAGGTAGCGGCCCTCGTCATCAAGGGGGGAATAAATTTCAAGGTTGTACGCAAGGCCCACTTCATAGTCTTCGCGCCCGTGCCCGGGTGCTGTGTGTACACAGCCTGTGCCGGCTTCAAGGGTTACGTGAGTGCCAAGCACCAAAGGTGAAGGACGATCATAAAAGGGATGTTTTGCCTCAATGCCTTCAAGGCCCTGCCCTATGGCTTGGCCTAACACCTCAAAGTGTTCCCAACCAAGGGTTTTGGCTACGTTTTCAACAAGTTCGGCAGCCAAAATGTAACAGGCGCTTTCGTGGCGCACGAGTGCGTATTCAAAATCAGGATGCAGGGCCACAGCCATGTTGCTGGGCAAAGTCCAAGGCGTTGTTGTCCAGATGATCACATAGGTGTTTTTGGCATCTTTTTCGCTTAAAGACGGGAAAACATTGCGGATTTTAGCTTCGTCTTGTACTAAAAAGCGCACATAAATGGACGAGGACGTGTGATCTGCGTATTCCACCTCAGCTTCAGCCAAAGCTGTTTTACAAGACGTACACCAATAAATGGGCTTTTTACTGCGCACGACATTGCCTTTTTCCACAAAACGGGCAAGTTCAGCGGCGGTTGCAGCCTCATAAGAAGGGTCCATGGTTTTATAGGGCTTGTCCCACAGGCCAAAAACACCTAAGCGTTTAAACTCTTTACGTTGAATATCAAGGAATTTATCGGCGTATTGGCGGCAACGGCGGCGCACAGCGTGCACGGGCAGTGTTTTTTTCTTTTCGCCAAGTTCATGTTCTACTTTAAGTTCGATGGGCAAACCATGGCAATCCCAACCGGGGACATATTCACCGCGAAAGCCTTGTAAAGCTCGTGATTTAACGCAAATATCCTTTAAAATCTTATTCAAGGCCGTGCCCAAGTGAATATGACCGTTGGCATAAGGGGGGCCGTCATGCAAAAGGTAGCCTCCTTTAGAACCGGAAGCTTCAAGCATGGCATCATAGCTTTTGTTTTGTTCCCAAAATTTGAGCATTTCCGGCTCTTTTTGGGTAAGATTTGCCTTCATGGGAAAGCTTGTACGGGGAAGATTCAAGGTTTTTTTATAATCGCTCATGGCCCTCTCCTTTGATCACCACAAATACGGAATGACAGGAAAGTGTGTGCCATGTCCAAAGGATTGTCAAGGGGTCACGGCCTTAGTTGTAAAATAAACCGCAAGATGGAGGCAAAAATTTTGCAAAAAAACACCCTTCATCATGCGCAACCTTTTTTAAGGCCCTGCACATAATGAAGGGTGAGAAATCAAGCAGCCATGCGGTACATGGTTCAAGTCACGCAAAAGCGTAACCATTGCAAAGCGTTAGCGAGCCGCCAATTTTTCCTTTGCATAGCCGATAAGGCCGCCTTTGCTGATAAGTTCTGCCATAAAAGGCGGCAGGCTCGTACAGGTTAAAGTGGTGTTTGTGGTCAGGTTTTTGATTTCCCCTTTGGCAGGGTCAATAAACAACGTATCCCCGTCGTTTATGCTATCAACTGCATCACCAAGTTCCAGCAAAATAAGGCCCATATTGAAGGCATTGCGATAAAAAATGCGGGCAAAACTATGGGCAACAACCACAGGGATCCCTGCCCCAATAAGTGCCAAAGGCGCGTGCTCACGGGAGGAACCGCAACCAAAATTGCGCCCTGCCACCATGATATCGCCGTTATTCACGCGTGCAACCCAGCCGTCTTCAAGACCTGCCATGCACTGTTCGCCCAGTTTTGCAACGTCTGTGGTCACCAAAAAACGGGCCGGAATGATGGCGTCTGTATCGATATGGTCGCCCACTTTATGGACGCGCCCTTCAAAGGTTGGCATTTGAGTCATTGTTTTTTCCTTTTACAATTGTTCAGGGCTTATGATAACCCCTGCCACAGCAGAGGCAGCCGCCGTATAAGGGCTTGCCAAATACACTTCTGAGCTTAAGCTCCCCATGCGGCCTTTAAAGTTACGGTTTGTTGTGGCAAGGGCGCGTTCCCCGTCAGCCAAAATGCCCATGTGACCGCCAAGGCACGGGCCACAAGTTGGGGGCCCGATAACACAGCCTGCATCCATAAAGATCTCAAAAAGCCCTTCTTTCATGCTGGCGCGCCAAACCTCTGGTGTTGCCGGCAAAATGATACAGCGCACATTGGGGGCCACTTTACGTCCGCGCAAAATCTCTGCCGCATCACGCATGTCTGAAAGCCGCCCGTTGGTACACGATCCAATGACAACCTGGTCAAGGGGCACAGTGCCAACTTCATCGGCATTTTTAATATTTTCAGGAAGGTGAGGACAAGCCACCACAGGTTTAAGGCTTGACGTGTCAAAAGAAACTTCACGCTCATAGGTTGCGCCCTTGTCCGCTGCAATAAAGGGTACGCTTGGGCGGTTATGGGCTGCGCAATACTCTGCGGTTACCTTGTCAGAAGCAAAAAGCCCTACCTTTCCGCCTGCTTCAATGGCCATGTTTGCCATGGTCAAGCGCTCATCTACGCTAAGCCCTGCAACGGTAGATCCGTCAAATTCAAGGGCCGCATAGCGTGCCCCGTCCACACCAATGGCGCCGATAAGCTGTAAAATCAAATCCTTTGCCCTAACATAGCGCGGCATGGCCCCATTAAAGGTCACGCGGATGGTGGGCGGCACTTTAAACCACAACTCACCCAAAGCCATGCCTGCTGCAACGTCTGTAGAACCTAGGCCCGTGGCAAAGGCTGCAAGGCCCCCATAGGTGCAGGTATGGCTGTCGGCACCAATCACAAGGTCACCGGGCCCAACAAGGCCAAGTTCCGGCAAAAGGGCATGCTCAACCCCTGAATCGCCGCCTTCATAGTAATGGGTTAGGTTTTGCTCGGCAGCAAATTCGCGGCAGATGCGCACTTGATTGGCAGAAGCAATGTCTTTTTGCGGTGTAAAATGATCCATGACCAAGACCACTTTATCCTTGTCAAACACGCGTTCAGCTTCCATGGCACGCATGGATTTGATGGACAAAGGGCCTGTAATGTCATTGGCCAATACCAAGGACAAACGGCAATTTACAATTTGACCGTCCTGTTCAATGACTTCATCGGTATGAAGTTGCAACAGTTTTTGAGCTAAGGTCTGAGCCATACACGTTCTCTTTTGGTTAAAAGTTGTGCTACGCGCTATGTGATTGTAGTGATGCAAAGCCTATTGTCTAGGCTTTGCAACCGCTTACTTTTCTGATTCTCTTTGTAATTCCTGCTCTTTATGGTACAACCTGTTCAAGGCGTCCACATACGCCTTGGCACTTGCCACAATAACATCAGGATCTGCAGCACGGCCCATGGCGGTGATATTGTTTTCTACAAGGCGTACCAACACTTCACCCAAGGCATCTGTGCCGCCGGTGATGGCATTGATGGCAAACTGCTCTAAGGAAGGCTTTCGGCCCACAGCGTCTGACAATACGTTAAAGACCGCATCCACCGTGCCAACGCCAAAGCCCGCAAGGCGCGTTTCTTTGCCGTGCTGCTCTAAAACTACAGCCGCTGTTGCAGGCATGGTGCCTACAGCACTTTGCGCGCTGATGTTGATAAGGCGATAACACAAAGGCAAACGGTACACCTCGGAAAAGACCAAGGCCTCTAAATCTTCGTCATGGATCGTGGCTTTTTTATCAGCCAAGTCCTTAACAGCTGCAAATACCGTATCGAGTTGCTCTTCGTCAAGCTGATAACCAAGGCTTTGCAAACGGCTGCGCACAGCTGCCCTGCCCGAGTGCTTGCCAATAACAATGTCTGTGGCGGAACGGCCGATGGATTCCGGCGTCATGATCTCATACGTTTCACGATTTTTGAGCATGCCGTCCTGGTGGATACCCGATTCATGAGCAAAGGCATTGCCACCCACAATGGCTTTTGTTGGCGGTATGGGCCGCCCAAGGATGGTTGAAAGCAAACGACAGGACGGATAAATCTGTTCAGCCTTAATATTGCATTCAAGTTTGTACAAATCCTGTCGTGTGCGCAATGCCATGACCACTTCTTCAAGGGCCGCATTGCCGGCGCGCTCGCCAAGTCCTGTTAAGGTCACTTCCACCTGACGCACGCCAACTTGCAAAGCTGCCAAGGTGTTGGCAACGGCAACGCCAAGGTCGTTGTGGCAATGCACACTAAATACTGCCTTGTGCGCGTTTTCAGTATGTTCAATAACGTATTTGATAAGTTCAGCGTATTCGTGCGGTTGAATATATCCCACAGTATCAGGCAGATTGATGGTGGTTGCGCCTGCTTTGATAACTTCTGTACAAACCCGTGCCAAAAAATCACGGTCAGAACGGGAAGCGTCTTCTGCAGAAAATTCAACATTTGAGGTGTAGGTGGCGGCGTGACGCACACCATTTACAGCCATTTCAACCACTTGATCCGGTGTTTTACGCAATTTGTACTGCATATGAATGGGTGATGTGGCAATAAAGGTATGAATACGCGGATTATTGGCAACTTTCACAGCCTCCCAAGCGCGGTCAATATCACCATGAAAAGCACGGCTAAGCCCTGCCACCTGCATGGAGTCAACAGATTGTGCAATCTGCTGCACAGCTTCAAAATCGCCTATACTTGCAGCAGGAAAGCCTGCTTCCATAACATCCACGCCAAGCAATTCAAGCTGTTTGGCAAGACGCAGTTTTTCTTGCAAGTTCATGGTTGCACCTGGAGATTGCTCCCCATCACGCAAAGTTGTGTCAAATACGATAACCTTGTTGTTCACAAAAAACTCCTTTGAGCAAAAAGTAAGGGAAAGAACCGGCCGGCCCTTTCCCTTTGTTAAAAAAGTGTTGTTCCGGCGTTAGTTATGGTTAGTAAGACCACGAAGTAACTGACGATTACGGCGTGGAAGCAAGATAAAGCTATAAATAAGCCCGGACAAAAGATAGCCAGTACCTAAAAGAAAACCAAATATACGCGGCTGGGATAAGACCAGCACAAAAACCAATAAACACGTAACCATAGAACTAAAAGGATGCTGCTTTAAAAAGCCATAGTCCTTGAACGAAAAATAGCGAACACGGCTGACCATGAGCAGGGCAACACCAAAACAGAGCGCAAGGGTGAGGCCAGGCACAAGAAAATAGAACCAGTCCGCAAAATAGGGGTCAAACAGCACCAGTATGGCAATGGAACAGCCACCTGCAGGGCTTGGCAGGCCAATAAAAAACTTTTTATTGGCAGTGGCAGGGTTGCCCACGGTGACGTTAAAACGTGCAAGGCGCAGGGCCGTACAAGCCACAAACAAAAAGGTCACACCAATACCAAGGCGTCCGTAGACATGCAAATGCCAACACCATGCCATAAAAGCAGGAGCAACACCAAAGGCCACAAGGTCAGCCAAAGAATCGTATTGCACGCCAAATTCGCTGGCAGTGTTGGTCAAACGGGCTATTTTTCCGTCAAGGCCGTCCATGACAGCACTAAAAAGAATAGCCATGGCAGCCTGTTCAAACTTGCCATCAAGGGATAGAATCATGGCCAAAAAGCCTGTAAAAAGGCTTGCCGTGGTAAAAAGGTTCGGTAAAATATAAAT
>CAYJIX010000078.1:0-8180 GCA_964370375.1 uncultured Desulfovibrionaceae bacterium | reverse complement strand
AGCCCCACCCCTCTAATGATGATACGGGCAGCCCCTTGTCAGGCTTTCTGCGCGGTACAGCTGTTCAAATAAAACCACACGGGCCAGTTCATGGGGCAGGGTCATGGGGCCTAAGGCGATCACATGTGTGGCGGCTTCTTTTACAGATTTGTCAAGGCCAAAAGCACCGCCAAGCACAAAGCAGGGGCGTTTGGCTGTGTTTTCAGAAACAACTTCTAGCCATTTAGAAAATTGCTGGGATGTATAATTTTTCCCCCTTTCGTCAAGGCAGATAAGGATATCGGCAGGTTCTAAGGCTTGCAATAAGTTTTTGCCTTCAAGGAGGGATTTTGCGTTGGCATCAAGGGCACTTGGGGCGTCTTTTACATAGGTTTCAAGCAGATTGCGCCATCTGGCAATACGGGTTATATAGTGGTTGGCAGCATTTTGCCAAAAGGGTGTTTTTAAACGACCCACAGCCAGGATGCGAAGTGGTTTGCGTGTCATGGTGCGCCTTTAGCAGCTTGTTGAAAAAGACCAATGTAAAAAATCGGTACAATCCTCAGTATATTTTTTCCCACAGGCGGTTATTCGTATAACTGTACAACAGAGCCCCTATGGAGACAAGCCCCATGGAAACCTTGCACCACACTGCCTGCCTTGAGCAAGCTTGCATTTCGCTGGAATCAGCAGCTACCCTCATGCAATCAGGCGAGCCTGTTATTTTTCCTACAGAAACCTATTTTGCCCTTGGCAGTCGTGCTTTGGACGCCACTGCCACTGCTAGGGTTTTTGTGGCAAAAAACCGCTCAACCGTAAAGCCTTTGCCGCTTATTATTGGCAGTATGGAACAGCTTGATATGGTGGCCAAGGTGGAACCAGAGCTGCTTCCTTTGCTTGAAACGTTTTGGCCCGGGCCCCTGACTGTGCTTTTTACGGCGCATTTGCGCGTGCCCGATGTGCTTACAGGCGGCACAAACCGTGTGGCGGTGCGCCTATCGTCCCACCCTGTTGCACGGGCCCTTGCTCTAGCGGTGGGGGAACCCATTACCTCAAGCAGTGCCAATGTCAGCGGTGATCCGCCTGCACGATTGGCCGATGATTTAAACCCTGTCTTGCTCAAGGCTGTGGGCGGTGTTGTGAACCTGCCGCCTGTGCCGGGTGGCGGTTTGCCGTCAACCCTTGTGCTCTATGAAAACGGCGCGTTGCGCCTTTTACGAGCAGGCAGCATAAGCCAAGAACAACTTGAAAATGCAGGCTGGACAGTGCTTGCATAATCCTGTATAAGCCTTTTGCAACAAAAAAATACGTGTTGACATTTGTAAAGGAGATTAGGCATGGCTCACAAAAAAATCGAACGTAAAAAAGAACTTGACCGCCGCCGTAAACGCAGGGCTGAGCGTCTGAAAGAGCGCGTCCGCCAAGCTAAGGCCGCTAAAGAATAATTGCAAGAGTGCATGTTCGCTTTGCACAAAGTGCATGAGCAAGGACGTATTTGCCGTTTAAAGGCGTATACAAAGGCTTTGCGCTATGGCTATAGGAGCCAGTTGCGTTGAGCTTTTTCCTTGCATCCACTTTATCATGGGTAATTCTTTTACGGGAACAGGGCGTAATGGCCCTGAAAGTAAGCATTTTTCACTAAAAAACCCTTCGTTATTGAGAAACGAGGGGTTTTTTTAGGATTGCGTAACGTATCAAGGATTGCCGCCCCAATGAAGGAGATAGTATGATAGACCGTTATACGCGCCCACAAATGGGCAATATTTGGACGCTTAGGAACCGTTACCAAGCTTGGTTAGAGGTTGAGCTTGCCGTGTGTGAAGCGTGGCATGCGCACGGTTCCATCAGTGCAGAAGACATGCAAACAATCCGCGCCAAAACAGAAGGCGTTATTGATGCCGCCTTTGAAGCACGCGCCTTAGAGATTGAAGAGACCACACGCCATGATGTCATTGCCTTTTTAACGGCCCTTGAGGAGCGTGTTGGCCCGTCTGCGCGTTTTATCCATTTGGGTTGCACCTCTTCTGATATTGTGGACACAGCAGGGAACCTGCTTATGGTGGAAGCTGGCGAGCTTATCGTGCAGGGTTTTGATCGATTGCTTTCCGTGCTCAAACCCTTGGCCTTGCGCTATCGTGGGCGGCTTTGCATGGGGCGCACCCATGGTATCCATGCCGAACCCACCACCTTTGCGTTAAAAATTGCCAATTTTTATGCAGAATGTGCCAGAGACCGCAAACGCTTTGTGGACGCCTTGGACGGCATGCGTGTTGGCAAAATGTCAGGTGCTGTGGGTACTTACGCCTTGCTAAGCCCTGAGGTTGAAGCAAAGGCCTGTAAGCTTTTGGGCCTTGAACCTGATAGTATTTCCACACAAATCATCCAGCGCGACCGCCATGCCCATTTTTTCACGGCCCTTGCCATTACAGCAGGCACTGTGGAGCGTATCTGCGTTGAATTGCGCCATTTGCAGCGTACCGAAGTGTTGGAAGTTGAAGAAGGCTTTGCCAAGGGGCAAAAAGGCTCCTCTGCCATGCCGCACAAAAAAAATCCCATTTCGGCAGAAAACATGACAGGCCTTGCACGCCTTGTGCGGACCAATTCCATGGCTGCCCTTGAAAATCAGGCCCTTTGGCATGAGCGCGACATCAGCCATTCATCTGTTGAGCGTGTCATCATGCCTGATTCCACCATTTTGATGGATTATATTTTGCATCGTCTTTCCAATCTGTTGGAAAACTTGCGCGTGATACCCGAAAACATGCAGCGCAACCTTGACGCATCCTATGGGCTGTATTTTTCACAGCGCGTTTTAACAGCCCTTGTGGAAGCCGGCATGCCCCGCCAAAAGGCTTACGTGTGCGCCCAAAAAAATGCCATGCAAAGCTGGGAAAACCGTCGTCCTTTTAAAGACTATGTCATGGAAGACCCGGAAATTGCAGCCTGCCTTGATCCTCAAACCTTGGCAGGACTGTTTGACCAAGGCTTTTATAATAAACACGAAGACACCATTTTGCGCCGTATCTTCGGCCAGGAGCTTTCATAATGAATCAAGAATATAGACAACGCCTTGCGCGCATCCTTATCGAAAAATCCTACCGTGAAGGCGATTTTACCTTAGCGTCAGGCCGCAAAAGTGATTATTATTTTGATTGCAGAGTCACAGCCCTGCACCCTGAAGGGTCTTGGCTTATCGGGCAGCTTTTTACGGAACTGCTCGAACCTTTTGATGTAAAAGGCCTTGGCGGCATGACCCTTGGTGCGGATCCGCTTATTGCGGCAAGTACCGTTATTTCTCACGAAAAAGGCCGCCCCTTGGCAGGCCTCATTGTGCGTAAAGAAGCCAAAGGACATGGTACAGGCCAGTACGTTGAAGGCATGGGCAATTTTCAGGCGGGAGATACGGTTGCCATGGTAGAAGACGTTGTGACCACAGGCTCCTCCCTTTTGACAGCTTGCGAGCGTGTTAAAGCTGCCGGCCTTAATATTAAGGTTGTGTGTACTGTACTTGACCGTAACGAGGGCGGACGCGAAGCCATTGAGGCAGCCGGCTATGAGCTGCGCAGTATTTTTACACGCGCTGAACTTGTGGAGCTTGGCAAAAAATAGTTGTTCTTTGCGGTATATACAATGGCTTAGGCGAAACCCCTTTTTTTGATTCAAGAAAAGGGGTTTTTGTCTATCAAAAAGTCGCCACTCTGCTCGGCACCACCTTGATTGATTGCAAAAATAACAGTATGATGTGGTTACTGCTGTATAGATTTTGCCTTGTTACGTTTAACGGGCTGTAAAGGAGGGTACTTTGCCAGAAGATCGCGAAAATAAAGTGAGCTGTAGCAAGTTCACTCATGAAAGGGAAGTGGCTCTTGAAGTGATTTCCGGAAAATGGAAATCAACCATTTTGTGGAGTCTTCACCTTGAAGATAAAATTAGGTACAATGAATTTTTTAAGATTATTCCGGGGATTACGCAAAAAATGCTCACGCAACAATTACGCACTTTAGAAAAAAACAAGCTTGTTGCGCGCACGGTATACCCATCAACTCCGCCAACGGTTGAGTATTCGCTCACGCCTTTGGCAAAGGATGTTATCCCCATACTGGAAAGTTTAAGCCGTTGGGGAAAAAAAGTTATCATGTCCTATAACGAATAAAATCCTTTTTGCTCAATTCTAACTATTAAAAATCATACATTATTTTAAGGCACTAAAAGGTGCCTACCTCACCTTTTTGTTTTTACCAGACAATAAAGTGCCTTCTTGCGCACATTTTTTTTCATGCCTATATGCTTGTTGCAGCGCGATTTTGCGTTGAATTTTTAAGGAAGGATTTAGGGATGAAAAGATTTACTATTCCAAGAGACGTGTATTTTGGCGAAAACGCTTTAGACCACTTAAAAACACTTAAAGGCACAAAAGCTATTCTTGTTATTGGCTCTGAAAGAATGGTTAATGACGGCACAACAGCTACCATTCAGGCCAATCTTAAAGAAGCCGGCATTGAAAGCTCTATCTTTTGTGGCATTGAGGCCGACCCAAGCGTTGCCACAGTAATGCGCGGTGTTGCTGCCATGAATGAATATCAGCCTGATATCATTATCGGTGTTGGCGGCGGATCCCCCATTGATGCAGCTAAAGCCATGTGGATTTTTTATGAAAATCCCGAATTTACCTTTGAAGAAGCAGCCATTCCTTTCAACCTGCCAACACTTCGCAAAAAAGCCTATTTTGTAGCCATAACCACCACAAGTGGCACAGGTACAGAAGTAACGGCGTTTTCCATCATCACCGATGAAAAAACAGGCACAAAATATCCCATTGCCGACTATAACATCACCCCTGACGTGGCCATTGTGGACACGAATTTGGTAAAAAGCCTTTCTCCCTTGCTTGTGGCCAACACAGGCATGGACGCCATGACCCACTCGTTTGAAGCGTATGCTTCTGTTGTGGCGAACCCCATTACCGACTCTTTGGCCTTAAAATCCATTGAAATGATTGCCGATAACGTTGTTGCATCCTATAATGGCGATGAAGAAGCCAGAAAAGAAATGCACATAGCCCAGTGCATGGCCGGCATGTCTTTTTCCAATGCCATTTTGGGCATCGTGCACTCTATGGCTCATAAAAGCGGTAAGATTTTCAACATTCCGCACGGCTGTGCCAATGCCATTTATCTGCCCTTTGTCGTAAAATACAATGCCAAAGTGGCTGGCGAGCGCTATGCGCAGATTGCCAAATATCTTGGCCTTACGGGCTCAACCACAGCTGAACTTGTGGACGCGCTTGTTGCTAAGCTAGTGGATCTTAAAGCACAAATGAACATGCCCAAAACCATGAAAGAATTTGGCGTTGATGAAAAAGCCTTCTTGGCGCAATTGGACGACATTGCAGCTGCTGCCGTTGCAGACCCTTGCACAGGTACAAATCCCCGTACCATTGACAATGCAACCATGGCTAGGCTCTTTAAGTGTGCCTATTATGGCGAAAAAGTTGATTTTTAATAGATATTTTGTATAAAGTTTAACGTATAGCTTGCCGCCCCCGACGCCTTGTGTGTTGGGGGCTTTTTTTGTGCCAAAAAAACCTACCATTAGGCTGGGGGTTCAAAAAAGCATACAGCTATACGTCAGTAAATAAAGCTTTTTTTGATTTGTATAAAAGACCTGCGGCCTGACAACTGCACGTCAACAAATCAAAAAAAAGATCAGCCAAAATAGCGTACTATGGTTTAGAGCGGTAATGTACATGGGAAGAAAGTATCTTTGCCTGTGGTGCAAAAGGCACACCCTAAAGGGCACAGGTGGATTGCCACGGAAAAGGGCTAAAAGTTTTGTCTTTGTTTCTATGATAGCTGAGCCCTTTTCCTCGCAATGACCTTGAACAACGAACGCCGTAACAAAACACATGTGCTTCGTTCAAAATCCGTACTCCTCGTCTTATCTGTACTTGATTCAACGTCATTGCGAGCCCCTAACCGCTGGTGAACAAAGAAAGCTTTATAGGCGCATAAGAAAGCCACCGGCTATGCCTGTTGTTTTTTGCTTTAAAAAAAGCTCCACACATTTTTGCTTGACGCTTTTGTCGTTAAGATGTATTTGTTTTTTTACATATACCCTATAGGGGTATATAGTATCAAAAGGAGCTTGTATGAAGCAATGTATGGACGTTGAAGCCGTGCAAAAAAGGTTGAAAAAAATTGAAGGCCAAGTGCGCGGCGTGCAAAAAATGGTGCAAGAAGATAAGCCCTGTGAGCAGATTTTAATCCAAATCGGTGCCATAAAATCAGCCCTGCATAAAACAGGTCAGATTGTTTTAGAAGGGCATATGCACCATTGTGTGCTTGATGGCATAAAACGTGGCGAAGAGGATGAGGCCATAAAAAACTTACTGTCAGCGTTAAACCAGTTTTCTAAAACAATATAAGAAGGCTGTAGTATGAAAAAGTATATTTTTGCCTTAAATTCTATGCCCATGCTTTGGATTTCCGGCCTGTTTCTTTTAGCAAGTTTTATTGTTGAATATATCTTGCCCATTATGGGATCAGATTTTAGCTTTGCCGTAAATCCTGCATGGGTATCCTTATTTATATCCGGTATTCCATTAAGTTATTTAGCCATAACAAACACCATGCAAATGCGCATCACATCCCCTTTGCTCATAACCATTGCCATGTGCGCGGCTGTGTATATTGGGGATGTTTTTGCCGCAGGTGAAGTGGCCTTTATTATGGCTATCGGTGAATGGCTTGAGGATCGCACCGTAGAAAAAGCCAAAAAAGGCATTGAAAAGCTCCTTGACCTTGTGCCTAGCACAGGGCGTAAAATCATAGGCCTTGCCGACGGCACAACAAAGGAAGAAATCATTGCAGCGCAAGATATCCATGAGGGCGATATTTTGCGCATTGTACCCGGAGAAAGTTTTTCTTCAGACGGTATTATTGTTAGTGGCAATACTTCTGTGGACCAGTCTATCATGACAGGGGAGTCTCTTCCTGTAGATAAGGGCATGAATGACGAAGTTTTTGCTGGTACCATCAATCGCTTTGGTTCTGTTGATATAAAGGTCACAAAGTCTTTTGCAAATTCTTCGTTACAAAAAATGATCAAGCTTGTGGAACAAGCAGAACAGGCCAAAGGCCCCACGCAAAAAATTGTGGACAAGTGGGCTGCTATTTTGGTTCCCTTGGCCTGTGTCATTGCCATTGTTACCTATGCTATATTCAATTTTGCCCTTGATAGGCCAGATGACGCGCTCGTTCGTGCTGTTACCATCCTTGTTGTGTTTTGCCCCTGCGCCCTTGCTCTTGCAACGCCTACCTCCATC
The DNA here is from genome assembly GCA_964370375.1 of uncultured Desulfovibrionaceae bacterium. GTDB lineage: Bacteria > Desulfobacterota > Desulfovibrionia > Desulfovibrionales > Desulfovibrionaceae > CAYJIX01. Next base: position 877 of record CAYJIX010000078.1, on the reverse strand, counting down.
ATGGCTGCCATTGGCCAAGCCACAAAAAGAGGGGTGCTTATTAAATCAGGCGAAGCCTTAGAACTTATGGGGCAGGTTACAACTCTTGCCTTTGACAAAACCGGCACCATTACCCAAGGCAAACTATCTGTTAGCGATATTTTGCCTCAGCAAATGAAAAAGGACGCGCTATTGTCAGCTGTAGCATCGGTAGAAAGCCGATCAGAACACCCCTTGGGTAAGGCTATTGTGCATTATTCCAAGGAAAATCACGTTCAGCTGCTAGATGTTGAAGGTTTTTCCATGATTGTGGGAAAAGGCGTTTCGGCAAACATGAATGGCAAAACAATCTATTGTGGCAATGAAAAACTTATCGAAGAGCATACAAAGGCTGTGCTTACTCCTGAAATGTTGCAAAGCATAGACACTTTGCGCCATGAAGGTAAAGCTGTGGTTGTTGCGGCAGACGACAGCTTGGTGCTTGGAATCATAGGCCTTTCTGATACCATAAAAGAAACGTCAGCGATTGCCATAGCTTCACTTAAAGAGGCAGGCATAGCCAAAACCGTACTTTTAACAGGTGACAATGAAAAAAGTGCCCATTTCATTGCAGATAAAGTGGGCATATCTGACGTGCAGGCGTCACTACTCCCTGAAGGGAAAGTGCAGGCTGTGCAAGAGCTTGCGCAAAAATTTGGGCATGTCTGCATGGTTGGCGATGGCGTTAACGATGCTCCTGCATTAAAAACGGCTTCTGTGGGTATTGCCATGGGCACCATGGGAAGCGATATTGCCATTGATGCAGCAGATATTGCCATTATGGGGGATGATATTTCCAAACTTTCCTATTTAAAAAAGCTTTCCAATGCCACCATTTTTTCCATCAAGTTTAACATAT
>CAYJIX010000077.1:0-8252 GCA_964370375.1 uncultured Desulfovibrionaceae bacterium | reverse complement strand
ATCTCCTACGCGTTTAACTGCGCGAAGCGTAGTGGCGTAGGGGATGATACCAAGAAAAAGCAGGCGGTAAAAAGCAGCTATTTCCCATCATTAAACGGCAAAAAAACCATGATACCAAGGAAAAACATACAAGCAAAACCAGAACCCAAAAAAGACAAACGCTCCAAAACCGGCCTTTTTCAAAACAACTGCCAATTTACACTTATGAGTAACCTTACGTACTGCTGTACAAGTCCTCAGAATCGAGCATGATGGTAACAGGCCCCCAATTGACAAAATCAACGTGCATGCTTGCACCAAAAATACCGTTTTGCAGGCGTGTGCCGATCAGCTGTTGCAAATCGCTTATAAGCGCGTCAAAAAGCTGTTTTGCAACATCAGGTGCTGCTGCCTGTTGAAAGGAAGGGCGCCGCCCTTTGCGGCAATCGGCATGCAAGGTGAATTGCGATACCAACAGCAGGCCGTTTGTATCCTGTGTCGGTAAAATATCTGTTAAGGAAAGGTTCATCTTGCCCTTATCATCAGGAAAGATGCGCAAGGCCAGCATCTTTTCAATCATGCCTTTCCAAGGGGCGGTATGCACCATATCAAGCGTATCTGACTGGCCAAATCCCACCAAGACCACAAGCCCTTGCCCAATGCTTGCCGTATGGGTGATTGCATCGCCATCATAACAGGTCACCTGCCCTTTTAAGGCGCGTTGTAATAACAACCGCATGAGCCCTCCTCTGCTAAAATCTGCCTACTAACCACAAATCCACAAAATTTAATACTACGGCAGATTGTGAGAAAAGAAAAGGCGATGCCTATAACCTGCCTTTTATCCATATGTACGCCAAAGAAAACAAAAAACAACACAGCATATCAATCCATTCTATGTATCTATAAAAAAAATGTATGGAACTTTTGTTTGACATGCAAAATGCATTATGTGAAGGTACAATACAGAAAAAAATATGTGGCAAACCCATTTTTTACCCTTTTTTTTACTTCAACGCATACCATACAACATACGCTGCATTACAGCATAAAAGGCTCAGCACGACATACACCGAAACATACTTACTAAACCAAGCACGTTAGCAAAAAGAATAGTGAGCATAACAAAACCATATTCACGCCTACTTCAACCTTAAAAGGAGAACACATGGCTAGCACACTTTGGCTTGATGGAAAAAGTTTGTCAGTGGGAGATGTAGCAGAGGTTGCCCGCGGCGATGTTCAGGTTGCAATCACACCTGAGCGTTGCAAACGCATTGAAAACACGCGCAACATTGTTTTGGAAATGGCCAACGACCCCAACATGCCGCGCATTTATGGCTTTAACACCGGGCTTGGGGTGAATAAGGATTGGACCATTACGCCTGAAATCATGGAAGCGTTCAACCGAGACGCTATCCGCTCTCACAGTGCTGCTGTTGCTCCTGAAGCATCAGAAGAAGAAGTGCGCGCCATGCTGCTTGTGCGTTTGAATTGTTTTTTAAACGACGCCACAGGCGTTCAGCCTGAATTGATCTACATGTACCGCGACATGCTCAACCAGCGTGTGCATCCTGTTTTGCCAAAGCGCGGCTCCATTGGCGAATCTGACCTTGTGGTCATGGCCCATATAGGTCAAGCCATCATCGGTGAAGGCGATGTTTTTTATAAAGGCGAGCGCATGCCTGCCAAAGAAGGTTTGGAAAAAGCAGGGCTCAAACCCATAGTGCTTGGTTCTAAAGGAGCCCTTGCCATTGTAAACACAAGCGCGCTTGGCAGTGGTGTCGGATCATTGCTTTTGCAGGACACCTTAGACTTTTTAGATACCGCCGAATTGCTCTATGCCCTTATTTTAGAAGGTTATGGCGCAAACACCAGCCCTCTTGACCCTGCAGCCCATGCCGTGCGTCCTGTGCCCGGCCCTGCTCAAACAGCTGCCTTAGTCAGAAAATATTTAGAAGGCAGCTTTTTATGGCAAGGAGATGTGGCCACAACCTTTCAAGATCCCTTGTCGTTCAGGTCAGGTTGTCATGTCCTTGGCGCGTTGCGCGACGCTTTAGGCTATGTCATGAACCTTCATGCCATTCAAATCAACTGTAGCGACGACAACCCTTGCGTGCTTGCAGATGAAAAGCGTATCATTTCCTGCTCTAATTATGACCCCACGTCCTTAGCCCTTGGCTTTGAAATGCTGGGCCTAGCTTTAGCGCATGTTTCAAAAAACAGCTGTAACCAGCTTATCCGTTTAGGCACGCCATATTTTAGCCGCTTGAACGCCTTTTTAAGCCCGGGCCCCGGTGTTATGGCGTATATTACCAATCAAAAAACCTACACTTCTATTGATACAGAAAACCGCTTGCTGGCAAACCCTGTGACCCTTGACTTTGCCACGGTGTCCGGAGATGTAGAAGACCACGCCACCAATTTGCCCTTGATTGTTAATAAAACCCAAAAAATACTTGACAATCTTCGTTACATTGCAGCCCATACCGCCATCCACGCAGCCCAAGCCATTGATCTGCGCAAGCGCACCCCCTTGGGCGCGTACACATCTAAAGCGTACGAGGCCATTCGTGAAGTTTTGCCCTTCCTTGAAAAGGATAGGATTATCACCAACGATATTCGTACTATCTATGAATTGGTGGAATCAAACGTGTTTACACGCATAACAAAGGCATAACAGGCTGATAAAGCCTGAAAAAAGGATACGTAACCACACCCGCGTGTGACAACGTAACAGTGGTTATTTGCACAGGAATCGGCCTTAAATCAACCCTAGTTCTTTTTAATGAGGAGGCAACATGCAAGAATTACAATGGGGAACTTTAGATTGGTTTGCGGTATTTTTATATCTTGGCATGATGGTCTTTATCGGCTGGTTTGTGTCGCGAAGGATCAGAAGCTCTGAAGACTATCTTATGGCTGGACGCTCCTTGTCCTACCCCATGGTTGTGGCAACCATTGCCGCAACATGGTACGGTGCAGGCGGCGTGTTCGGTTCTGTGGAACTGGCCTCTAAAGTGGGGATCGCCTGCTTTATTGTGTGGTGTGTTGCTGCACACCTTGGACGGATTCCCTTGGCCCTGTGGGTGGCCCCAAAGGTGCGCGGCGTGAAGGAAACAACCATTCCTTCATTATTATTGCGCCTTTATGCACGTCCCGTAGCTGTTTTAGGCGCGGTTTTGATCCTGTGCTATTCTTCACGGCTTATGGATATCGTGTCTGTTGGCATCATGGGCAATACCGTTACCGGCTTGCCAAACTGGGTTATCGGCTCGGTCATTGTGGGCGTTGTTATTTTATACTCCACCTTTGGCGGCTTATGGTCTGTGGTAATGACAGACGTTATCCAGTTTTTATTGATGACAAGTTTAACCATCCTTGTGCTTGTGCCTGTATGGGGACAGGTGGGTGGCTTTGAAGGCTTAAGCACAACCTTGCCCGCTTCGTATTTTGAACCCACAGGCGGCATGGGCATTGCGCAAATTTTAGTCTTTGTATTGCTTGGCGCGCAGGTGTATGCAGACCCTGCCGCGTACCAACGCTTTGGCGCGTCCAACAACGCCAAAACCGCCAAAAGGGCCTACCTTACCTGTTTGGCCATTTGGCTTGCTTTTGACGTATGTATGACGTTGCTTGGCATGTGTACAAAAGTGCTGTATCCTGAACTTCAGGCCAGCAAAGGCTATTTGACCTTGGCTATCAACACCTTGCCGCCTTTCTTGGCCGGGCTTTATATTTGCTCCATTTTGGCAGTGCTTATGTCCACCATGAGCTCGTTCTACCTTATCGGCGCAACAACCCTTACCTGTGACATTATCCAGCCGTTCATGAAGGAAAAAATGTCCGACGCAACACAAATCCGTCTGACCCGTATCTTCATGGTATGTATTGGTATTGTTGCTTGTTTCTTTGCCTTCCAGTTCGACGAAGTGCTTGACGCAGTGGTGTTTCTTGGCGGTTTGTACCTTGCTTCTGCCTTTATTCCGGTACTTGGCGGCCTTTTCTGGAAAGGCAGACTTACCGTTGCAGGCGGCTTTTTGAGCATGCTTGGCGGCCTTAGCACAACCTTTATCTGGCAAATCATGGGTGCACCCTATGGGATCAAGCCCATGCTTGTGGCCTTTCCGGTATCGTTTGTCCTTTTTATAATTGGCAACCGCTTTGGTGCAAACATTGAACGCCAGCACACTGTTGTATAAGGAGTAAATCATGAGTAATAAAAACGAATTTTGGGATTATTTCATTTTATGTATTGTGCTTGCTGAAATTGTTTTGCTTCCCATCTTGTTAACGTACAAAGTAACAATGCTTGGCTATATATTGCCCATTGCTGTATCAATTGTTGCTTTTACAGTGGCCTATCTTGCCATTAGGGACTTTTTCAGACAACACGGATAAAGTATAGCCATTTCCGCGTGTACCTTTACATACAGGTGCACGCGGAATTTTTCTTTTTACAACGAGGAATGTATGCAAGCTCTACCCATTACCATTAGCAAAGACGAAATAGAAAAAAAAGCGCGCAGCAAAGGCGGCATTTTGGGCAAGCTCTTTGTGCGCGAACCATTGTTTGACGTATTGCTTGAATACAGAAAGTTTTTCCACGTCACCTTAGACTATGACGTTGTTGCCAAAAAATTTCCCTTCAAAAAACATCCCGTTTCCGGCACGTTAGAAATCATTGTTGACGCCATGCACGATACGTGCTGTGTGAAAGACAAGCATGAAATCTTTACCCTAGAATCTGTTGAAGGCAAAGAATTTCAAAACGGCATGCACGACATGTCTGAACAACAAAGCCTTGAATACGCCCAAAAATACGCCACGCGGATTATTTTTAGAAATTGCAGAAGCTTACCAACCTTTACAAAAAGCACAAGCTCCACCTTTTATCGTCCCTTTTGGATGGCCTATTATGGCGACCCAAGAGCCGTGATCAAGCCTCGCTACCTGCCCTTTGATGCGGACGGAAGAGCCTTTACACGATAAAATCTCTCATCCTAACTACGCGTTTTTATAACAAAGCTCCTGTACGTGGATTCGTGCAGGAGCTTTATTTTGCTCAACGCACTTTTACAGTTGCGCCATAGCCTTTGTTGTTGTAGTACATATAAACAGCTCATAAGCTGGCAGAGGCAATCATTTGCGATATATGGTAGCCCTTTCATGGGTTCATGGCAAACCCCTTTGGCGGCCTTTTGCCATGCGCGTTTTTATACAAAACACATTTTAACAAAGGTTACATACACGAGGTTTATTGTATGGTCATGCTGATTATTACGGTTTTTGGCATTGTGGGAATTTCGGCCCTTTGCTCCATGTCTGAGGCCGCGCTGTATTCCGTGTCGTGGGCGCAGATTGAAACCATGCGCAAACAACAAAAACCAGCAGGTGAGCGGCTTTTTACCTTGCGCAACAATGTTGACAAACCCATTGCCGCCATACTGACGCTAAACACCGTGGCCAATACCGCAGGCGCTGCCCTTGCCGGGGCCTTGGCTGCCGAGGTTTTGGGCGCGAACAACATGGCTTTGTTTGCAGGGGGGCTAACCTTACTTATCCTTGCGTTTGGCGAAATTGTACCCAAAACCTTGGGTGTGGCTTATGCTGCCCAGATTGCAAGTTTTATGGCCTATGGCATCCAATGGATGGTTGTTATTTTAACACCGTTTATCTGGTTGTCGGGGCTACTCACGCGCCTTGTCACCTCAAAATCCAGCGATGTTATTGCCACAGAGGACGATATCCGCGCCATGGCCAGCTTATCGCACCAGTCAGGCGGTATCCAAGCCTATGAAGAGCACACCATCAAAAACATCTTAGCCCTTGACCAAAAACGTGTTCATGAGGTCATGACACCGCGCACCATTGTGTTTTCGTTACAAGAAGACACAAACCTTGAAACAGCCTACGCCATGCAAGATATCTGGAATTACAGCCGTATACCCGTGTACGGCGATAATAACGAAGATCTTGTGGGCCTTGTCATGCGCCGCGATATTGGCAAAGCCATTAAGGCTGAACAAGGGGCCTTAACCGTGTGCGATATCATGCGTCCAATACGTTTTGTACTTGAAAATCAAACACTTGATAAACTGTTTATGGAATTCCTTGAGGCAAAGCAGCACCTTTTTGCCGTGCTGGACGAATTTGGAGGGTTAGCAGGCGTGGTGTCCCTTGAAGACGTGCTTGAAGAAATGCTGGGCCATGAAATCGTTGACGAAAGCGATGCTGTGGCAGATTTACGCGCAGAAGCACGCCAGCGCCGTAATGACCTTATTGCCATGACAAAGGAATAAGCAAAACTGACAATGTAATATACTTAAATACCATATAAAAACCAAAAAAACGCAAACTTGCACCTTGACACAATATTGAAAACCCTTTTTTTTAAAATGGAGACGTTATGCATGCCATAGAAAAAATCCTTGCCAAAGCAGCAGGGAAAGACGCTGTAACTACAGGTGAAATTGTCAACTGTGCCGTGGACATGGCAGGTATCAATGATTTGTACTTGCAAACGGTGCGCTCCTTTTTTGAAATGGGCGGCGTAAAGGTTCATGACCCTGATAAAATCATCATGTTCCTTGACCATTATGCCCCTGCATCCACCATTGCGCAGGCGGAAAACCAAAAGCAGTTCCGCGAATTTTGCCGCTCCCAAGGCATTGGTCTTTTAATGGATACAAATACCGGTGTTTGCCATCAGGTGCTTGCCGACAATGGCCTTTCTTATCCTGGTGAAATCATTGTTGTTACCGATTCGCACAGCACAACTCATGGCGCGTTTGGCGCGTTTGGTACAGGTGTTGGCGCAACCGACCTTGCCACCATTTTGATCACAGGCAAGTTGTGGTTTAGGATACCTGAGGTTATTCGCATCCACCTTACAGGTTCGCTCCCTTCAGGCGTGTATGCCAAAGATGTGATTTTGCACATTATCGGCGACCTTGGCGCGGATTACGCCGTGTACAAAGCCGTTGAATTTACAGGCCCCCTGCTCAAAAAATTGAGCATTGCCGAGCGCATGGCCCTGTGCAACATGACCACAGAAATGGGCGCCAAAACAGCCTATATTCAGCCGGACGACACCACCATGGCCTTTTTACACGCGCATGTCACGCGCCCCTATACGATTTTTGAAACGGATCCTGATTTTGTGTACGCCGCTGAGCTAAGCTATGACGTGTCACGCTTAAAGCCCCAAGTGGCGGCTCCACACAGCGTGGACAACGTGTGCGACCTTAAAGAACATTTGGGCAAACCTATTCAGCAGGGCTTTATCGGAACCTGCACAGGCGGACGACTTGACGACCTTGCGGCGGCTGCCCATATTTTGCGCGGCAAAAGCATCCATCCGGACACACGCTTGCTTGTGGTGCCGGCGTCACGGCAGGTTTTTCTTGACGCCATGGACAAAGGCTATATCCAAGACCTTGTTGCGGCAGGTGCCACCTTTGTCACACCTGGTTGCGCGGCTTGCCTTGGCACCCATGAAGGTCTTTTAGCCAGCGGTGAGCGGTGTATCACGGCCTCAAACCGCAACTTCCCCGGACGCATGGGCCATAGAGAGGCAGAAATTTATATCGGATCTCCGGCTACGGTTGCAGCTTCTGCATTGACGGGCTGCATTACAGACCCAACGCCGTTCATGTAGCGCCATTTGTTGTAAGAACAGGTGTTACATGCCTACTATGACAGCTCAATATATTTACAGATAGTCAATTTTAACAGACTTTTAGGAGTAGACCATGCAAACCCTTTTGCAAGGCAAAGCCTTTGTGTACGGGCCCAATATTGACACTGACCAGATTTATCCCGGCCGCTTTTTGGACATTACCGATCCGCAAGATGTGGCAAAACACGCCATGGAAGGCGTTGATACAAACTTTGTGGCAGAATGTAAGACGGGCGACATGATCGTTGCCACAACCAACTTTGGCTGCGGCTCCAGCCGTGAACATGCGGTTGTCACCCTTAAAGCCGCAGGGGTTGGCGCGGTTTTGGCCGATTCCTTTGCGCGGATATTTTTCCGCAACGCCATCAACCTTGGCATCCCTGCCATTGTCTGTCCCGGCATTGCTAAGGCTGTTTCGCGCGGCGATACGCTAGAAGTGAACCTTACCGAGGGCGTGGTGAAAAACCTGACAAACGGCACCACCTTAAAGGCAGAACCCTTTTCTGAGTACATCGTCAATATCCTTGAGCACGGCGGTATCAAGGCTATGGTGGCTGCTGGTCAAAAAAAATAGCAGGGGGCTGAAAAGGGG
>CAYJIX010000076.1:5818-8603 GCA_964370375.1 uncultured Desulfovibrionaceae bacterium | reverse complement strand
TTTAGGCTTTAAGGCTCTTAAAGTGCTGTCATTAAGTATATCATACCCCCTTTACTCTTTTGGGGGTACTGCTTTTAATGTGTACCCCTCATACCCCCATATATACCCCCAAAGTAGGGGTATGTCTAGGGGTATTGTTAGACCTTATAAGACTAAAAAAAGAAGGCAAAAGTTAAGCCCCACAAGGCTTTAAGGACCTTATAGGGCTTTATGATTTTTGGTTATGGTGGAGGCGGGGGGAATCGAACCCCCGTCCGAGAACAATCCACGCAAAGCATCTACAGGTTTAGATTGGGTTTAGTTCTTACTGCCCATGTGGCACCCAATCAGGGCGATGGACAGCCAGTTTACAGAAAAGTCTCACGTTAAACCCTGCAAACACAGTCAAACGCCAGCTCCATAGTTTTACACCTTGCCACGCTATGGAGCCTTGCGCGGTTCGGTGTGCTGCTTAATTAAGCAGCGTAAGCGTATTCGTAATCGTTGCCAATTACAGTGTTGCCGCTTTTTACGAGGCCAGCGGCGCCTCGACCTGCCACTTTGGTTTCTCCATCCCCGTCGAAACCAGTGCGCCCCCTTTGTTGGATAGCTAGTATATAGGCATTGTGGATAAAAAAGCAAGGCCTTATGAGAGGCATACCTTATGGGGAATTGGTTGTAATAATACTTGTGGTGATAAAATATAAGGCTGTTTGCGTTGCAGATGACGTGATTTTATGCAGATGATCATCAAAACCGCAACTTGTGGCAAGCGTTCAAATCATGACGCATCCACGTTTTTCTTCTTTGCGTGCAATGTCTTGTGCAAGAATCTTGATACAATGCTTTCATCGGTCAATCATGCAGGCTACGACCAGCCTTATGGGAGCTGTGCGAAGGCTTGAAATATCTCATGTTTTTCATGCAAAAGTTTTGAAGCCATCCTCAAGCAGCACATGTGCATGCAGATCAAGTAAAAGAGGCTTGCCTGCTTCTTCCTTTAGGAACATGAAGGAGCATTACAAGGATTCCTTAATGGCTTTTTAATTAGACTGCTGCTAAAAACAAGTTAAATTTCAGCAGTTAAGCATCATTCAAGACAGTCATTCAAGGTTGTTCAAGGCTTGCTCATAACGCCAAAATGGTGCACTGTTCTGCCATGAATGATGGTATGTTTTTGGGAGCGGTGATGCTTGGCGGAGGTTTAGGGGCGTTGTGCCGTTTTGCCTGCTCTATGGCCTTTGGTAAGACTCGCTTTGCGTGGGCAACCTTGTGTGTCAATGTTGTTGGATCAACCTGCATGGGGGCACTTTTGGTTGCTGGTGATGCCCTGCCCTTATCGCTCATGGGGCGAAGTTTCCTTATAGAAGGCTTACTTGGCGGATTGACCACGTTTTCCACTTTTGCTGTGGAAACCTTTACGTATTTACGCAAAGGTTGTGTGGGTTTAGCTTTTGCCAATATCCTAGCCAATGCCCTTTTGACAATTGGTGGCGTTTGGTGCGGTTATGTTTTGGTAGGGGCCGTGCTATGAGGCATTTGCGCAATTCATTGCGCAGGCTCTTATAAAGTTTTGGTGCCAACAGGTGCGACCAAAAAGCAAACAGAGACGCACGTCGCTTGCGCCGCTAAGCAACTGTTGTATGTTTTTACTGTGCACACATTTTTGTACACGCATAACATTACAAATTTATATAACACCCCTTATTGATTTACAATCGTGCAGAGGTTTCGCATGATACGTGGGCGCAACATACAACTTATGGCAGTGGTTTTTGCAGGAGGAGCCTTTGGCGCGCTTGTCCGCAGTGTATGCGTCGCGTGGCTTAGCTCTTTTCTAGCCATGCCGTTATGGTTCGCGCTTTTTATCGTCAATGCGGCTGGCAGTACCCTTTTAGGAGTCCTTGCTGGCTGGCTTTGCACCTATCCTTTACAGGCGGCGCGGTATTGGTTCATTGCGCCATGTATAGGCACAGGCTGCCTTGGCGCGCTGACGACGTTTTCAGGCATCGCGTGGGAAGTTTTTTATACAAGGGCAGCACCTTTTACGGCATTTGGCGTGATTGGTCTGCATATTGTTGGATGTGTTGCTGTTGCAGGGCTGGGTTATGGCCTTGTTTGCCTAGGCAGTAGGATTTACGCTAAAAGATAGCCCTGCCCTTGTTGTTTTGCATCACGCAGACGGCCTGTGCAACGTTCTGATAAGCGACATAAGCTTTTCGCGTCGTGGCGCTGTATACTGATGCAGCTCGTCCACTCCATGGAGGCGAATAAAACGAAAGCCCCTCCACATGCCTGCCACCAAAGGCCTAACCCGTGGAAAATTCATGACTTTAAAATTTGGATCATCATCGTGAGCCATAAAAACAATGGTATCAGGGGCAAGGGCTGTGACGCCGCTTAGAAAAAACAAGGGGTCCACCTGTTTTTCCGGTGAAACCTGCAAGGGCCAAAGGGCATGGCTGCCTGCCGGCATGTTCAAATCGACAAAGAGCTTACGAAAAAAATCGCCTCGCTCCTTTGTATCACCTATGCCTGCAAGGTCTTGTGCCAAAAGCCCGTATGTCCAGACAACTTTGGGGTTTGCCGGCACTTTTCCATAGCGTTCCAGCCATTCTTTGGGCCATGAATCGCGTAAAATGGCTTGGGGTTGTGTGTTTGATGGTCTATCAGTTTGATAAAATGAAGTGCCAGAGCCAGAAGCAGGGGCAGATGTAGGAGCTGGTTTAGGAGCTGGTTTAGGCGCTGGTTTAGGCGTTGAGCCAGACGTAAAAACGGGCGCTGTAGTGGGCCCAGAAACTGGCGC
>CAYJIX010000076.1:0-5718 GCA_964370375.1 uncultured Desulfovibrionaceae bacterium | reverse complement strand
CTGGCGCAGAAACTGGCGCAGAAGCTGGCGCAACAGCAGAACCATGAACAGGCGCAGGGACAAACGTTTTTGTTATGTTCTCTTTACCGCCTTGCTGTAACGGCGCGGCAGAAAAATCTGTTCCAGCTTTTGCGTGTGCAAGGGGGGCGGCATTTTTTGTATTGAAGGCCTTGGCCGTAGCCTCATCAAGCAATACATGCGAAAGCCCTGACAGGCGCCATGCTCGCCACTGTGCGCTAATGCCTAAAGGGATAAAAGCCATGTTAAAAGCTCCCAAGCTAAGGTGGCCTTAGGCATGTTGTTTAGATGCTCGGTGCGCCCGTTTTTATCTTCGATAAAAACGGTATTTTTTGTGCTTGCAAAGCCGTCTGCTATATAATTGCCCACAATCATGTCTGCTTGTTTGCTCAAAAGTTTTGTGTGGACAGCCTGTTCAAGTGCAGATGATTCTGCAGCAAAGCCCATGATTTTGGGTTGAGCATTTCGGTGCGATTCTTGTGCACGGGCCATCTGCGCAAGCGTTCGCAAAATATCGGGATTTTGAACAAACTCGATGTTAAGCATCCCTGCATCTGCTTTTTTAAACTTTCCTGCAGTATGCGGAACGGGCGAAAAATCCGCCACAGCTGCCGTAAAAACACCCATGGTGCAAGCAGGCCAAAGGGCCATAGCAGCGTCAAACATTTCCGCAGCAGAGGTTACATTACGGCGAACGAGCCGTTCATCCTCTATAAGCCATGGCACGCCGGGCCCTGCAAGAACATGCACATGGGCGCCGCGCAACCAAGCAGCTGTAGCTAGGGCTGCTCCCATGGTGCCTGTGGAAGGATTTGACCAAAAGCGCACATCATCCCATGCTTCGCGCGTGGGCCCAACGGTAACCAGGACGTGCTGTCCTGCCATGTCTTGTTCACAAACAGTCCTAAACCCTGCAAGCACCAATTGCGGCACGCTTGCAAGGCGGCCCTGCCCTTGATCGCCACAAGCTGTCGTGCCCCAATCAGGCCCCACAACAATGCCACCACGCCGTCGCAAAATATCAATATTTGCCTGTGTGGCAGGATGCGCCCACATGGCAGGGTTCATGGCAGGAGCCAGCACTAAAGGCCCTGTATGCGCCAAGGCTTGGCAGGCCAAAAGCTCATCTGCATGCCCGTGAGCAAGTCGAGCAAGGCTTGCAGCAGACAAAGGCGCGATCATCATGGCATGACTGGTTTGCCCCGGTTCTAAATGGCCAAATACCGAAGGCGCGGTCGTATCATCAAACATGGACGTGTACACAACAGAAGCACCAAGAGCTTCAAAACTTAGCGCTGTCACAAAACGCTGAGCGGAAGGAGTAAGGGTAACACTCACGTTTATGCCTGCATTTTGCCAAGCACGCACCACATCCAAGGCGCGATAGGCTGACACAGAACCGCATACCCCAAGGTGGATACGTTTACCTGAAAAGGAAAAATCTACATGCGCGTCCATGAAACCCTTTAGCTGTTGAGCTGTCTTTACACATACACGGTGTGACCATAAGCCATCACAATACGACACGGCTGGCTTGGGCCATTTGTCGTAGTTGCTATCCTGTACCTGGCTAATTCAATAAGGGTACAGGGTCGCTTGAAGTGCTGGAGGATGATTCGGGGGCCACATATGAATCTGACGAGGTTCCCGAATACGGGTCTGCATACGAGCTTGATGTTTGCGTTGTTTCTTGGCTGTACGGATCAGCATAAAGGGCAGGCCCTTGGTTGGCTTTCTGTATAGCCTGGCCCGGGGTTTTTAACACAAACCCATCAGGCAAACGTGTGGTGCTCCATATTTCCATAACAGAATTGAGCACTTGATCGTAAAAATACAAGACAGCGATCCGATCGTTCTTTTCATAAATATCCATTGCCCGCACCCCTCTGACCCTGCCTCGAATGGCCCAGCCTGATTGGGTTAGATTGTGGGCCATGGCGTTTATGAGCGATGGCAATTCAACGCGGCCTTCTGTTGTGACAAGGCCCACTCGTGTGCCTTCAGGCGTTACAGAAACCAAGGTGCGTTCAAGGTTTACACTCATGGCACGGGGAATGGGGATGTCTTCAAAATGTTCATAATATATATCGCTTGCGCTTGCCGAGGAAGAGGCAAAAGGATTGGGCACATTCACCCCTCCGCTACTGCTGCAAGCTTGCAATAAAAAAACCATGAGCAAGCATGGTATGATCCGCATGTACTGCATAAAAGCTCCTTATCCAAATATCGCACGTAAAGCGTACGTCTATCTTTTGCTAAAACCTTGAAAAACTATACCTTTAATGGTGCCAAACTATCGCAAAAACGTGCATATTTTTTGTACTCACAGCTCTATTTCTAACACCCTATGGCTGCTCACACCGCACCACCATTGCATCGTTTGCATCATCCTAAACATGTATCATGGGATACGTTATAGCGTAAGGGGGGTATAATCGCGATACGCTAACCTGCCGTTCACGTACACCTCTAGCTTTACAACAGCTTGGTCAAGGTCTGCCGGCGGTATTTCCAGACGAGTTTCAGCCTTTACATTTTTGAGTCTAGCAATCCTAAAGGCTTTATCGTCAAAAATAACGCTTACTTCCTTGCCATCTTTAAGTAAAAGGGTAAACGTAACATAGCCGGTTAAATAATTACCGGTGGGTTCGGCATTGTACAAATCCATGGTGGTAAGAAGCCGCCCTTGATCCAAAAGCTTGCTTGCAAAGCGTGCAACGCGAACAACACCTGTGTTAAAAAATTCTTGCTTAGCTTGTCCGTCTGCTTCTTGAAAAGGATTTTCGACAGTGGCAGCTGTTGGGGTTTTAGCAAATTCGTCACTGTCAGCTGGTGGGGGGGCTTCTGCAGACGACGTACCTTTAGCAGGGGCCGTTGCGTCCTCAGGGAGCTTAACCTCAGCCTGAGCCGTGTTATCGTCTTCTTGGTCTTTACTTGCAACCGTGGCATCGTCTGTTTGGGCTGTATTTTCAGCCACCGTGGTCACAGGGGCAATAGTTGGCAATTGAGGCTCTGGCTCGTCAGCTACCGCGTTAGAGCCGCTATCGCCACTGGGGGGATTGTTTGCCTCATCAAGACTGCTTGCGTTTTCTTTGTTGTTTTGCAGCGCACTAAGATTTTGCAAGCGTTCAATGGTGACTGTTTTTTCCCCAAGGTCAGCGATGAGTGCGTTTTTTTCACTTTCCCACAATGTTTTTTCTTGCCAAATGGTATAACTAAACCAAACACTTAATCCTGTTACAAAGGGCATGACAAACAGCATAATGATGCAAAAGACCAAAAATGCACGAGGCATGCGTAGCCCACGGGACGATCCGTCGTCAAACATGACTATAAGGCTGCATTTTTGCTTTTTATTCATGATGTTTCCTGAGTCCAGTCTTCAGTGGCAATAACCCACGTATCCCCTACAGGATGCAGCAGGATTTTTTTAATACCTTTATCTTGATATCCGGATGCATCTTTGTATTCCTGCATCATATCAACACTGACCCCGTTTTTTTCCGGCATGATTCGCAGCCCGCTCAGTACAACCTTTGCGGGAGCACGTTTTTTCCAGATCTGCACTTTATGTTCTTTTATAACATCAGCGCCCACGCGTTTTCCCTGAACGGCATTGTCCCTATAGGCTGCCATATAGGTTGTTAAATCGCCCTGTTCCCAGGCTTGGCGCCATTTTTCGATAAATTGCGTTATGGAAGGGGTTATTTTTTCAAGGTATGTGGCGGTAAGGCCTAGTTCTTCCGGTAGCCATTCCATACCTATGATACGCAATTGCCCAGATTCATCCTCTTGCCAATAAAGGCGCCTTACGCCTTCTGAAATGGTATTGGGCGCGCGATAATGCTGTGTAAACCACGAAACCCAATAATTGGGCCCGCGAAGGACACGGATGTCTCCATGCAAAATATGAATCCATGGCAGGGTTGAAAAATAAAATTCTTTTTGCTTTTTAAATTGGTTAAAGCTTTCCCCCTGGGCCCTGCTGTATTCATCAGGCGCGTAAAAATCAAACAGGTCTGCCGAACGATCCGACCATGCCCTGTTCCATTCGCGCGTTTTTTGAAAGATAAGCTGTTCGGTGCTGTCTGCCACCTGTATGGGGGATGCAGCATCAGAGGCTATGTTGTTAGCCACCACCACGGCTGTTCCCGGAGCAAGATTTGATGCAAGCTTGTCCATGTCCGGCAGGTCAACGGCAATGCAACCGCGTGTTTCAAGGGGGGTAATGGGGCGTCCTCTGCTGTGAATCCAAATACCATAGCCTGTTTTACCACGCAGTTTATCCACAGGATTGGGGTAGTTTAAGGCGTAGGCATCGTTCCCGTATTCTTCAAAATCGAGCTTTTGATGAATTTTACCCACCACAAAGTATATGCCTTCGGGGGTGCGCAGATCACCGGAAAGGAGCTTGTCTCCTGTTTTTTGGCCTGTAGTGCAGGCATAGGACGAATCAAGGCGCAACGGGCTTTCGCGTTTATAGATATAGAGTTGTTGCTCTTTTTTATCCACAACAATGAGCTGTTGCGGCGTGGTGGCACCGTCAACAACTTGCGTTTCCCAAGCAAAGACAGGGGAAGCAGTGCCTAGCAATACCCCTGCAAAAAGTATGATCATAAGCGATACAAACAATCGAGGCATCAAACCGCCGACAAAAAAACGTTGGGATGATTGTGACTTTCCAAAACGTTCAACATGCATGAAACGCGAAAAAAGGAAAAAAAGCACGGCACGCAATACAGGCAAAAGGGCAAACCCCTTCCCCTTGGCAAAGTATAAGATGGACGTAAAGATAGAACAACGCGCCATAAACATGCCTAAACGGTTGTCATTGTTCCGCTGATCCTGCGGATGGTACTTTTGAAAAAGCCCACGAGGGCAAAAACACCTGATCATATTCTGTTGCACCACGTTCCTGATTAGAGCCCTTCTACTTTGAAACGCATAGGCTTCCAGATACTTATATCAGCTCTAGTGAATAGCGCAAGTTGCTACATATAGCCTGCAAATACCCACAAAACAGTCTTTATACTAAATCTTGCAACACCGCCTTGCCTCAAGCTAAAAGAGATTCCCCCCTGCCGCCTTTACACATCATAAAGGGGCGTTTTGCTTTGCAGGATACGCATGCTACGTTTGTAAGTCTTTTTATATAGTATTCTTCGCACGTTGTCGAGTAGTTACAAAATTTGTTGAAAAAATTTTATGTAACTGGCAAAGTATCAACAAAAAAAAGAAAGCTCGTTCACCAAGCGCATGATATTACTTATAAAAAAAAGAAAGCGCGATGTAGCATATCAAAAGCAATAAAACACTGTGTTGCCTTTTGTATTTTACGCAAGTTCAATATCAAAACGACACGTAGCCATCATAGTGTACGATTTCTTTTTTACGCAACAACTCTGCCTAAAATCACATAGAATCGTTGGCTCTAAAAAAGCCCCCAATACGCAAGATATCGGGGGCGTCGCACGAGCACACAAAGGCAAGGCAGCATTACGCCTCTATCTTTTTTTCATACAACCTTGCAGCGTTTAGTACCACTAAGACAGATCCTGCATTATGCACCAATGCTCCTGTGGCAGGGGTAAGCCATCCCATGACGGAAAAAATAATGGCGACAAAGTTGATAGCCATTGCCAAGGATATGTTAAACTTGATGGAAAAAATGGTGGCATTGGAAAGCTTTTTTAAATAGGA
>CAYJIX010000075.1:0-8802 GCA_964370375.1 uncultured Desulfovibrionaceae bacterium | reverse complement strand
ACAACATCAAGCATGTTGGTGGTTTGGCCGACTTTTTTAGCTTCTAAAAGTTTGTAAAAGTCAAGGCAGGCACCGCACACAAGCACGGTTACGCCAAGCTCCTCAAGGCGTTGCAAGCTGTCCACATTTTTGCCTGGCACAGCGGTTAACTGCACGGCACTGTTGAGCAAAATCACCTGCCATAATTCCTCGCCAAGTTCAGGCAAGGTTGCCAAAAAATTTTCCATAAGCTTTGTGCCAAGAAGCTCATCGCCTTGCCCCAAAAGGGCTGACGTGAGCAAAACAACGGTTTTGCGCTCTGCAATTTGTTCGGGCGTGGCTACGTTTTTTGCAGGGGCGGCTTCGTTTTGGGCAGCAAGGGGGCCGTGCAAAACGCCATTGATACGCCAAAGTTCGCCTTGCGCTTCTGACTGCACCGTGTAGCCTTGGCGTGTTAAAAAGCGGCTTACGTTTTCAAGGGCAGCGGCGTTATCCACAATCACTTCTAAGGATTCAGGTGCTTTTTCGTTGATGGTGTTGCGGCACAGCACAACTGGTTCCGGGCAGGGCATGCCTTGGCAATTAAGGGTAAAGTTGCTCATAATCGCTCGTTATTGGATGAAAGGTTGCATGCGAAAGGCTTTTGTAGCTGTGCAAAGTTCGTCTTGCTGGACAAATTGTACATATTTTGAGCCGCCTGCGCAAGATGAAGGTAGTAAGGAAGAAAACAAACGCCTTTTCTCCTGCACAAGTAAATGTTCAAGCAAATGAAAATGTATCACAAAAGCACAAAAATAAAGTTAAAAAATACTCGTGCAGGACTCTCCAAATTGTTTGATGCGCAAAGCGCGACCTATCCCCCCTTGCGCTAAGGGGGGGGAATGAAAAGGGGGGGATTTCGAGAACCCGTTTTTTTGCATCCTAACATTGATTGACCAGACAAGACATGACGCCCATCTAGTAGTGCAAAAAAACGGGGTGCTGGTTTTTGTGGTATTGCGAAATTATAAGATTTTTTGGAGCGTTGACGCAAGTCAATGCGACCAAAAATCAAGAATAGGCGGAGCTTTGCTTCGCCGTAAAGTGATTGATTTTTGTTGTATCCTGAGTAAGTCGAATTTCGCGCAAATACCACAAAAGAACGGTACAAGGCGCAAGCCTTGTACAACAAAAAAAAAGATGCACAAGCAAAGCGTAGTGCATGAAAAAAAGACATGGACTGCCGCGTCCTCACTGCGCTTGTACCAGCAGTGGGCGGTAGCCCGCGCGTGGTGTTCGTCCTCGCAGTGACGTTGCAGCGCGAAAGCTGTGCGCAGACAAAAAAATCCATGCAAAGCATCTTGCCCTTTTTCAACCACCTACATAAACGCCTCCATCCGCAAGCAAGGTTCATGCAATGAACGAGAATGAAGGCTGGGCATTGGTAAAATATGCCAATAATGTAGTGTGTGTAACGCCATTGAAACCATGGCAGGCAAGCCTTTGGTCTTTGCAATATCAGACAACGTACCGCCAAGGCTTAAAGAAACAGGATGCATGCCTATAAGCACCAAATCTTTTGGCGCGGCATCACGCAAGGCAGCTAAGGCCAAAACTTCTGAAAAGCTGTTTTGATGCACCGAATGTTTTTGCCCCGTCAAATAGCGCGGAACCTCTGCTGCGCCTTTGCAAACAACAGTCCCCGGAGCTAAGCCAAAATCCACAGCATCCAGCACAAGCAAGCGGTCAGCTCGTTCCACATAATCAAGCAGGGCAAGCCCTTGTGTGCCGCCGTCCACAATCTCAACCGATGATGGAAAGGTATAGGCTTTATGCAAATATTCAGCGGCGCGCACGCCAATGCCTTCGTCTGCGTACAAGATATTGCCAAGTCCCAAAATAACAGTATGTAAGCTCATGATGTCACCTTTTTAATTTTACCTTTCGGATTTTAATCATATTGCCGTCGCGGATTTCACGGTATCCGCTGAACATTGTTGACATAAGTGTGGTGCGTCCCATGATTTCCTCACGGATCACCATATAAAGATGTACGATTATAAAGCCTAACAGAAGCTTCATGCCAAGGCGATGCCAATTGTGCAAATCAATGGTATTGCCGCCTGTGGCATAGGCTAGATTGATCATAAAACGGAAAGGTTCAAGGTACCAAGGCGATGCTTCCTCTTGATAAATGGCAAGGCCCGTAAAGCTCATGAGCAGTAAAAACAAGACGCAAGAAAACATGCCCACTTGCGCTAAGGGGTTGTGGCCCATGTGAACCGTTGGTGCTTTGTTTAAAAAAAGGTACCAGCGGATATCAAGCCACAGATCCTGCCACCAGGCTTTTTTCCAAACAGGGACAATAAGCAGCTCTTTTGCATATTTATTGCTAAAAAACGTGTACACAATCCGTGCAAAAAGCCCAATAACAAGCACATATCCTGCAATAAAATGGGCCAGTCGCACATACCCCATGTAAAACAAAAACGTGGCGTCGCCCGTTATGGAATGTAAGGGTTTACCGATAATATAGCCTGTGATCACAAGTACAACAATGGCAAGGGCCATGCTCCAATGCCAAATCCGTATGGGCAGCTGGTAAATATAATAGCCTTTGCACTCAGGCGGCGTGGAGCGAATCGCAGGAGAGGATAGCTTTAGCATAACAAATCCTTATCAATCTGTTGCAAAAGTCGATGTAGATAAAAAATGTTAAAAAATACTGTAATCCATGCTGTAAAAAAGTGTCGGATGCAATGATGTGATGAATTTTAAGAGGGCCCAACGCCTACTTGAGCTGCAAAGCCTTATGGCTATAAAAATTGTTGGTGCCCAAGTAGGTGTGTGGCTTCCCCCTCTCATGCTTCCATGGCCCGATTACAATGTGTTACTGACGCAACAGACAATACTTTTTAACCTTTCGCCAAGGACAGGCCTTTTGGGACAGCCTGTTATTCGTTGCGCACAGTCATGAGCGTATCCCCATCCGGCCCCATGATATGGGTGGCACAGGCAAGGCAGGGATCAAAGCTGTGCAAGGTGCGCAAAATCTCCAAAGGTTCTTGTGGGTTTGCAATGGGGATGCCTAAAAGCGCGGCTTCATAGCTGCTGAGCATGCCGTCTGCAGCACGTGGCGCAGCGTTCCAGGTGGTTGGCACCACACATTGATAGCGGTCAATATAACGGTTACGAATAACGGTCCAATGTCCAAGGGCTCCGCGTGGGGCCTCGGCAAAGCCTACTCCACTGGCATCATTCGGCCAGGTTTCAGGCTCCCATTTTGTATTGTTGACAGCGTTTGCATCACCGTTTTTAAGGTTTGTCATAAGCTTATCAAAAAACATTTGCATGGCTCTGGTAGACCATTCTGCCTCGTAAGCTCGTGCTACAATGCGCCCCATAGTGGAATGCATGGCGCTGACAGGAACCTTCATGGCAGCACACAATCTGTCAATGTTTTCAACAGTATCGGATTGTTTTTGTGCGTATTGAATAAGGACTCTGGCAAGGGGGCCAACTTCCATGGTATGTCCGCGCCAGCGCGGCGTTTTTATCCACGAATACGGGCCGTTTTCGTCAAGCTGTTCAATGTTGGTAAGGCTGCCTTTTGTGAAGGCTCCCAATCGAAAATCAGGCTTTGTGATCCCATCATAGGGGTGCAAACTGTGAACACCTTGCGGGTACGCATACCATGAATGGCTGACAGCTTCTTGAATTTCTTCGGGGTTGTTAAGATCAACAGGGAGCACCTCGTTAAAATTGCCATTGATAATGGCCCCACGCGGTACCATAAGGCTGTTGTTGGAATTGTCGTTGGCAATAGTAGGAAATTCGCCATAGCTTAGCACTGCCTTATTTGATAAGCCTGCACCATACGTAAACCATTCCGGATACAAACGCCCAAGGATGATGGCGTCATTTAAAAGAATGTTTTTTGCAAAGCGGTTGCAGCGCGTGATGATTTGCTGAACATAGTCAA
The DNA here is from genome assembly GCA_964370375.1 of uncultured Desulfovibrionaceae bacterium. Lineage (GTDB taxonomy): Bacteria > Desulfobacterota > Desulfovibrionia > Desulfovibrionales > Desulfovibrionaceae > CAYJIX01. Next base: position 4,862 of record CAYJIX010000075.1, on the reverse strand, counting down.
GCCGTTCCATGTTGATCACATTGTCACCGCCAACCCCATCCAGATTAAAGGCTGTGGGCACCCCCCCTACAAGCCAGTTGGGATGCGGATTTTTACCTCCAAAAATAGCGTGAATACGGACAATGTCTTTTTGAAAATCAAGCGCTTCTAAATAGTGTGCTACCAGCATGAGGTTGGCTTCGGGTGATAGTTTATAGCCGGGATTCCCCCAATAGCCGTTTTTGAAAATGCCAAGCTGGCCTGAACGGATGAGTGCTTGCAGCTTGTCGCGAACAGCAGCAAAATATCCAACAGAAGCATTGAACCACGCAGAGGGAGAGCGCGATTGTGCCAAAACAGCCGTGGCCTTTGGATCGCCCTTGGCAGCACTGACCACATCAACCCAATCCAAGGCCGACAGTTGATAAAAATGCACCAAATGATCATGAAACCATAAACATAGCTGCATGATATTGCGCACACAATTGGCGTTGTCGGGAATGTTGATATCAAGGGCGTTTTCCACAGCACGAATGGAAGCTAAAGCATGAGTGCCTGTACAGACACCGCAAATCCTTTCGGTAAAAGCCCAAGCATCACGTGGATCGCGCCCTTTTAAAATGATTTCAATGCCGCGAAACATGGTTCCTGAAGAAACGGCATTGGTAATAACCTGTTCGTCATTGATGTTGACCTCGCAGCGCAAGTGCCCTTCAATTCTGGTAATGGGGTCAACCACAATGCGTGTGTTTTTGCCTTGTTGTGTTGTGTTTGCAGACGCCATATTGTGTTCCTTATAAGCTGAAATTTTTATACATGTACAATGATTAACGCTAGAATAACCTGCTATACAAACAGGGTATACTACATGAAATTATATGTTATTCACTTGAAGGTTGATCGCTGTCGTCGTCGTGTTTGCGATGTTTTAGGTGGTACACGCAGCTTGCCACAGCGTGGGTAGCAACACCTGCTGCAATAACCCCAACAATGGCACCGCCAACAGTATTGGCTGTGGCGTGCGTGCCAAGTTGCGGAATATTGGTGACTCTATCATAAATCCCACCGCGATCCCAAAAACCGTTTTCAGCACAGCCAATGCAGCCGTGCCCTGCTTGAATGGGATAGGATACTCCGTCATTCCATCGTGTGACAGGGCAAGCATTATAGGTTGTTGGGCCCTTACATCCCATTTTATACAGGCAAAGGCCAAGCTTTGCCCCCGGCTCATCCCATGATTCTATAAATTGCCCTGCATCAAAATGGGCACGACGTACGCATTGATCATGCACTCTTTTACCATAAAAAACCTTTGGGCGAAGTTGTGCATCAAGGCTTGGCAAACGCTCAAAAGCCAGCATGTAGGTGATGACCGAACTCATGACTTCAGCAATGGGAGGACAGCCCGGAATATTGATAACAGGTGTGTTATGGATAAGCTCATGCACAGGCTTTGCTTTTGTAGGGTTTGGGCTGGCTGCCTGTACACAACCCCAAGAAGCGCAATTTCCCCAAGCAATGACAGCCTTGGCATGTTCAGCTCCATGATACAGCTTTTCAAGAAAAGGCTTGCCACCGTCAATGCAATACATGCCGTCAAGGCCCAAAGGCGCGTTGCCTTCCACAGCTAAAATGTAGTTGCCTTTATATGATTCCACCGCTTGGTAAAAAGCTTCATTGGCCTGATGGCCGGCTGCTGCCATGATGGTATCTTGATAATCAAGGGCTATCATGCTCAAAATAATATCCTGTGCCAAAGGATGCGCTGTACGGATGAACGATTCGGTACAGCACGAACACGATAAACCATTGATCCACAAAACCGGTAAACGGGGCTTTGTTTCCATGGCATGGGCAAGCTCAAGGGGGCCTGAAGCTCCAAGGCCCAAAGCCACAGCCGTAAGGGTGCAATAGCGCATGAAATCACGCCGACTTATGCCGCGCTCTGTAAGCGTTTCATACAGTGTGGGTAGGGTGGACATAGTTTTTCCTTGCATTTATACGGTATTGCATACTATCAATGTGAAAGAGGCAGCAAAAAAATAAGCTGGACTTGTTTTTAGCTTCTCCAATATATTTGAAGGCAAGCCTTTTACAAACGCAGAACATGGCGTTTATCGGCAACAAAATAGAGCACACGAAATTTATGGCTTTACGTCAATGATAATAAGTGCTTGAGTTTTTTTTTCTAAGACGCAAAAGCATATAGTATGTGGAAAGGCAGGTTACTATGCTGGATACATTGTTCATCAACGCTCGCATTATGGATGGGACAGGCGCGCCGTGGTTTAGGGGCCGTGTTGGGTTTTTACAAGGGCGCGTAGTATTTGTAGAGCAGGGCCTAGGATGTGGCAAACACAGCGTACGTCATGTAGTTGATGTGGATGATCGCTTTGTCACACCCGGTTTTATCGATATGCACGCCCATATGGACTTGGCCTTACTGCAAGATCCCTTGGGCCTGGCCAGATTAGGGCAGGGCGTGACCACTCAGGCCATTGGCATATGCGGTTTTAGTGCTGCACCGCTTGACAGTGAAAAGCGCGAAGAGCTTGCCCATATGCTGGCTTTCATGCAGGCAGGGAGTAACCCCTCGTGGCAATGGCAAAGCTTTGCAGAATGGCTTAAAGAGCTTGCAACACTGCCCCTTGGCGGTAATGTGACAAGCTATGTGGGGCACAATACCTTGCGTTTGGCTGTTATGGGCCTTGAAGATCGCCCTGCCACTGCCAAGGAGCTTGTGCTCATGCAAGAGCTTTTGACGGCATCCTTACAGCAAGGTGCGTGCGGTTTGAGCACAGGGCTTATCTATCCGCCCGGCGTGTTTGCACAACATGACGAGCTTGTGGCCTTGGCAAAGGTTGTGCGCGAGCACGGAAAACTGCTTGAAACGCACATGCGTAACGAATCGGATTTTGTGGTGGAATGTGTGCGCGAAAGCATCGATCTAGCCGCGCAAAGTGGCGTTTCGCTACAAATTGCACATCATAAAGCCAGTGGCAAAAGAAACTTTGGCAAATCCATAACAACCTTGGCTCTGGTTGATGAAGCGCGTCAAAAAGGCCTTGATATCACGCTAAGTCAACACCCCTATGCCATAGGCAGCACAACCTTACGAGCTATTTTGCCCGGCTGGGCGCAGGAAGGCTCGTTTGAAGATTTAGCAGCGCGGCTGACTGATCCTGTGTTGCGTAGCCAAATTCATGCCGAAGTAGCAGCAGATGCAGGCGCGTGGGATAATTATTACCGCAACAGCGGCGGTGCAGAAGGGGTCATCATGCTAAGCATGCCGGCAACCCCTGAGGTTGAAGGGCAAACGCTGGCAGAGCTTTCAAAAAAACATGGCAAAGACCCCCTTGAACTGGCCTTTGACCTTATCGTTGCCAATAAAGGTAAAGATGCCGCCGCTTTTGACAATATGAGCCAGGACGATATTGAACGCATCATGCAACACCACACAACCGCACTTATTTCTGACTCCATCCCGGCAGCCGCCGATGCAAAAACCCATCCGCGCGTGAGCGGAGCGTTTGTGCATGTGCTGGATCATTTTGTGCAACAACGCGGTGTTCTGCCTTTTGAAAGAGCTGTACAAAAAATGACATCCATCCCTGCAAGACGCCTTAATATTATGGATAGAGGGCTCCTTGCGAAAAATTATGCAGCAGATCTTTTGATCATAAACCCCGATACCTTAAAAGATACAACAACCTTTGCAGAGCCCAAAGCCATGCCCACTGGCATTGACCATGTGTATGTCAATGGCGCGTTAACCCTTGAATATGGCAAGCCTACTGGGCAAAGGGCTGGGAGTGTTTTGCGTGTAAAGTAAGTCAGACTGCCTCAAAAGTACCGTCACGTTGCTCTTTATTTGCAGAATTGCTCGTTCCTTGTGTAATGGCTACGGCTTCGCCGCCATTCAGGTAAGGGCTACAGGATGCAGTATCAAGCGTCATCTAAAGTAAAACTTGCCCCCAACTACCACTTGACAACCTGTCTGTTTTTGAATACAAACATCTGTTCCATATCGTTTTAACACTACGCGTCATAAGGACGCAATTTTGGAGGAAAACCGTGGCTAACCATAAATCAGCTGTAAAGCGTCACAAACAAAGCGTGAAACGCGCAGCCCGTAACCGCACTGTCAAAACTCGTGTACGTAATGTTGTAAAAGACGTGCGCGCAGCCATCAAAGCAGAAGACCGCGAAAAAGCCAGCCAGCTTCTTGCCCTTGCAACTTCTACCATAGATAAAGCTGCAACCAAGGGCGTTATCCATTGGAAAAAAGCTGCCCGCAAAATTTCTCGCTTGGCTCGTGCTGTAAACACAGCAGAATAAGCTTATTTGAAATATAGCGCGTAAAGGCAAGCCGTTTTGTGCAAGTCTTTATGCATAGCTCATGAATTTTTTATGTAAACTGCTGTTATATATAAGAAGTACGGACAAAACGTGCATATATAACGTTAGGCAGTAACAGTGTAAATTCAGCAAATAGCCAAATCAAAAAAAATAAAAGCCAAACAGAGCGTGCCCCAATGAGGCATGTTCTGTTTGGCTTTTTTTGTGGGTGGTCAAAAGCCTTTGCGCGGCGAAAATGTGCCAGAAGGTATTTTGGCGTACTTAAAGGGCTATTTCGAGCCAAACGTTATATGCCAGCAGAGTGCGCAAGCACACGCGTGGTGTTTATGCCAGCAGAGTGCGCAAGCACACGCGTGGTGTTTATGCCAGCAGAGTGCGCAAGCACACGCGTGGTGTTTATGCCAGCAGAGTGCGCAAGCACACGCGTGGTGTTTATGCCAGCAGAGTGCGCAAGCACACGCGTGGTGTTTATGCCAGCAGAGTGCGCAAGCACACGCGTGGTGTTTATGCCAGCAGAGTGCGCA
>CAYJIX010000074.1:0-9311 GCA_964370375.1 uncultured Desulfovibrionaceae bacterium | reverse complement strand
GCGCGACAGCGGTGCGCAGATAAAAGAACTGGTATCAAGCAAAGCGCAGTGCATGAACAAAAGTTCTTACGCAGCGCGAAAAGCGCAGTGCAATCCCAAAGCAAACTAACTTGTATACGACGAATTGCACTCCACATACTCATGCCCAAGGTCAGAACACAGCAAAGAATAGCTATCAGGCCCTGAACCAAGGCATATATGGATGGTAACCTCAGAGCGCGAAAAAGCTTCCTTCAGGGCATCCTGCGCGTCATTAGCAACAGGCTGCCCACGCGTAAACACCTCTATACCGCACAACGACACGCTCACATCCATGGGATCAAAATCCGCATAGCTTCGCCCAATGGCAGCCACAATCCGCCCCCAATTGGGGTCTTTTCCGTACAATGCCGTTTTAACAAGTTGCGAATGTCCCACTGTGCGGGCCACCTTTTCGGCATCAAGTTCTGTTTTGGCACCAACAACATCTATGGTGATAACCTTTGAGCTGCCCTCACCGTCCTGCACAAGTTTATAGGCAAGGCGCGCAAAGACATTGGTAAGAGCCTTTGCAAAAGCGGCTTCGTCATCTTCATTGGCGATTTTTACACCTGAGGCCCCGTTTGCAAGCCCATAAACCGTGTCGTTTGTGGAGGTATCGCCATCCACACTGACTCGATTGAAGGTTTGCGCAACAGCTTGGCGGAACAGGCGTTGCCAAGAAGTAGGCTCTACAATGGCATCGCACAAAACAAAGGCCAACATGGTCGCCATATTGGGACAAATCATCCCAGCCCCTTTGGCAATGGCGACAAAGCGGACTTCGCCTTCTTGTAACTGTACGCTGCCGTATTCGATTTTTTCAAAGGCGTCAGTCGTCATGATGGCTTTGGCCACATCTTCTGCTTCTGCTGAGCCAAGGTTTTTTGCAAGCACAGGAACAACCTTGCCCCATAAATCCATGTCCATCTGAGGCCCGATAACCCCTGTGGAAGCAGGCAGAACATCTTCATGAGCCGTAAAACCAAGCTCTGTTGCCATAAGCTTCATGGTGGTATGACAATTTTGTATGCCTTCATCACCCGTACTGGCATTGGCACAGCCAGAATTGATAAGAATAGCCCTAGCTTGTGGGCGTTTATTCAGGTTTTCTTTGCCCACTAAAACAGGCGCTGCCGGAAACATATTTAAGGTAAAGGTTCCTGCGGCAACAGCTTGTGTATCGCTGACAATAAGGGCCACATCGTTACGATCTGCCTTGCGAAAGCCGGCAGCAGCCACAGCAAAACGGTATCCTTTAGGGCATGTATTCATATCAATTCCTCTCTATAACATCAGATGTAGAACACAAAAAAAGTGTCATAAAAAACAAATATCACAAAAAGAATGTCAAGGGAAATGATTTTCCATCCTTTTGATTTTTCTATGTTTTTATAAAAAAGCAAAAGGCATGAAGCGCGTAACACATCATGCCTTTATTGCGTAAAAGTATACGCGTATTTTATGCAACAATGATGCATAACAAGCTGCGTTTTCGCATCATCATTTTGTGCATGTATTCATTTTAGATCAACGCATTTTAATCGGTTGCCTTGTTTTAGGTGCCAACTGTCGGATCAGCGTTTTTTGATCGCTTTGGCCAATTCCAATATGGTGTTGGCATAGACGTCTGAAAAATTGTAGCGCTTGAGCACCTTATGCTGTCCGGCTTGGTTAAGTTTGGCTTTCCAGCCGTTCTCTTTAAGATAGTTTGACAAAGAAAAAATGGCGTCAGGAGTTTCAAAAAGGTTTACACGCTTATCACCATTGCCATCTGCCCCGTAATGCTCAACATTTGAGGGCATAAATTGACACAGGCCAAAGGCACCGTAAATGGAGCCAGGAACATCCAAAAGGTGCAGATTGGCAGCACGCAGGTTTACAATAAGGGCCACAAGCTCTTTATACGCCCAGTCAGAACGCTTGATCAAAAGCTCATCAAGCCAAGGATAATGCTCTTCACTCACGGGCAATTCTGCAAGGATTTCTGTCACATGCTCCTTTGTGCGCGAAGCTGCCATGCCTGCCAAAGTAACAAAGGCTTTTTCACGGCCAAGAAATTCACCAAGGCGCGTTTCTACAAACAATAACGCCACGGCGATTTCTTTGGGAACGCCATATTTTTTTTCAGCGGCAGCAAAGGTTGCTTTGTAGGTGGTAAGGTAGTGACGGCACTTTTTTATGGTATCAGAGGTGATGGTGTCTTTATAAACACGAGGACGCGGTTTTTCAGGCGAAGGCTTTTCTTCCTTGGGGGGCGAAAGGTAATACTTGGTGTACAGCTCCTTGATTTTTCGGCTCATGGGCAATGGGCTTGGCCCCTCGGTCATACTTTTTAAGGCGTTTTCAATATCATTTGCGTACAGCCCGTCTTTTTTCAAGCGCGCTACAAGCTCGTTCCAAGCTGCGGACGGCTTATCGGAACTAAGATCTTGCCCGGCATGAACAAGGCTTGGCTGTGCCGGCGCAAGATAAAACGTGGCACAAATCAAAAAAAGAAGGAGTGTTTTTCTACATATAGTCATGGCAATGTATTGGTTACGCCCTATGCGTGATAAAGAGGATAAAAAGCCAAAGCCTGTGCATACTTTTGCCTTTGTATGCCGTTTTACAAATCACTCGAACCGTGAGCTGAAACAGCGTAAAAGACAATGTGTCCTACCCGTAGGATGAACAAACCTCTTTGTAAAGAAAAAAACATGTGCTTTACAAAGAGGTTACATGCAATCTAGCCTTTTTAAGGCAGCCTATTAAAACCGTTGCAACACCCAGCAGATTTTACCAAGCACTTGCTGAGGCAATTGCTCGGCAGCTATGGTTGCTTCAATATGATCCGGCTGATCGGTGCGCAGCACAAAATGTCCGTTCGCCTGGTCAAAAAACACGCGCCTAATGGCCACACCTTCATAGGGCATGAAGATGGCGTAAAGCTCGCCCGACACAGGGTCTTTTGATGACGTGTCAACGCCAACATAGGCATCCTTGCGCAATGTAGGATGTAACGCGCTGGAATTGTTGCGCAATACAATGATTTCGGAATGTATAAATTCCCGTGATATGCTCATGGATTCGTTGGAATCAAGCTTTGGCAAGGGCAGAGTGCCTGAATACTTACAGCGCATGCTGTATACAGGCACGGTCACGCTTTGGCTTGGCAATATTTTATAGGAAGCAGGCGCCTCTGCCACTGAGGCAGGGGCATAGCTTACAGAGCCGGATTTCACACGTTCAAGGAACTTTGGCCCTTGACCGGTTTTAAGCCAATCTGGATTGAGGTTGTATTTTTCAAACAACTTCATATACCATTCAGCCGGAATAGAATTACGGCGTTTGGCATCAGAAATACTGGATTGGCGAATTTCTAGAAGTTCAGCCAATTGCATTTGTGTGGCGATTTGCGTGACTTCACAAATGCGTTGATACACTTCAGAAAAGTTGATCATGGTCTGCCTCCATTCGTTGACAGGGAGTAAGCGAGATAATGAATAATAGCGCATTAGACGAACCATTTGTAAAAAGCAGCCAAAACATCATTCAACATACAGGAACCTTTTTAAGGACCTTGTGTGCAAAAAAATTCTCTTTTTTTTGCCATAAGGTGGCACCCTCAGTGGGTTGTCTGTTTGTTAAACGCTTTTACATACCACAAAAGCCAAGTACCTGTGTAAAACAGTTCGTACCAGCCAGTAGCCATGTAACAGGCTAGATACAAACTGTTTTCCTATCGTCTTCATCATACCATGCCTTTAGTATAATGAAATGTGTCGCAACGTGTTGCCAAAGCTTATTGTAAAATCCTATTTTTTACTTCATGGGGCTAAGTAAAGGATTATCGTCAGTTATGATAAGTTTGGTTTGATGTTGCAAGGATTTTTTCAAGGCCTCAAGCCCACGGTGAAAGCTATAAAACTCTGGGGATTGCCCAAAGGCGTCAGCGTAAATTTTGGCTGCAACGGCATCGCCTTCACCGCGAATGATCGAGGCTTTGCGGTTGGCTTCTGCAAAAATAACAGCCTGTTCTCTATCAGCGTTTGAGCGCAGTTTTGTGGATTCTTCCACACCTTCTGAACGGTATTGCTTGGCCTGGCGTTCGCGCTCTGCACGCATACGCCCAAAGATAGCGCGCTGGTTTTCGGCCGGCAAATCGGTACGTTTAATACGAACGTCCACCACCTCAATGCCGTATTCTTTCATAATATCAGAGGTGCGACGGGTCACATCTGCCATGATGCTGCTACGTTTGCTTGAAACAACTTCTGTTAAGCTATGCCGCCCAACTTGGGCACGGAGCTGTGAATACACAACGTCGTCAAGGCGGGCTTGCGCACTTGGGATGCTGCGCACACTACGGTAAAATTGCAAAGGATCCACGATGAGCCAACGTGCGTAGTTATCCAACACAATGGCTTTTTTATCGCTGGTAAGGGCCTCGGCAGAACGGGCGTCATAATCCAAAATACGCGCGTCAAAACGCACTACGTTTTGGATGAACGGCAGTTTAAAATGCAGTCCCGGGCCAAAAACCCTGTCCACAGGATCACCAAGTTGCAACACTAAGGCTTTTTCTGTTTGGTGTACCACAAAAAGACTTTGCGAACCTAAAAAGATCAGTACAAAGAAAAAGGCTATGACAATCGTGATTTTCTTTTCCATTATTGGCCACCTTTGGGGGTTGCGCCCAGACCTGTCGTATTTGGCACCGTAGTATTTGGCACCGCTGTTTTTGGTAAGGTCAACCCTTGACCATTAGGTGTTAAAAGAGGCAACACAGGCAAGGCGTTATTGGCCGCATCTTTTGGCAACACAAGCTTTTCAAGGCCGCTGCTTGCAAGCAATTCCTCCATGGCCTCAAAATACAAGCGTTTTTTGGTAACGTCCTTGGCGGCATTGTATTCGTTAAGCAAGGCCAAAAAGCGTGTGGTTTCACCCTCGGAATGGCGGATGCGCGTTTCTTTATACGCTTGTGCTTGGTTTTCTATTTCCGCGGCAAGACCGCGCGCTTTGGGAATAAGTTCATTACGATACGCTTCTGCTTCGTTGATGATACGGCTTTTGTCTTCGCGCGCGCTGGCAACGTCTTTAAAAGCGTCGATAACTTCTTTTGGGGGATGCACGTCTTGCAATTGCACGGCAAGCACCCGAACCCCTACTTTATAGCGATCCAAAATTTCTTGCAGTAAGTTTGTGGCCTCACTTTGGATTTGCAGCTTGCCGTCTGTCAAGGCCGAATCCACAAGGCTGTTGCCAATGACTTCACGCATGGCAGCTTCCGCGGCATTTTTTACCACAAAAGCCTGATTGGTGACATTAAACAGGTATTCCACCGGATCTTTGATCACATATTGTATGCTAAATTGCACGTTTACAATATTTTCATCACCGGTCAGCGTCAACGCTTCCTCAGGGATGGTGCGTACCTGCCCTTGCTGAAAACTTGAAGCTGTGCCTGTTGAGCGAAAGCCCACTTCCACACGCTGCACTTGCGTGACTTTTGGTTTAAATACCACTTCAAGGGGGAAAGGTAAGGCGTAGTGCGGCCCTGCTTCCACTGTGCGGTTGTATTTGCCAAAGCGCAACACAATGCCCTGCTCATCGGGATTGACGATATAAATACCCGATAGCAGCCATACGGTGACAGCAGCTAATAGAATCCATTTAAGGATCCCTCCGCCGGAAGGCGCCGATAACGTGGGCAGCTTTTTAAAAGCGCCCCTTACTTTGGTAAAGTCCGGCCCCTCAGGAGGCGGCGTACCATTATTATTGTCGTCGTCATGCTTACGCGAAGGGCCTTGTTTGGCCTGCCTTTGCCGATTTTCTTGTAGTTTGTCCCAGTCCCAGTTCATAATACCCCTATAATAAACATAAGCTATAGAAAAGTCAATATTCCCCGCCATAAAACTAAAGCCGTATCAGCTGTGCAATGACACCTTTCATCTTTTACAATTTTACGCTATAGAGCTTTTATCAGGCTGTTGCAAAGCCTTTGAACAAGGCTTTTTGACAGGCACTAGGGAACAGCCTATATGTAATTTATACGACTTGTGAAAAACAGAACAAAGCAACACATATACAAATTAAAGAAAAAGTTCAAGAAAAATAAAGGAATCAAACATGAAGGCAGGCAATGTATTTCGCGCGTATGACATACGCGGCGTGGTGGATAAAGATTTTGACGAGGCTTGGGTTCAACGTTTAGGGCAAGCCATGGGGACCTATTTTGTACGCCGCGGCATCCATGACGTGGTGCTTGGCTATGATTGCCGTCATTCATCGCCTGCTTATCATGTCAGCCTGACGCGGGGCCTTTTGTCCACGGGCGTGGATGTGGTTTCGGTGGGAATGGTGCCGACTCCTGTTTTGTATTTTGCCGTAACCCATTTAGAGCGCACCGGCGGCGTTATGATTACAGCCAGTCATAACCCATCCGAATATAACGGTTTTAAAGTATGGGCAGGCACAGCCACCATCCATGGGGACGAAATTTTACGCATCAAAGCCCTGTTTGAAGCGCAAGATTTTGAAGAGGGGCAAGGCATTGCCTCTACCTTTGACGTTTTGCCTGCGTATAAAGAAGCTGTGCTTGAAAGGGTGCGCCTAAAACGCCCCTTAAAGGTTGTGGTGGACGGCGGCAACGGTGCAGGGGGTGAAATTTGCGCAGAGCTTTTGCAAAGCATGGGGGCAGATGTTATCCCCCTTTATTGTGATCCGCATCCTGATTTTCCAAACCATCATCCAGACCCTGTTGTTGCAGCCAACATGCAAGACCTTATGGCCAAGGTGCTGGAAGAAAAAGCAGATTTTGGCATTGGCCTTGACGGTGATGCCGACAGGCTGGGCGTTGTGGATGATACGGGCCGACTTTTGTACGGTGACGAATTGTTATCTTTGTACGCGCGCGAACTTTTACAGCGCAAGCCTGGCGTCACGATTATGGGCGATGTGAAGTGTTCTGAACGTTTGTTTGACGATATCAAAAAGCATGGCGGCACGCCCCTTATGTGGACAACGGGCCATTCTATCATTAAAGCGAAGATGCAAAGCATCAAATGTCCTTTGGCTGGAGAGATGTCCGGTCATATGTTTTTTAGCGACAATTGGTACGGTTTTGACGACGCCATTTATGGAGCTGCACGGTTTTTAGACCTGTTTTCGGCACAAAACGTGCCCCTTTCGGCCCTGCCCGGCTGGCCTTCTGCCTTTTCTACCAGCGAAATCAACATCCCATGCCCCGATGACGTAAAATTTGCCGTGGTAGAAAAAGCCAAAGCGCATTTTAAACCCCTGTACGAAACCACCGACATTGACGGCGCGCGTGTGCGCTTTGCCGACGGGTGGGGGCTTATCCGCGCCTCCAACACGCAGCCTGTCCTTGTGACACGCTTTGAAGCAAAAAGCGAAGAGGCCCTAGCCAAAATCCGCTCCATCATGGAAACGCCGCTTAAAGAGTGGATCCATGAGGCCGGCAGCGCAAAGGGCAAAGCAGAATAAACATGCTCAAGAATCCGTTTTCGATCAGCGCCAAAGCAGGAGCCCCCTTTTTACGGCACATGCTTTTAGTGGCTGTTTTTGTTGGGATTTGTGTGTCGTTTTGGTACAATTTTGAACGGCGTTTTGATGAGCTTGTGGCCAGAAACTCTATTTCTGACAAGCACAATATCCTTACAGAACAAGGTAAAGACGCCCTGCACGCGGTGCGCCGCCAATTTCATGAAGATTGGGGAGTTTCGGTGCTTTTGCACATTACAAAAGGGGCCATAACCCTGCCCGAGCTTGAAAACGACACGCTTTTTTTAGGCGTGAACACTGAAACACCGCTGCAAGCTGTGCTTATTGTGCCGCCGCTTATGCGACGCAGTATAGCAAGCGATGTACGAGCAAATATTGAAGATTCGCTCAAGCTTTGTATGAACAATCAACCTGCAGACGCCTGTCTTTTTCAAGCGTTGGACACGCTGCATCACACAATCCGTCAACAATAAGCGTTACATTGCAACCACCTATAAAAATATAAACAAGGATTATAGTCATGACAAAACCGATAACAGGCCCTTTTGTAACAGGATACCGCTGTGTTGTTTGCGAAAAAACATACAATGTCGGTGAAGTGGACTATGTGTGCCCCTTGCACGGCAACGAAGGCATCCTTGATGTGCAATACGATTATGACGCCGCACGCGAAGCCCTAGCAGGCAATATCCAAACCTCACGCAATGACGGCATGTGGCGGTACAGGGCCATGCTGCCGCTCCCCCTTGATGCGCCTGTACCTTCTGTTCTTGTGGGGGCAACGCCTATTTCGTCTGCGCCGCGCCTTGCCCATGAGCTTGGCGTGAAATTTGTCCTTGTCAAGGATGACGGACGTTCGCCCACTGCCTCGTTTAAAGACAGGGCCAGCGCCCTTGCCGTAGCCCATGCCCACGCGCTTGGCGCAACAATGACAGCCACAGCAAGCACAGGCAACGCTGCCGCCGCCCTTGCAGGCATGTCTGCTGCCATGGGGAAATCGTGCGTTATTTTTGTTCCTGCAAGCGCGCCTGCGGCAAAAATCGCCCAACTTTTGGCCTATGGAGCCAAGGTTTTTACCGTGCAAGGAAGCTATGACCAAGCCTTTGAATTGTGCCTTGCCGCCTGCAAACGCATGAACTGGTACAATCGCAATACGGCCTATAATCCCTTTATGGCTGAAGGCAAAAAAACAGCGGCTTATGAATTGTGCGAACAAATGGGCTGGAAGGCTCCTGACGCCCTGTTTGTCAGCGTGGGCGATGGCTGCATTATTGCAGGTATTCACAAAGGTTTTCGAGATCTTATGGCCCTTGGCCTTATTGACAAAATGCCGCGCCTTTATGGTGTGCAAGCTAAAGGCAGCAACTTTTTGGCAGAAGCCTTGGCAAACGGCGAAAATGTTTTAGAAAAGCAGCCCATCACAGCAAACACCGTGGCCGATTCCATTGCAGCGGGCCTGCCCCGTGACAGGGTTAAGGCCATGTCAGCTGTTACAGAAACAAACGGCACCTTCATCACCGTGTCAGACGAGGCCATTGTAGCCGCCATACCTGACCTTGCACAAAAAAGCGGCGTTTTTGCCGAACCTGCCGCTGCAGCAGCTTGGGCAGGTGCCCTTAAAGCGGCTGAACAGGGCCTGTTGAACAAGGACGATACCGTGGCAATACTTGTCACAGGTTCAGGACTAAAAGACATCGCGTCAGCCGTCAAAGCGTGTGAAGATCGCAAACCCATCCCTGTAGAACCAAGCCTTGACGATTTGGACAGGGCCCTTGCAAGCTTGTAGG